>NZ_DYZD01000248.1 GCF_020741345.1 Nocardiopsis listeri
TTGTCGTGTACAGAGCAGGCGTCCAGTGTGACGTCCTCGGCGCTGTGAACCAGGACACCGTCGCCGACGTTGCCGAAGACCTCGCAATGGCGCAGGTCGGCGCGGGCACCCGCGGCCACCATCGCTCCGTTGCGGCCGGCGCCTTGCATACGCGATCGCAGCGCGGTGACCTCCCCGCCGGGCTGAACGGAGATCCCGTCACCGCCGCATTCGGCCACGTCACAGTCCCGCAGGTCGGCCACCGCGTCCGTGGCGACCGTGACGCCATTGTCGCGGGCGGCGCGCACCCGCACGTTGCTCAGCAGCGGGCGTGACCCGGCCCCGGCCTGGATGCCACTGCGGCCGACCCGCTCGATCCCGACGTCCTCGACGCGGCCCTGGCTCTCGGCGGCGAAGTGCACGCCGTGTCCGCGGGCCTCGCTGATGGACACGCCGCGCAGGAACGGCGCGGCGGCATCGATGGTGAAAGCCGACCCGGTGGTCTCCGCGACCCGGCCGCGATCGAACTCGGCGGTGCTGCCCCCGCTGACCAAGACGCCCCCGCCGCCCTGCACCGTCATCTCCACGAACGCGGTGGAGGACCGGTCCTCGACGCGCACCGCGTCCTCCCCCGCGTCGTGCACCGCGCAGCCGGTCAGCATGCCGCGCGCCTTGCCCCAGGCGTGCACGCCCACGGTGGTCGGACGGGTGATGGTGACCCCGCTGATCTGGGGGTCGGCGCCGCTGTGCACGGCGATGCCGCGTCCGCCGACGTCCTCGAACGCGCAGTCCTCGACACGGGGGCGTCCGCTACTGGACACCAGCAGCGCGTCCTGGGCGACGTCGTGGACTCGCACGCGACTGATCGTGGTGGTGGCATCGTCGTCCAGGACGATGGCGGGCTTGGTGACACCGGTGATCTCGCAGTCGGCGATAGAGCCGGCCGCGCGGTCGTTGGCGAAGACACCATTGCCGCGCGCGTCACGGATGGTACAGGTGCGCACGGTGGGACGGCCCTTGCCACCGATGACCACACCGGTGCTCTCAACGTTCTCGATGGTGCTGTCCTCAAGGACTGTGGGCTGCCCGGTGGTGATGACCACCCCGGCGCCCCCGGTGTTGGTGACCCGGCAGTCCCGCATGGCCAGCGCTCCGTCGTCGCGCACCACCACCGCGGCCCAGGCCGAGCCGTCCACCTCGCAGTCGGCCAGTTCCAGCTGCCCTGCTGGGATGTCGACAGTGGGCCTATCTCCGTCACGCCCGCGCACGACCAGACCGGTGATTTTGACGGCCTCCGCGATGGAGGCGACCGCGCAGCCGGAGTCGGCGATGACCTCGACGCTGCCCCGCCCGTTCTGGGCGGCGAGAGTGACCACCTTGGTGATCATCAGGCTCTCCTCATAGCGTCCAGGCGCGATGGAAATGAGCGCGCCGCTCCGGGCCGCGGCCAGGGCTGCACGGATGGTCGGGTGCGCGTCCCTGCCATCCTGTGCGACCTTGAGGAGCTGTCGGGACATCGCCGGGTCCTTTCATCGGGTCGCTACCCACGCGAGGAGCGGCACCGTTGTCGTTCGGGGGTGGGTCCGGCCGACAGGCCGGACCCACTCGGTAGGGGATCAGTTGCAGCGGGTACGGACCGCCGACGCCACCACATGGGCGTTGGTGTTCTGGCCGTCGATCTGGTCGGCTCCACTGTTCTGGAGCTTCACACTGATGGTGTCACCCGGCGGGGTGTAGGCGCCAACGTGCACCCAGCCGCCCTTGTCGGCGACCTGGTCGACCGTGAAGGACGCGAACGGCTCACTGGTCGACGGGTCCGCGGACGGGTGCAACTGGTACTGGGCGGGGGCGCCCCCGACCCAGCGTGGGCTCTCCGCGTCGGGGATGTGAACGTAGATCTCACATTGGGCGTCCGTGAAACCGATGTTGAACGTCCAGAACGCGTACCTGCCGTTCGGCGCGTCCGGGTCCCCGGAGACCGGAATGGCGTGCCACCGGCCGTCGCAGTTCTCCGTGTCGAAACCACCCTCGAACCCGAAGGCCCAACTGTGGGTGCCGTCCCCTTCCCAGAACTCCCCTGCGGTGCCGTAGGCGATGCGCTCGTTCGGGGCACAGCCCACCCCGGCCACCTCGGCGTAGCGGAACTCCGGCGGGGGCTCCTCGTTGGCCGAAGGCTGCTGGTCCACCTTTTCCCTAGACCGCCCTTCCTCCGGGACCTCCTGGGAAAGGACCTCGGCCAGCGGGGTCCCGTCGTCCGTGTTCAGGGGCTCGCCCACGGACACGGGCCGCCGCTCGGCGAGGATCTGCGCCTCCGGAGGCGCCTCCTCCTCGGTCCCGGGCCCTTCGTCCTCAGGGGCGGGTTCGCCGTCTCTCTCGTCGTCGGCGGGCGCGTCGGCGCCATCGGTGTCGTCGGCCTCCTCGGCCTCCTCGGCGGGCGCGTCGGCGCCATCGGCCTGGCCGGAGCCGTCGGGGGCGATCAAGGCCAGGGGCCCGTTG
>NZ_DYZD01000249.1 GCF_020741345.1 Nocardiopsis listeri
CCCCTGATCCCGGTCGTCTCCAACGTGACCGGTGGCCTCGCCGGTCCGGGACTGCTGAGCGACCCCGAGTACTGGGTCGGGCACGCCAGGAAGCCGGTCCGTTTCCTGGACGGCGTACGAGCTCTGGAACAGGCGGGGGTGGTCCGGTGCCTGGAGTTGGGCCCGGACGGCGTGCTCACCGTCGGCGCGAAGGAGTCGTACACCTCCGACGCGGTCTTCCTGCCCGGTCTCCGCCGTGACCGTGAGGAGACGGTCACCGCGGTCGCCGCCCTCGCCGGGTTGCACGTCGACGGCGACCAGGTCGACTGGGACGGCTTCTTCGATGGTGGACATCGGGTGTCGCTGCCCCACTACGCCTTCCAGCGCCGTCGGTATCCGTTGCCCGAGCCGGTCACGGGCCCGGGTCGGGAGTCTCCCGCCCCCTCCGAGATCCCGGCACCCGAGCCCCTCGAAGCCGACACCGACACCGGTGCCGACACCGACACCCGAGCGCCCGCGCTCGACCCACTACCGCTCGTCCTGACGCACGTGGCGGCGTTGTTGGGTTACGAACACCCTGGTGACATCGATCCCCGGACGTCCTTCCAGGACCTGGGGATGAGCTCGCTCACCGCCGTGGAGTTCCGTGACGGGCTCGCCGGTGAGGTCGGGGCGCGACTCCCCGCTTCCCTGGTCTACGACCACCCCACCCCGGAGGCGGTGGCCGCGTACCTGGAGACGGACCGTGGAGACGCGGAACAGGGCGTCGGCGCCGCGGACCCGTCCGAACCCATCGCGATCGTCTCCATGGCCTGTCGGTTCCCCGGCGGGGCCGACACCCCCGAACGACTCTGGGAGATCGTCCGAGAAGGACGCGACGTGGTCGGGGACTTCCCCACCGACCGCGGATGGGATCTGTCCGCACTCTTCGCGTCGCAGGGAAGGGACGCCGGTACCAGTGCCACCCGTCAGGGCGGCTTCCTGCACGAGGCCACCGACTTCGACCCCGAGTTCTTCGGCATATCCGCCCGAGAGGCGGCGTCGATGGAGCCCCAGCAGCGGTTGTTGCTGGAAACCTCGTGGGAGGCCCTCGAAAGGGCCGGTATCGTCCCGGACTCCCTCCGCGGCGGCGACACCGGTGTCTTCGTCGGAGCCATGCCGCAAAAGTACGGTCCCGAGGAGACGACGACCACGGAGGACGTCGCCGGGTACCTGCTCACCGGAACCACCACCAGCGTGGCCTCGGGCCGGATCGCCTACACGTTGGGTCTCCAGGGCCCCACGCTGTCGGTCGACACGGCGTGCTCCTCCTCCCTCGTGGCCATCCACCTCGCGGTACGCGCGCTGCGCGCGGGCGAGTGTGATCGGGCGCTCGCCGGTGGGGCCACCGTCATGTCCGACCCGGGGATCTTCAGCGAGTTCACGCGTCAAGGGGGTCTCTCCCCCAGCGGCAGGTGCCGTCCCTTCTCCTCGGACGCCGACGGCACCGGGTGGGGCGAGGGAGCCGGCATGCTCCTCCTGGAACGTCTGTCCGACGCTCGAAGGCACGGGCACAAGGTGCTGGCCGTCATCCGAGGGACGGCGATCAACCAGGACGGCGCCAGTAACGGGCTCACCGCGCCCAACGGCCGAGCACAGAGCCAGGTGATCCGGCGTGCCCTCGCCGACGCGGACCTGACCCCCGCGGACGTCCAGGCGGTGGAGGCACACGGCACCGGGACGGTGCTCGGAGACCCCGTGGAGGCGAACGCCCTCACCGACGCCTACGGAGACGGGTCCGAGGACTCTCCGCTGTGGTTGGGGTCGTTGAAGTCCAACATCGGCCACACACAGGCGGCGGCCGGTGTGGGCGGCGTGATCAAGATGGTCATGGCCATGCGTGGGGGACTGCTGCCGAGGACACTGCACCTGGAAGAGCCCACACCGCATGTGGAATGGAGCCGGTCACGGCTGCGCCTGCTCGAGGAGGCCCGGCCCTGGGCCGGCACGGACGGACCGCGCAGGGCCGCGGTCTCCTCGTTCGGTATCAGCGGTACCAACGCACACGCCGTACTGGAGGAGGCCCCGGAGTGGGCCGACGGCTCGGAGGGGTCCACGACCCCCGGACCGGAGACGGTGCCCGTCACCCTGGCGGCCAGGAGCGAGGGGGCGTTGCGTGCGATGGCCGGGAGGCTCCGTGCGCGGATCGCGGAGGAGCCCCCCGAGGTCGTCGACCTCGGTGCCACTCTGGCGACGTCCCGTAGCGCCTTCTCGCACCGGGCCGTGGTGTTCGCGTCCGAAGGTCGAAGCCTGGACGAAGGGCTCGCCGCGCTGGAGAGCGGTGGCGAGCACGTGGACCTGGTCCGAGGCACGGCCCCCGGTCGGGCGAGGCGTCCCGTCTTCGTCTTTCCCGGCCAGGGTTCGCAGTGGGAGGGCATGGCACGGGGCCTTTGGCAGACCCGACCGGCCTTCGCCGAGGAACTCCGCGCCTGTTCCGACGCCCTGGGCGAGTTCCTGGACTGGGACGTCGTGGACGTGCTGCTCGGACGACCTGGTGCCCCCTCCCTGACCCGGGTGGACGTGGTCCAGCCCGCGCTGTTCGCCATGATGGTCTCGCTGGCCGCCATCTGGCGTGAGTACGGGGTCGAGCCCGCCGCGGTCGTCGGGCACTCCCAGGGCGAGGTGGCCGCCGCCTACGTCGCGGGTGCGCTGTCGCTTTCGGACGCCGCCAGGATCGCGGCCCTGCGCAGTCGGGCCTGGTCCCGACTCGACGGGGCCGGGGCGATGCTGTCCGTCCATCTCCCCGCGGACGAGGTGGGGGAGAGGATCCTGCCCTGGGGCGAGGCCCTGGCCGTGGCCGCCGTGAACGGTCCGGCGTCGACCGGGGTCTCCGGAGACCCCGGGTCGATCGAGGAGCTGCTGGCCGCCCTCACCGCCGAGGGCCACTCGGCGCGCAGGATCCCAGAGGTCAACGTCGCGGGGCACTCCCCGCAGGTCGAGGTGCTGCGTGAACAGATGCTCGCAGACCTGGAACCGGTACGACCTCGGGCCTCCCGCATCCCCTTCTACTCGACCGTCACCGGCGGTGCGCTCTCGACCGAAGAGCTCGACACCGTCTACTGGTACCGCAACCTTCGGGAGCCCGTGCGCTTCCACGACGCGGTCACGGCGCTCCTCGACGCGGGCCACGAGGCCTTCCTGGAATCCGCTCCGCACCCGGTGCTCGCTTCCGCTCTGAGGGAGACCTTCGAGGAGCACGGCCGCCCGGCCGTCCCGCTGTCCACACTCGCCCGCAACAAGGGCGGCGACGACCGCTTCCTGCGGGCCATGGGAGAAGCGCACGCGAACGGGGTCGCCCTCGACTGGGAGCGCGTCCTGGGGGACAGGCCCCCGGTGGACCTTCCCACGTACCCCTTCCAACGCAGGAGGCTCTGGCTCGCCAGGGCCCGAGGGAGCGCGGATGTCGCCGCGGTCGGACTGGACCGGCGGAACCACCCCGTGATCAGCGCGTCCACGGAGCTTCCGGATTCCGGGGGACACATGTTCCTCGGACGCCTGAGCCCACAGGACCTGCCATGGCTCACCGACCACCGGATCGGGGAGACCGCGGTCGCGCCCCCCGAGTTCTTCCTGGAGCTGGCCATGTACGCGGCCGGCGAGGTGAACCGTGACGTCATCGACGAGCTGTCCCTGGAAAGCCCGCTGGTGGTGCCCGAGAGCGGCGGTACGGCGCTCCGGGTCGTCGTCGAACCCCCGGATGAGGAGGGGCGCAGGGTTCTGCGCGCCTTCTCCAGGCCCGAATCGCACGGACGCGACTGGACGCTGAACGCTCGGGGCGTACTCGGCGCGGGTGAGCCCGCGGCCCCGAAACACCTCATACGCCCCAGCGGCTCCCCGGTCGACCCCGAGAACCTGTACACGGCGCTCGCCCGCCGTGGACTCGGGTTGGGCCCCGCGTTGCGCACGTTGGCGCATGTACGTCGGGACGGTCACGACGTCTACGCCGAGTGCTCCCTGGACCGCGCCGGTGAGTCGGTGGACGTGTCCGGGGGGTACACCCTCCACCCGGCGCTGCTCACGGCCGGGCTGCGGGCCGCCCACTCCGACGGTGCCGGAACGGTCGCCACGGTATGGCGGGGTGTGGAGGTCCACGCCGTCGCCGCGCAACGTCTGACCCTGCGCCTGACCGAGACCGGACCGAACCGGTTCCGTGTCCTCGCCGTCGATTCCCAGGGCGACCCCGTTCTCACCGTGGAGGAGGTCCGGCTCGAAGAACCCTCGCCCGAGTGGAGCCGACCGCTCGCCGAGACGGCCCCCGAACAGCTCTACCGCGTCGCCTGGACGCCCCGTTCCGTCACCGCCGCCGCTCCGGTCGCGGAGCAACCCGAACTCCTGCGCCCGGCCCCGGTCGAGGCCCCTTCCGACATGGCCTCAGCGACGCATGCGGTCCTGGCGGAGGTCCTGGGGGCCCTTCGGGAAGGGCTGGCGCAGGACCGTCTGATCGCGGTCGTCACCCGGGGGGCCGTGCCGACCGGGGAGGGCGACCCGGTCGACCCCGTCGGCTCGGCGGTCAGGGGACTCGTCCGCTCGGCACAGGCCGAGCACCCCGGGCGCCTGCTGCTCGTGGACATCGACGACTCTCCCGAGTCGGAGGCCGCCCTCGGCGCGGCCCTGGGCTCGGGCGAGCCCGAGTTCGCCCTCCGTCGGGGGGCCGTGCTGGTGCCACGGCTGGAACCGATGGCCGCGGCCTCCGAGACGGTGCCGCGGACCGAGGGCACGGTACTGGTCACGGGTGCTTCGGGCACCCTGGGGCGACTGGTCTGCCGACACCTGGTGCACACCCACGGGGTGCGGAGCCTGCTGCTGTTGAGCCGGCGCGGGGCCGACGCCCCGGGCGCCGCCGACCTGACCGAGGAGTTGACGCGGGCCGGCGCGCAGGTGCGTTGGGAGGCCTGTGACGCGGCGGACCGGGACCGGCTGTCCGAGGCGTTGGCCTCGGTCCCCGAGGACGCGCCGCTCACGGGGGTCGTCCACGCCGCGGGGATCCTCGACGACGCGGTCTTCACCTCCTTGACCTCGGAGCGGTTGGAACGTGTCCTGCGGCCGAAGACGGACGCGGCGGTCAACCTGCACGAGTTGACCGCTGACCACCCGATCTCCCTGTTCGTGCTCTACTCCTCGGTCATGGCCGTCCTGGGCGGTCCGGGCCAGGCCAACTACGCCGCGGCGAACGCCTTCCTCGACGGCCTGGCCGCCCACCGCAGGTCCCTGGGCCTGCCGGCGACCTCGTTGGGCTGGGGGTACTGGGACCAGCGCAGCGGGATGAGCGGCCACCTCTCCGAAGCGGACCTCGCGCGGATGGCCCGCTCCGGGATGCTGCCGCTGGCCACTGAGGAGGCACTCGCCCTCTTCGACTCCGCCGTGGGAACCGGCGCGGCCCACGCCCTCCCGGTACGCCTCGATTCGGGCGCCCTGGGAGCACTCGCGGGGGAGGGGACGCTCCCTTCGCTGTTCCGCTCCCTGGTCGGGCGCCGTGCCGCCGCCTCCGTCGGAGCCGGCGCGGATCCGGACCCGTTGACCGAACGCCTGTCGCGAATGCCGGCGGACGAGCGTGAGGACGCGCTCCTCGACCTGGTCCGTGAACACGCCGCCGTCGTGGTCGCCGCACCGGAACCGGGGGCGATCGACGCCGACGGGGCCTTCAAGGAGATCGGCTTCGACTCCCTGATGTCGGTCGAACTGCGCAACCGTCTGAACAAGGCGACGGGGCTGCGTACGCCGACCACGCTCCTCTTCGACCGGCCCACCCCGAGGGAGGTGGCCCGGGACCTGGCGACCCGCCTGTTCGGGGACCAGGTCGGGGACACCCGGGCCGAAGCACGCTCCGTGCTCCCGGTCGACCAGGACGATCCCATCGCCGTGGTGGCCGTCGGCTGCCGCCTCCCCGGTGGGGTGCGCGGACCAGAGGACCTCTGGAACGTACTCCGGGACGGAGAGGACACGATCTCGGACTTCCCGGCCGACCGCGGCTGGCCGACGGACCTCTACGACCCGGACCCCGACCACAGGGGCAAGTCCCGAGTTCGATCGGGCGGGTTCGTCTACGACGCACCGGACTTCGACGCCGAGTTCTTCGGTGTCTCCCCACGGGAGGCACTGGCCATGGACCCCCAACAGCGCATGCTGCTGGAGGTCTCCTGGGAGGCGGTGGAACGCGCGGGCATCCCGCGGAGCGCCCTGAAGGACGAACCGGTCGGGGTCTTCGTGGGGACCAACATGCAGGACTACGCCGCGGACGGCAGGCAGGTCCCGGAGGAGGTCGAGGGTTACCTGTTGACCGGGCGGTCGCAGAGCGTGGTCTCCGGCCGGGTCGCCTACTCCCTCGGGGCGGAGGGCCCGGCGGTCACCATCGACACGGCGTGCTCCTCCTCCCTGGTGGCGATGCACTTGGCGGCCCAGTCGCTCCGTAGGGGCGAGTGCTCGCTCGCTCTGGCCGGAGGCGTCACCGTGATGTCCCGCCCGCTCCTGTTCGTCGAGTTCAGCAGGCAGCGCGGACTGGCTCCGGACGGCAGGTGCAAGACCTTCTCGTCGGCCGCGGACGGCACCGGCTGGTCCGAGGGGGCCGCCCTGGTCGTGCTGGAACGGTTGTCCGACGCCCGCCGCAAGGGGCACCAGGTGCTGGGGCTGCTCAGGTCCAGCGCGGTCAACCAGGACGGCGCGAGCAACGGCCTGACCGCGCCCAACGGGCCCGCGCAGCAGCGCGTGATCCGGCGGGCCCTGGACGAGGCGGGACTGAGGTCGGCCGACGTCGATTTCGTCGAGTCGCACGGTACGGGCACCGTGCTCGGTGACCCCATCGAGGCACAGGCGCTCCTGGAGACCTACGGGCAGGACCGCCCTCCGGAGAAGCCGGTCCTGGTCGGCGCCATGAAGAGCAACTTCGGCCACACCCAGGCCGCCGCCGGGGCGGCGGGGGTCATCAAGGCGCTCATGGCGATGCGCCACGAGGAACTGCCCCCCAACCTGCACTGTGAGAACCCCTCCGAGCACGTGGACTGGGACACGGGGGCCGTGCGTCTGCTGGACTCCTCCACGCCCTGGACCCGCCGTGAGGACGGCGGACCCCGGCGCGCGGGTGTCTCGGCCTTCGGTATCAGCGGTACCAACGCCCACGTGATCATCGAGGAGCCGCCGCCCCCGACCGAGGTCGAGGGACCCGAAGCCTCCGAAGGCCACGGGGAGCAGGAGCCACCGTTCGCGTGGCCGATCTCGGCGCGCTCCACCGCGGCCCTGCGCGCCCAGGCCGCGTCGCTGCACGCCCACGTGGCCGCTCGTCCCGGCCTGGACGCGGCGGACGTGGGTCACACCCTGGCGGTCGGCCGGAGCGATTTCGAACACCGGGCGGTCGCCGTCGGTGACGATCGCGACGCCCTGCTGGCCGCATTGCGCGAGATCGCGGAGGGGGACGAACCGTCGTCGGGCAAGGGGGACGCGGGCGGAACCGCCTTCCTCTTCACGGGACAGGGGGCCCAGCGCGCGGGTATGGGCAGGCGACTGCACGCGAGGTTCCCCGCGTTCGCCGAGGCGTTCGACGCCGTCTGTGCCGAGTGCGACCCCCTTCTGGGACGTTCGCTTCGCGAGATCGTGTTCGCCGAGGCGGAGCACGCGGACCCGGAGACGTTGAACCGCACCGAGTTCGCCCAACCGGCCCTCTTCGCGTTCGAAGTGGCCCTCTACCGGCTGCTGACCGGTATGGGCCTGAAGCCCAAGGCGCTGATCGGGCACTCGATCGGAGAGTTGGCGGCGGCCCACGTCGCGGGTGTCTGGTCGCTCCGTGACGCGTGCGCGCTGGTGGTCGCCCGGGGACGTCTCATGCAGCGGTTGCCCGAGGGCGGCGCGATGGTCGCGGTGAGCGCGCCCCGGGAACAGGTGCTCGCCGCGATCGAGGAACACGGAGGGGCGGTGTCCCTGGCCGCGGTCAACGGTCCCGAATCCTGCGTGGTCTCGGGCGCCGTGGACGCGGTGGACGAGGTCGTGGCGGTGCTTCCGGGCAGGTCGAAGCGGTTGACGGTCAGTCACGCCTTCCATTCGCCCCTGGTCGAACCCGTCCTGGACGAGTTCAGGGCGGTCGCCGAGCGGATCGACTACCGGGAACCGACGGTCCCCGTGGTCTCGAACGTCACCGGGGCCTGGGCGCACAGTGAGCTGACCGAGCCCGAGTACTGGGTGGCCCACGCCCGGCAGGCCGTGCTCTTCCACGACGGCATCGGGGAACTGCTCGCCTCCGGCGTGCGCCGTTTCCTGGAGGTGGGTCCCGCGGGGATCCTGACCGCCGCCGTGAGAGAGGGGCGGGAGGAGGACGTCGTCGCCGTGCCCGCCCAACGGAGCAGCGTTCCGGAGACGGAGGCGTTCGCCTCCGCGCTGGCCCTCTTGTACGCCCAGGGGGAGCCGATCGACTGGTCCGCGTGGAGTCGGGGAGGACACCTGGTCGAGCTCCCGACCTACCCGTTCCAGCGCCGGCGCTACTGGCTGGAGGACCGGGTCCGGGAAACCCCGGCGGACCCTGGAGAGCGCGAGTTCTGGAGCGCGGTGGAGAACGGGGACCCCGAGGGGATCAGAAGCCTCCTCGGGTTGGACGCCGACGTGACGTTCGACGGAGTACTCCCCGCCCTCGCCCGGTGGTACCGGAAGGGTCGGAGCGTCCCGTCGGACACGGGGCCGGGCTACCGCCTCGCCTGGCGGCCCGCGGGCCGATCCCGGGGCGCCCTGGCCGACAGGTGGCTGCTGTTCACCCCGGACGGGCGGGGACCCTCCGATGCCGACGTACTGGCCGGGGCCCTGCGTGCACGCGGCGCCGAGGTCGTCGAGGTCGGGGTCGACACGGTCGACTGCTCCCGGACGTCGCTCCGTGGGGCGGTGCGCCGGCACGCCGGGGACGACCTTCCGGCGGTCTCCGGTGTCGTCTCCCTCCTGGGCCGGGACGAACGTCCCCACGCGGAAGCACCCGGGATCGCCGCCGGATTGGCCGCCAACATCCACCTGCTCCAGGCGCTGGAGGACACGCTCACCGGTGTGCCGCTGTGGATGGTCACCCGTGACGCCGTCGCGGTGCGTCCCGACGACGGCCCGGTACGGCCGGCACAGTCGGCGATCTGGGGGATGGGGCGTTCCCTGGGACTTGAACACCCGGATCGCCTCGGCGGACTGGTGGACCTTCCGACACACGTGGACGACCGCTCGGCCGAGGCCTTCGTCGACATTCTGAGCAGGACGGACACCGAAGACCAGGCCGCCGTCCGATCGGGCTCGGTGACCGTCCCCCGCGTCGTTCGGGCCCCTGTGCGCAACTCCGCGGAATGGCGCACCGGCGGCACCGCCCTGGTCACCGGCGGCAGTGGTGGGATCGCGGCGCACCTGGCCCGATGGCTGGGCGAGCGCGGCGCCGAGCACATCGTCCTGTTGAGCAGAGGAGGCGGAGAACCCGACGGGGTGGACGACGTCCGTGCGCTCGGGGTGCGGGTGACCGCTCTGGCGTGCGATGTCGCGGACCAGGCCGCCCTCGCCGCGGCCGTCAAGGACGTGGAGTCCGGGAGCGGTCCGGTGCGGTCGGTCCTGCACGGTGCGGGCGTCGTCCGGTTCGCACCCCTGGCGGGTACGAGCCTGGACGAGGTGGCCGAGTGCGCGTCGGGCAAGGTGCTCGGCGCGCGCAACCTGGATCGCGTCCTCGGAGACCGCGACCTCGACGCCTTCGTCCTCTTCTCCTCCGTCGCGGCGGTCTGGGGCAGTGGTTCCCAGGGTGCCTACGCCGCGGCCAACGCCTACCTGGACGGGTTGGCGCAGAACCGGCGGAGCCGGGGCCTGAGAGCGACCTCCGTCGCCTGGGGGCCCTGGGGCGGCGGGGGCATGGCGCAGATCGACGGCGTCGACGAGCACCTGACCCGTCGGGGACTACGCCCGATGGACCCCGAGACGGCTCTCGGCGCGCTCGCCCACGCGGTCACGGGAACGGACCCGTGCGTGGTCGTCGCCGACGTCGACTGGGAACGCCTCTCGGTCGGATACACCGCTGAGCGCACACGACCCCTGCTCGACGAACTCGGCTACGCGGAGGGGCCGGGTGAGGTGGACCGGATCGACGCCGGGGCCGGGTCGCAGGAGCACGGCGGTTTCGCCGAACGGGTGAGGACACTGTCGTCCTCCGAACGCCGACGCGTTCTGCTGACCCTGGTGCGGGAAGAGACCGCGCGCATTCTCGGCCATCCCTCCCCGGACGCCGTGACTCCGTCCCGTGCCTTCCAGGAGGCCGGGTTCGACTCCCTCATGGTGGTCGAGCTCCGGACCAGGCTCAGGGCGCGGACGGGTCTGCGGGTGAGCGCCGCCACGATCTTCGACCACCCCGATCCGCGGGCTCTGGCGGAGTACCTGGCCGACCGACTCGGCGAGGGCCCGAACGACCGCGTCCCCGACGAAGCGGGCTCGGTGAACGAAGCGGACTCCGAACCGTCCATCGACCGGTACATCGAGTCCTCGAACGCGGACGACCTGTTCGATTTCATCGACAAGGAGCTTGGGGCACCATGAGCGACGAGAGACTGCTCGCCTACCTCAAGAAGGTCACCGGCGAGCTGCACAAGGCCCGACAACGCCTACAGCAGATGCCATCGGACGAGCCGATCGCGGTCGTGTCCGCCGGCTGCCGTCTGCCGGGCGAGGTCGACTCACCGGAGGACTTCTGGGAGCTGCTGTCCACGGGATCCGACGCGATCTCGGGGTTCCCCACCGACCGGGGCTGGCCCACCGACATCCACTCCGGTGACCCCGAGGAACACGGCCGGACCTACACCGACCGCGGAGGTTTCCTCCGCGGCGCGGCCGAGTTCGACCCCGAGGCCTTCGGGATCTCGCCGCGTGAAGCCACGGCGATGGACCCCCAACAGCGCCTTCTTCTCGAACTGGCGTGGGAGACGTTCGAGCGCGCCGGGGTGGCCCCCTCGTCGCTTCGGGGAACCGACACCGGAGTGTTCGTCGGGGGATGCTCCTTCCACTACGAGGGAGACCTCGTCGACACCCCCGAGGAGCTCGCCGGGCACCTGCTCACCGGCAACGTGACCAGCGTTCTCTCCGGACGCGTCAGCTACACCTTCGGTCTGGAAGGACCGGCGGTCACCCTGGACACCGGATGTTCCTCAGCGCTGGTCGCGATGCACCTCGCCGCGCGGTCACTGCGCTCGGGCGAGTGCTCCATGGCGCTGGCCGGGGGCGCCGCCGTGATGTCGACCCCCGGTGTCTTCGTCGAGTTCAGCAGGCAGCGCGGACTCTCCCCCGACGGCCGATGCAGGTCCTTCGCCGCGGGAGCGGACGGAACCGGTTGGTCGGAGGGAGGCGGCCTGGTGCTCCTGGAGCGGTTGTCCGACGCCGTCGCCGCCGGGCACCCCGTCCTCGGAATCCTGAAGGGGACCGCGGTCAACCAGGACGGAGCGAGCAACGGCCTCACCGCCCCGAGCGGACGCTCACAACAGCGGGTCATACGGGCGGCTCTCGCCGACGCCGGGTTGGCGCCCGAGGACGTCGACGCCGTCGAAGGCCACGGCACGGGAACGGTCCTCGGGGATCCCATCGAGGCCAACGCGCTCATCGAGACCTATGGGCGCGCACGCGAGGCGGGGAACCCGCTGCTGCTCGGATCGGTCAAGTCCAACATCGGACACACGCAGGCCGCGGCAGGGGCGGCGGGCGTGATCAAGATGCTGCTCGCCCTGGATCGGGGCCGCCTGCCCCGATCCCTGCACATCGACGCCCCCACCTCCGAGGTGGAGTGGGAGGGGAGCGGGGTCGACCTGCTCACCGAGCCGGTCGAGTGGCGGCGGGGGGAACGACCACGCCGCGCGGGCGTCTCCGCGTTCGGGGTCAGTGGGACCAACGCACACGTGATCCTGGAGGAGGCTCCCGAACTCGAACCCGCGCTCGAACCGGAGACGGACGACGTCGGTCCGTTCCAGGGGCCGACGCCCTGGGTACTGTCCGCCCGCACCCCCCAGGCCTTGCGGGCGCAGGCGGGCCGGTTGCGGGACCGCTTCGCGCACGGCGACGAGGACGTCCGGGACATCGGTTACTCGCTGGCGACGACCCGCAGCTCGTATGAACACCGCGCCGTCCTCGTCGGCCGGGGGAAGGAGGAACTCCTCCTCGGGCTGGAGGCTTTGGAGACCGGAGCGGTCTCGCCCGACCTCGTCACGGGTACCGCGAACGAGTCGCCGGACCCGGTCTTCGTCTTCCCAGGCCAGGGATCGCAGTGGTCGGGTATGGCCAGGGACCTGATGGAGTCGTCGCCGGTCTTCCGTAAACGGGTGGAGGAGTGCGCCGACGCCTTCTCCGGGCTCGTGGAGCGTTCGCCCCTGGACGTGCTGTGCGCGGACCCCGGTCGAGCGATGGAGGACCGGGTCGACGTGGTCCAGCCCGCCCTGTTCTCCGTCATGGTCGGACTGGCGGAGCTCTGGCGTGCCTACGGGGTCGAGCCCGCCGCGGTGATCGGACACTCCCAGGGTGAGATCGCCGCGGCGTGCGTTTCCGGGGCGCTCACCCTCCGGGAGGCGGCTCGTGTCGTGGCCGTCCGGGCCCTGGCCCTGCGGAACCTGTCCGGTCACGGAGGAATGCTCTCCCTGGGGCTTTCCGCGAAGGACACAGAAGCCCTGATCGGCCGAGCCGGCACGGGCCTGTCACTCGCCGCGGTGAACAGCCCCACGGACACCGTCGTGTCCGGAGACCCCCGGGCCCTCGAAAGGCTGCGCGTTCTCGCCGAGGGACGCGGCGCCCGAGCCCGCATGGTGCCGGTGGACTACGCCTCGCACTCACCCCAGGTCGAAAGCGTGCGCGAACACCTGCTGGAGCGGCTCGGCCGCATCGGCCCGACCGTGTCCGAAGTACCGATCATCTCCACGGTGACAGGGGAGCGCCTGGACACCGAGACGATGGACGCCGGCTACTGGTACGACAACCTGCGCGGCACGGTGAACCTGGAGGGAGCGGTCGAGACCGCCCACCGTGACGGCCACCGGATGTTCGTCGAGATCAGCCCGCACCCGGTGCTCACCCTGCCCGTGCAGAAGATCCTTCCGGAGGCCGCCGTTCTGGGCACCCTCCAACGGGGGGAGGACGGCAACCGGTCCTTCTTGTCGTCACTGGCCGGGGCCCACACCGCGGGCGCCGACGTGGACTGGTCCGCCGCCTTCGACGTCACGCGGGCCGACCGAATCCCGCTCCCGACCTACGCCTTCCAGCGGCGCAGGTTCTGGATGCCCCCGCGCCGTCCCGTCACCTCCGAGTTCGGCGGGATCCTCGACGACCGGCACTACCGGCCGCGATGGACGGCGGTTCCGGCGCTCTCCGGTTCTCCCACGGGCCGGTGGCTGCTGGTGGCCGGCCACGACACCGACACCGATCCGCCGGCCGACGCGCTGACGAGGGCCGGAGCGGAACCGACGAGGGTGGAGTTCGATCCCGCACAGGGGAGCGGACCACTCGCCGCGCGGCTACGCGAGATCGCCGCCGAACACCCCATTGGCGGTGTGCTCTTCCTGCCCGGGACGAAGGACGGGTACGAGGGCGAGGTCCCGGTTCCCGTCCAGGCCGCGGTCTCCGTTCACCGGGCCCACGCGGAGGCGGACCTCACCGCTCCTCTGTGGTACCTCACCAGCGGAGCCGTCTCGGTGGCCGGGGAGGAGACGAACCCGGTTCGGACCGCGCTCTGGGGCCTGGGGGTGTCCTTGGGGGCCGAGCGCCCGGACACGTGGGGCGGGACGGTGGATCTGCCCGATCGGCCGGAGCCCGGAGAGTGGGACCGCGCCGTCTCCGTCCTGGCCCAGAGCGAGGAGCGGCAGTGCGCCGTGCGCCGAGCGGGCACGTTCGTCCGGCGCCTGTCGTCCCACGCCGAGGACACGGTGAGGCCGTGGAGCCCGGAGGGGACCGTGCTCGTGACCGGCGGCCTCGGCGGTGTGGGCGCTCAGGTGGCCCGTTCGCTGGCCGAAGGCGGAGCCGAGCACCTCGTCCTCGTGGGCCGACGCGGCACGGACTCCCCGGGTGCACCGCGGCTACGGGAGGAACTGACCGAACTGGGGGCGCGGGTCACCATCGAGGCCTGTGACGCCTCCGACCGGGACGCGCTGGACGCGGTCCTCGCGGCCATCCCCGAGGAGCGGCCGCTGACCGCGGTGATCCACGCCGCCGGAGTCCTGGACCCGGCGACCGCGGACGACCTCGGCCATCGGCAGTTGGAAAGCGTGCTCCGGGCCAAGGCCACCTCCGCGCGCCACCTGCACGAACTCACCCGGGACCTACCGCTGTCCGCGTTCGTCATGTTCTCCTCGATCGGTGCCCTGTTCGGCACCGCCGGACAGGCGAACTACACGGCGGCCAACGCCTACCTCGATGGACTGGCCGAGCATCGGCACTCCCTCGGTCTGCCCGCCACCTCCGTCGCGTGGACGGTCTGGCGCGACTCGGGAATGGTCGACGCCCGAACGGAGCGGTGGTTCGGGGAACGCGGTGCGCACCCGATGTCCTCCGAAGCCGCCTACGAAGCGATGTGCGGGGTCGTCGGTTCGGGTGACCCGATCGCGGTCGTCGGCGACATCGACTGGAGCCGATTCGCAGCCCCCGGCGGCGTGGTCGAGCCCACATCGATCCTCAACGACCTCGTCGACGGCGACCGGACCCAGGACGACGACCTCGCCGGAACGGTGGCCTCGCTCCCACGCGAGGAGGCCCTGGCGGAACTGGGCCGACGGGTCGCGGAGGCGGCGGCGGCCGTGCTGGGACACGACGGGACCGACGTCGTCGTCAGGACCGGTCAGCTCAAGAACCTCGGTTTCGACTCGGTGACGTCGGTGGGCCTGCGCAACCGGCTCGCGGCGATGACCGGCCTCCGGTTGCCGGTCACGCTGGCCTTCGACCATCCCTCCGTGGACGCCATCGCCGAGCACCTCTACGAACAGTTCGCACCGGATCCCTCGGGCGCGGCCGCTGCCGAACTGGAACGGCTGGAACACCTGATGGAGGCGGACGGCGACGACCGGGTCCGATCCGCGGTGGTGGAACGCATGCGTTCGCTGCTCTGGAGGTGGGACCGCCAGGGAACGGACACCGCCGAGGAGACGGCGGGTGACGCCGACGAACTGCGAGACGTCACCGACGAGGAGATGTTCGAGTTGCTCGACAACGAACTGGGAAGCGCATGACTGCCAACGAGAGCAAGTTGCGGGATTACCTGAAACTCACCACCGCCGAGCTCAGGACCGTCCGTCGGCGTCTGCGCGAGGTGGAGGAAGGCGCGTCCGAGCCGATCGCGATCGTCGGTATGGCCTGCCGATTCCCCGGCGGTGTCCGGTCTCCCGAGGACCTCTGGGACGTGGTCGAGTCCGGCAGGGACGTCGTGACCTCCTTCCCCGCCGACCGGGGGTGGGACCTGGAGGGTGTCTTCGATCCCTCGGGGAGCCGCGAGGGGACCACGTACTGCAACCAGGGCGGCTTCCTGGAGGACGTGGCGCTCTTCGACGCCGGGTTCTTCGGGATCTCTCCGCGTGAGGCCACGTCCATGGACCCACAGCAACGACTCTTCCTCGAAACCTGCTGGGAATCCCTGGAACGGGCGAGGATCGTGCCGGAGAGCCTCCGGGGAAGTCGAACCGGCGTCTACCTGGGAGCCACCGACCACGACTACGGCAGCGACGTGCGTCCCGCCCCGGAGAAGCTGCGCGGAAACCTGATGATCGGTCGCTCCGGGGCGGTGACCGCGGGGCGGGTCTCCTACACCCTCGGGTTGGAGGGGCCCGCCCTCACGATCGACACCATGTGCTCCTCGTCCCTGGTCGCCCTGCACACGGCGGTCGCCGCCCTGAGAAGGGGCGACTGCGACCTGGCGCTCACCGGCGGCACCACGGTCATGTCCACCCCGGAGGGGTTCATCGAGTTCAGCGCCCAGGGGGCGCTCTCCCCCGACGGCCGCTGCCGGTCCTTCGGGGCCGACGCCAACGGAACCGGCTGGTGTGAGGGCATCGGCACGGTGGTGCTGGAGAAGCTCGGCGACGCCCGCCGCAACGGCCACCCCGTACTCGCGCTGGTCCTCGGCGGCGCGGTGAACCAGGACGGGGCCAGTAACGGCCTGACCGCGCCCAACGGGGAGGCGCAGCGCCAGGTGATCAAGCAGGCACTGCGCGACTCCAGGGTCACCGCGGACGAGGTCGACCTGGTCGAGGCGCACGGTACCGGGACCACGCTCGGCGACCCCATCGAAGCGCATGCGCTGCTGTCCACCTACGGGCAAGGGCGTCAGGAGGACGGGCAGCCGCTGTGGCTGGGGTCCCTGAAGTCCAACCTGAGCCACAGCGCCGCCGCGGCGGGGATCGGTGGGGTCATCAAGACGGTGATGGCGCTGCGCAACCGGACCATGCCCCGGACGTTGAACGCCTCGCCTCCCTCACCCGCCATCGACTGGTCGACGGGCAGGGTGGAGCTCCTGCACGAGAACCGCGAATGGACCGTTCACGGCCACCCCCGACGCGCGGGGGTCTCCGCGTTCGGTGCCAGCGGAACCAACGCCCACGTGGTCCTGGAAGAGGCGCCCGCAGCGGAGGTCGACGGCGAGGAGGGCGCGCCGACCGCCGTGGAGGAGGAACCGAGCACCCCGGCCGTCCTGGGGCGGAACCCGTCCCTTCCCCTGGTGCTGTCGGCCAGGACGGAGGGCTCCCTGCGCGGCCAGGCCAAGCGGCTCGCCGAGGCGATGAAGGAGCGACCGGACCTCTCCCCGGCCGACGTGGCCTGGTCCCTGGTGACCACGCGTACCCCCTTCGAACTCCGGTCCGTGGTGGTCGGGGCCGACCGCGCCGAGCTGGTCGAGGCGTTGGAGGCCCTCGCGCGAGGGGACGAGCAGGAGGGGGCGGTGCACGGTAGGGCCGCCGCCGTCACCGCCGGTCCGGTCTTCGTCTTCCCCGGTCAGGGAGCCCAATGGCCCGGAATGGCCGGACGTCTCGCCGAGGAGTCCCCGGTCTTCGCCGCGGAGCTTCGAGAGTGCGCCCGAGCCCTCCGACCGTGGGTGGACTGGCCGGTGCACGAAGTGCTGTTCGACCGGGACGGTCACGCGGGCGGGGTGGACGTCGACCGGGTGGATGTGATCCAGCCCGCCCTGTTCGCCGTCATGGTCTCCCTGGCCAGGACCTGGGAGGCGTGCGGAGTCGCACCCGCCTCCGTGGTCGGGCACTCCCAGGGCGAGATCGCGGCGGCCTGTGTCGCGGGGGTCCTGTCATTGGAGGACGCGGCCCGAGTGGTGGCGCTGCGCAGCAAGCGCATCCGCACCATCACCGGGGACGGGGGGATGCTCTCCGTCGCGCTGCCACGGGCCCGGGCCGAAGAACTGCTCTCCTCCTGGAGCGGACTCTCCGTCGCCGCGGTCAACGGCACCGGTTCCGTGGTGGTGTCCGGTAACGCGGACAGCCTGGACGAACTCGCCGCGGAGATCGAGGGTCGGGGTGTGCGCACGCGTCGCGTCCCGGTCGACTACGCCTCCCACTCCCACCATGTCGAGCGGATCAAGGAGGGGATCCTCTCCGACCTCTCCGGTTTGTCCCCGCGTCCGGCGCGGGTTCCCCTGCACTCCACGGTCACCGGCCGCCCCGTCGGGGACGACGTCATGGACGCCGACTACTGGTACCGCAACCTCCGAGGCACGGTGGAGCTGGACGCCGCCGTGCGCGGCCTGGTCGAAGCCGGTCACTCCACGTTCGTCGAGGTGAGCCCGCACACCGTGCTGCTGCCGGGCATCACGGAGACCCTGGAGGACGAGGCACCCTCCGGGAAGTTCCTCACCGTCGGTTCACTCCGCAAGGAGGACGGAGGCGCCGACCGATTCCTGACCTCGCTCGGGTCGCTGTACGCGCACGGGGAATCGGTCGACTGGGAGCGGGTCCTGGCCGGTTCCGGCGGAACCGCGGTGGACCTGCCGACCTACGCCTTCCAGCGGCAGCGTCACTGGTTGGAGGCCGAGGACACCGGTGAAGCGGCCGCGCCCGCCGACGTCGGTGGGGACTTTTGGGACATCGTCCGTTCGGCCGACCCCAAAACCCTGGCCGAGGAGATCGGCATCGACCCCGAGGCCTCCTTCCTGGACGCGGTGCCGGCGCTCGGCAGGTGGTACGAACGCCGACGGACCGGGGCGTCCGTCGAACGGTGGCGCTACCACCAGACCTGGAACCCGCTTTCGGAGCCCGTCTCCCCCCGCCTGCGGGGGCGCTGGCTCGTACTCGTGCACGAGCACCGGAACACGGACCCGATCCATGCCGAGGTCACCGATCTGATGCGCGGACACGGAGCCCGGGTCGAGGAGGTCGTGATCCCGGCCGAGGGAACCGATCGTTCGGCGCTGCGCACCCTGTTCAAGGAGACCGCCGAAGGCGGAGTCCAGGGGATCGTCTCCCTGCTCTCCCTGGAGGCGGGACACCATCCGGATCACCCCGGACTCCCGAGATCGGTCGCCTCCGCGTTCTCCTGCATCCAGGGTTTCGCCGACTCGGGGGTCGATGCGCCGTTGTGGATGATCACCACGGGAGCCGTCGCGGTCAGCGGTGCGGAATTCGTGACCCACCCCGAACAGACGGCCGTGTGGGGACTGGGCCGTGTGGCGGCCCTGGAGCTGCCGGACCGCTGGGGAGGGCTGGTGGACCTCCCCGAGCAAGGACTGACGGAGACCCTGGGATCGCGTCTGGTCGCGGTCCTCGGGGGCACGGGGGAGGACCAGGTCGCGCTTCGTCCGGCGGCGGCCTACGGACGACGCCTCACCCGAAGCACCGTCGACCGGGGACGACCTCGATG
>NZ_DYZD01000250.1 GCF_020741345.1 Nocardiopsis listeri
CAGGCTCGCCCCGGCCCCGAAGCAGAGGGTCCCCGGGCCACCGTCCTCGCGTTCGGCGACGGCGATCACGACGGGGATCGCGAAGGCCGTCCGAGCGTCGAAGAACCGCGCCCGGTACCCGTACAGCGCCAGACGCCGCACCATCCACCGGATGGACTCGGAACGCCAACTGTCGGCGTCGATCTCGGTGACCGGGAACCGCCCGTACCAGGCGAGGAGGAACGCGTCCCGTTCGACGCGTTCGAAAAGCCCGTGCAGGGTGGCCTCCTCCTCGCTGCCTCCGGTGGCGCATCCGTTGGAGCACTCCTGGACGATCTTCCGGTCCTCCCCGAGCCCGTGGTAGTAGACCGAGACCTCGGGGACGAGCACCGGGCGCCCTTCGCCGAGGGAGCGTCCCCACACCCAGGTCAGCGGGGTGTCCTCCGTGAACGGCCGGTACTCGGGGTTGTGCTCGTAGAAGACACGGTCGTAGGTGCCCAGGTCGCGTGGGTCGAGCGCGTTCGCCGCGAGTTCCTGGTAGGTGCCCCTGACCGAGGGCCGGTACCTCCTCGGCGCCAGACCCGCCGAGCGTTCCAGGCCCTCCAGCAGTCCGAGGCGGAGGCTGTCTCGGTAGGTGTCGGCGTGACCGCCCCAGTAGGAGGGGTGCAGGTAGCCCGATCCCCGCACGGACACGTAACCCACGGCCGGGGCCGTCGTGGTGTTCTCCAAACGCAGCATCCCCTTGGCCGAGAGCACTCCGCACACGGGGTTGGCCAGAGCGGCCTCCGACATCCGGTACTCCGACACGGACCGCACGCGCATCGTGTCCGCGGAGGGCTTGGGCCGAGGCCGCGGTTCCGCCACGATGTGCTCGGGGCCGTCGAGGACACGGGTCGCGCAGGCCGGGCACTGCGAGTCGGGCACCAGGGGGTGTCGGTCGACCCTCAGGTCCGTCAGGTCCAGCCGATAGACGTACCGGTTGCCGCCGCCGTCGATCTCGTCCAGGAGGGGATCGGACGTCAGTGCCCGGGCCAGGGAGCACACCGCGTCGACCGCGAACCCGGTCAGGTAGGGGGACTGGCGGTGCGCCCGCATCCGGGACCCCTTCTCCAGCGTGTCCCGGTACTCGTCCGGGCGCAGCTGTTGCCATCGACGCGCCAGGCACACGAGGCACCCCGGAGCCAGGGCCGGCTCCCGTCGGACGGGTCCAAGGAGCACGTACCGGTCGTGCAGGAGGACGGGGAGCAGGGGGGAATCCGGGTCGATCCCCTCCCACCAACCCTCGAACGGGTCCCACAGCAGGTCCCGCTCCCCCAGGGTGCGCACCACGACGCTCGTCCCCGGTGTGGGGAACGACGCCGAACCGTTCAGGGCCTCCTCCAGCCGGATCCGCGCGCCCTCCAACGGACCGGACCCGGCCGCCGCACCGTTCGTGTGGTGCCGCACCGACACGGCGCTCATGCGTTCCCGTCTGCCGAGGTGGTCTTGGACGGCACGGTGAACAGCACCTTGGCCGTGTGGATCCCGCAGCGTTCCAGGTCCGGTGTACCGGTCCGGACGACGACGGCGTTCCTACCGTCCTCGGCCAACGCCTTGCACACCTGGTCGGCCGTGGTGCGTGCGTCGTCCGGCGGCTCCGCCGGGGAGTCGGTGTCGAGGACGAGGGAGCGTGGGTCGAAGGCCTCCAGCCACGTGTCGGCCACCTCATGGGGCGGGACCCCGTGCTCCACCAGTTGTTCCAGGGCGATCAGGTCGCGCAAAGCGGCGGTCGCGGCCTCCTTGGTGGAGGCGCCGAAGCCCAGGGCCCAGTCCGTTCCCTCCTCGCGTCGGGCGATGACGGTGGGGACGGGGCCGGCCGGCCGGAGCAGTCTCACCTCCATTCCCATCGTCGCGGCGACACCGGTCAGGAACTCCAACTCGCTGCCGACCGGCGGACGCGACGGGTCGATCCGCGTGACCGGTCGGCCCGAGGCCGCTTCCCGCAGGGCATCGAAGGCACCGGCGCTGAACAGGGCGGCGTTGGACGCGTATCC
The DNA here is from genome assembly GCF_020741345.1 of Nocardiopsis listeri. Taxonomy (GTDB): domain Bacteria; phylum Actinomycetota; class Actinomycetes; order Streptosporangiales; family Streptosporangiaceae; genus Nocardiopsis; species Nocardiopsis listeri_A. The sequence continues at coordinate 2,013 of NZ_DYZD01000250.1, forward strand.
GGCCGTGGATCCCACGCCCTCACCCCCGACGGTCCGTTCGAAGGCTCCTTCGGCGTTGAACGCGGAGAAGGGGTGGACCGCGGCCACCGGCACCTCTCGAACCGCGTGGTCGACCAGGCAGAGGCCGCGCGTGAACGGCGCGTCGGGCAGCGGTCCGGACGCACCGATCGCCGTGCCGATCCGGTCGGCGTCCAGCCGGACCGGCTCCCCGGCAACGGAGTCGGAGCCCGTGTGGACGGTGGCGTTGGACCTGACGTAGCCCAGGGCGGCGGCGCGCATCGTCCGCAGCCGGGCCCTAAGGGTCGTGTGGACGTCCGCGCGTGCGATCTTCGAGCCGTTCCCGTCGTGTCCCGCGAAGCCGACCCTGCTCACCTTCAGGGGGGACTGGGTCAGGTCCAGGTCGAGGTGGTCCTGGATGATTCCCAGGCGTGCGCCCACCATGGCCTCGGCGGCCAGGTAGGCCTCGCTCACGGAGTCGTCGTCCTCCGGTTCGACGTCGAGCCCGGTCCACGGAAGGTCGACCGAGGCATCGGCCCCGTGGCGGTCGGGGCAGGACGGATGCGGCAGGACCCTTTCCGAGGCGCTGTCCAGGGTGCGCAGATCCTGGACCAAGGCCGCTTCGAGCGTCTCCCCCTCCAGGACCCCCGTCGCCCAGCGGAACGCCTCGAAGGCCAGGGAGTTACCGACCATCGCCGTCTGCGGCTCGTGGATCCGGGTACTCGCGAGGTGTTCACCGTCGACCTGGAAACGGCGCCAGATCCGTGCCGCCACCTTGGCGTCGGCCGCCTCGGTGTATCGCAGGAGGAAGCAGTTCCAGCAGGAGTCGGTTCCGTGCGTGTTGAGCGGGCCGACCACCACGTGCTCGCCGAGCACCACCGCGGGCAGCAGGGGTGGCGCGTCGGCGTCCGCGCACAGCCGCCACACCTGCGGCAGGGAACGCTCGTCCGAGGCCATGAGGACGAGGTCGTACCCGGAGAGGTCCGCACCCGTCATCGTGGCCGGGGACAGGTCCACGGTACGCAGCTCGACCGGACGGCCCTGCGCCTTCGACCGGTCGGCCTCGTCGAGGAGGGTGTTCGTGATCCCGTCACCGCCGGCCATGTCGATGCTTCCCGCTCCGTTGCGGAGCAGGCCGAGGGCGGTCCGCCCAGCGATCGGGCCGTCCCCGGCCACGAGTACGCGCAGGCCGCGGAAACGGGCGAACCGCTCGGCCGCACCGTCGACGTAGTGCTCGACGTAGTCGATCTGGCGCTGGAAGCCGGCTTTCACCTCCGGGTCGAGCATTCCTTCCGGAGCGGGTCGGGAGTCGCGGGCGAAACCACGGTCGAGCAGGGTGCCGACGAGGCTGAGCAGCATCGGTCGCTGCTGCCGTGGGATCGCGTCGGCCAGCTCCGCGACGGTGACCCTCCCCATGAAGTAGGGGGCCAGCGCCGAGAAGAAGCGGTACGCTCCTCGGCCCTTGACGACGAAACTGGCGTCGGCGTGCCGGAGCAGCACCCCCGATCCCGTGTCGGCGAACAGGACGTCGTGCCGGAGGCGGGGCCGGCTGTCCCACACGGGGTCTCTTCCCTCGCTCGGGCCGGAGGCGTCCGGCGTCTCCTTGTCACTGGGCTCTGCCTGCTGCATGGCTGCCGTCCCTGATCGCAAGACTCGGTGTCATCGGCGGCGCGGTGGGTCCGATCCCTTCCGTGAAGGGACGACCGTGCTCCGCTCCTTGGCGCGGACCCCACTGGGGTGGAACGCGCTCACATCATCCGAGGGGGACATTGCACATCGATGGCGTCGGGATAGCAGGACGCGAAGCCCGGCGGGGGAACGTGGACGGGAGGGGGAGCCGGTGGGACCAGGGACGGAGCCCACGCCGCTTCCACCCCTGGCGCCACGGGGAGGGATCCCTTGCTTTCCCCTCGCTCCGCGAGGACGGGTCGAGCCCCGCGCCCCGCGCCCGTTTCCCGGTGACGGTGGGCGGTGGAGATCCGGAAAATCAGAAAAAGTCAGCGAATCCAGAGAACCACAAATGATTCACCGCCATCCAAGGATCATCAAGAATAAAACCTTCACTCATTTGAGCATCCCATAGAATTTCATGAATACCCGCCTTTCTGACAGAGAATTCAACCACCGCCGGCGAGCATGGAACCTGGCTTCAAGCCCTGCAGGGAGCGGCCTTCGAGGACGAGGGGGACCGGATACCCCGAAGGTCGACGCGATCACATCGCACTTGATCACCGCCGCCACGGAGCACAACGAAAATCCCTCGGACCCTGGCAAGGACGACACGTATCCCGAACCCGGAAAAGGACATCATGAAGAACACTTTCCGCTCCACCGCCCTGGCCCTTCTCTCCTCCGGCCTGCTCGTCGCGGGCGTGGCCGCGTGCGGCACGGACGCGGGCGCCTCGGAAACGGAGGGCTCCGCGAACGAGGCTCCCCCGGAGACCACCGAGACCGAGGCGAACGAGACCGAGGGCTCGGAGAACGCCGAGGGTGGTTCCGCTGAAGACGGCGGCGAGGAGGGCGGCAGCGGTGACACCGAGGGCGGGGAGGCCGGGTCCGACGCCTTCAGCGGCTCCCTTTCCGGCGAACTGGAGTACCTGGCCCCCGGCGAGTACATCATCGACGGCCAGGCTTTCCACGTCGGTGAGGAGACCGAGATCCTGGGCGGCCTCTACACCTGCGCCTCCGATTCGGCCGGCGACACCGGAACCGTGGAGTGCCCCTTCGACGACTTCGACGCCGCGCTCGCGGACGGCACCGTCGTCCTCGCCGAGGTCGAGATCGAGGAGGGCGTCGCCGAGAGCATCACCGAGTTCCAGGCCTGACCCGCCCGGCCCCCGCACACCACCCGAGCCCCCGGCCGCCCGATCCGCGCTTCGCGGGCGGCCGGGGGCTCGTGCGTGCCTTCGTACCGGTTTGGGAGCGCACCCATACCGATGGGGCTAGTGTCCGAAAAGCCCCCATAACCTGCCCTTCAGGACAGCTGACGCACTCTTGACCGACACAAGTACCTGTCAAGACTGGCGCATGGAGCTACTCAGTAGTAACATTGACTTGTTACTAGTCGGTAGATCCGCGTGTACAGACACCGCGGCCAGGGACACAGCGGAGCTGTCCATGACGCATTACAAGAGCAACCTGCGCGACATCGAGTTCAACCTCTTCGAACTCTTCAAGCGCCAGGACATCCTGGGCCAGGGCCCCTTCGAGGAACTCGACGAGGAGACCGCGCGCACCATCCTGGACGAGGTCAACCGCCTCGCCACCGGTGTCATCGCGGAGTCGTTCGAGGACGCGGACCGCAACCCGCCCGTCTTCGACCCCAAGACCAACACCGTCGCCATCCCCGAGAGCCTGAAGAAGTCCTACCAGGCCTACATGGACGCCGGCTGGTACAACCTCGACCTTCCCCAGGAGCTCGGCGGCCTCGGCGCCCCCCGCTCCCTGGTGTGGTCCGCGGCCGAGCTCATCTTGGGCTCCAACCCCTCCGTGCACATGTACTCGGCGGGCCCCGGCTTCGCCGGCATCCTGCACTCCGAGGGCAACGAGGCGCAGAAGAAGTTCGCCCAGCAGGCCATCGAGAACGGCTGGGGCGCCACCATGGTGCTGACCGAGCCGGACGCCGGTTCCGACGTCGGCGCCGGCCGCACCAAGGCCACCGACCAGGGTGACGGAACCTGGCACATCGAGGGTGTCAAGCGCTTCATCACCTCGGCCGAGCACGACATGTCCGAGAACATCTTCCACCTGGTGCTGGCCCGCCCCGAGGGCGCCGGCCCCGGCACCAAGGGCCTCTCCCTCTACCTGGTGCCCAAGTACCTGGTCAACGAGGACGGCTCCCTCGGCGAGCGCAACGGTGCCTACGTGACCAACGTCGAGCACAAGATGGGTCTCAAGGCCTCCACCACCTGTGAGCTGACCTTCGGCGACAAGCACCCCGCCATCGGTTACCTCGTCGGCGACAAGCACGACGGCATCCGCCAGATGTTCCTCGTCATCGAGTACGCCCGCATGATGGTCGGGACGAAGGCGATCGCGACCCTGTCCACGGGTTACCTGAACGCCCTGGAGTACGCCAAGAACCGCGTGCAGGGCAACGACCTCGCCGGGGCGAAGAACTCCCCGAAGGTCACCATCACCCACCACCCGGACGTGCGTCGCAGCCTCATGACGCAGAAGGCGTACGTGGAGGCCATGCGTTCGCTGGTCATCTACACCGCCACCCAGCAGGACGCGATCCAGATCGCGCAGGCCAAGGGTGAGGACGCCTCCGAGCTGGAGGCCATGAACGACCTCCTGCTTCCGATCGTCAAGGGTGTCGGCTCGGAGCGCTCCTACGCGCTGCTGGCCGAATCCCTGCAGACCCTGGGCGGCTCCGGGTTCCTGCAGGAGTACCCGATCGAGCAGTACATCCGCGACGCCAAGATCGACACCCTGTACGAGGGCACCACCGCGATCCAGGCGCAGGACTTCTTCTTCCGCAAGATCGTGAAGAACGGTGGCCAGGCCATCGGCAAGCTGTCCGCCGAGATCAAGGCCTTCGCCGAGAGCGACGCCGGCAACGGTCAGCTGAAGGAGGAGCGCGCGCTCCTGCTCGGTGCCCTCGGCCAGGTCGAGAAGATGGTCGAGCTCATGGTCGGCCACGCGATGGGCTCCGCCGAGGACTCCCGCGAGCTGTACAAGGTCGGCCTGAACTCCGTCCGCCTGCTGTTCGCCTTCGGTGACGTCGTCCTGGGCTGGCTGCTGCTCCGCCAGGCCGAGATCGCGCTGAACAGCGTCGACGGCGCCGACGACGAGGACAAGAACTTCTACACCGGGAAGATCGCCGCCGCGCGCTTCTTCTCCGAGCAGTTCCTGCCCCGCGTCGAGGCCGAGCTGAAGATCGCCCAGAACGTGAACCTGGGCCTCATGGAGGTCCCCGAAGAGGCCTTCTAAGGTCCGACGGGACGCCTAACACCGCCGAGGGGCGGGACGATCGACTCGTCCCGCCCCTCTGGCGTTGTCGCCCGGTGGACGGCGCCGCGGTACGGAATGGGCCTCGGCCCCGTCGGGGCCCGGATCACCGGCTCCTGCCCCCGCCCGGTTCCGGGTGGGCCCGGGGTTCAGGTCCTGACCCGGCGCCTGATGAACACGGCGAGCACACAGGTGGACAGGACCGTGGTGACGGCCATGGGCACGAAGGCCACCTGGTAGGAGGTGGGGTCTTCCGGGAGCGCCTGGAGGATCGCGCCCGCGGCGACGGTGCAGACGACGGCGGTGGTGAACCCGCTCATGTTGACCAGGCCCGAGGCGACCCCGGTACGACCGGCGGGGATGCCGTCGCGGGCGAAGTCGAAGGAGATCGTGGGCGCCATGGTCTGGCCGAGCGCGCTCAAGGCCAGCACCGCCACGCCGAGGGGGACCGGGGCGCCGTCCGGCCACAGGACCAGGAGGAGCCACCCCAGGCTCAGGGTTGCGCCGAAGACCAGGGCGAAGTAGGCCCGCACACCCGGTCTGCGACCGACCAGGACTCCCGCGAGGGGCGCGAGGGGAAGGGCTCCGGCGGCAAGACCCGTGAGGGTGAGGGCGGCCACGCTCTCGGAGAGCCCCAGACCGTTCACGAGGAACGGATAGCCCCACAGCACCATCATCATCGTGAACGGTGCCATGACGGCCGCGTGGTGCGCCATGCCGATCCGGGGCCCGTCGGCGCGCAGCGCCTCCTTGAGGGCGGCCCAGGCGGATATGGGGTCGGCGACGGTGGAGTGTCCGGCCGCCCCGGTGGGCCGGTCGCGGACCACCACCAGCATCAGGAGCGCCATGAGCACGGTGAGGCCGGCGGTGGCGAGGAAGGCCGCCACCCAGCCGATCCCGCCCAGTGCCCAGGCCAGCGGGGCCGCGCTGGCCACTTGGCCGGTGCCGCCGACCACGCCGGTCAGGCCGCTCACCAGCGCGTAGCGCGCGCGGGGGAACCACAGCGCGGCGAGCCTGATGACGTTGAGGAAGACCAGCGCGTCACCCAGACCGATGAGGAAACGGCCGACGACCGCCACCTCGATCCCCGGGGCGAGCGCGAACATGCAGGATCCAATGGCCATCGCCGCCATGCCCATGACCAGCGTGTACCGGGGGCCGAGCCGGTCGGCGAGCAGTCCGGCGGGCACCTGCAGGATCACGTACACGAGCAACTGCAGCATGGGCAGCAGGGAGAGCAGCGCGGGCCCGACGTCGAACCGGCTCTGGGCCTCCAGGGCGGCCACGCCGAGTCCGTTGCGATGCAGCATGGCGAGGAAGTAACCGCCCACTGCCACGCCCCACACCAGCCAGGCCCGGGCACCGCCCTGTGGTTCGGCGGGGGATGCGCTGTTCACTTTTGTCCTGTCACCGGATGTTTTGGACTGGGTCTCGGTCACTTCGCCGCTTCTCTCCTTGTTTCCTGCCGTTTCCAGTCTCCTCCACACCGGTGAACACCCTTTACACCGGGGTGACCGGCCGCGCAAAACGAACGGGAATGCCCGATGGTGCGGCGGGTTCGGAAAGGGCAAAGCGCCGCGTCCGGCAGGCAAAACCTCCCCCACCTGCGCAAAGTCACCGTAGGCGACAGTTTCGCGGCTCAACGTGGCGAAACCGGGTGACTCTGGCGACAGTCGACTCGGGACCAGAGTCCCTTCATCTCGGTCGGGCAACTCGAACCCATGTTCCATTCACCCGCCCTGAACTGCGTGTTCCATGAATCACCAGGTCGATACAGACTTGTTAGGTGTTACATGCGTCACACTCGCAAGCCTCGACTCTCGGGGGTCCGTTGCTGCTAGCATCCGGAGCGCGAAGAATAACTGCGAGGTAACGACAGAGTTCACACCGCACCAACTTCGCTCGAGGAAGCCATCCGGTGGCCCCTCGACACCGCGGCGACGTGGCCGCAACAAGCACACACGGTCAGCACCCGCGGTTCCTCGACACACACTGGAGACGACCTTGAGTCACTGGCGCCTGAACAACCCCCGGGCCTCCCGGGCGAAGTCGGTACTCGCCAGCCGGGTCAAGCACAAGCCCCGCCACGCCTTCTGCGCCCAGCGGGCGATCACGGCGCTTTTGAACGAACTCTCCACAGTGGCCACCCGACCCCTCTACTGGTCCGGTAGCTCCGAGATGGCCGTCGCCTCCGTCATGCGCGACGTGAACGTCTGGTGCCGCGACGGCCGCTTCTTCTGGAACGACCTCTTCCAGGGCGGCACCATGTCGCACCCCGCGAACGACCCCGGCGGCGCGGCCGCCCTGCTCAACCCGTTCGCCCGGATTCCGGAGCCGGCGCACTACTACACCCACCGCAGCCCGGTGGCCGCGGCCTGACCCGCTCCCGTTGGCCTTCTCCCCCATGAGCAGACCCTTGGACACCGACACCGTCGTGGTCGGACTGGGCGCGATGGGATCCCAGACCCTGTGGCGGCTGGCCCGTGAAGGCGTCGACGCGATCGGTGTCGAGCAGTTCTCCCCCGGGCACGACCGCGGTTCCAGCCACGGCGAGTCCCGCATCATCCGGACCGCCTACCTGGAGGGCGCCGAGTACGTCCCCTTCGTGCGCGCCGCATGGCGCGCCTGGGACGAACTCCAGGAGGCTGCTCGGGCACGCCTGGTCATCCGTTCCGGCGCGCTGATGCTCGGCCACCCCGGTTCGGCGGCCATCGCCGGGTCCACCCTGGCCGCCGAGAAGCACGGCCTGGCCTACGAACACCTCTCCGCGTCGGCCCTCGCCGAACGCCACCCGCGCCATCTCATGCGTCCCGACGAGGTCGGTGTGTTCGAGGAGAGCGCCGGGGTGGTCCTGCCCGAACCCGCGATCCTCGCCGCCGTCCGGTTGGCCCGCCAGGCCGGGGCACGGGTGCTCGCGCACCGGGCCGTCACCCGCATCGAACCCGACCCCGACCGCCCGCGCGTGTGGGTCGGTGACACCGAGATCCGCGCCCGCCGCGTGGTCGTGACCGCCGGCGCCTGGCTGACACGTCTGCTGCCCGGCCTCACCGACCTGGGCGGCGGCATCCGGGTCGAGCGACGCGTGCTCGGCTGGTTCCCCATCACCGAGCCGCTGCCCGGCACGGCGGCCCCCGAGCCGGTCTTCGCACGCGACGAACCCGACGGCACCCTCTGGTTCGGTTTCCCCAGCATGGACGACGGCCGCACCCTGAAGATCGGAATCCACGCCGAGTCCGAGACGGTGCGCGCCGCCGCGGGCCGACGCCCGGGTTCCCAGTGGGGCGAACCGGTCGACCCGGAGGTCGGCCCCCGTCCCCCGGACGAGGACGACGCACGTCGTCTGGGAGACCTCGCGGCCGGCCTGCACGGGGTGGGACCGCTGCCGGAGCACATGGTGTCCTGCATGTACACGATGACGTCCGACGAACACTTCCTCATCGGTCGTCGGGACGAGCTTCCGGGGTTGGTCCTGGCGGGTGGTTTCTCGGGTCACGGGTTCAAGTTCGCCTCCGCCGTGGGCGTGGCCCTGGCCGACCTGGCCCGCACGGGACACACGGATCTGCCGATCGGTATGTTCGATCCGCACCGCTGGGACACCGACGGACGACGTCCCCGCTGACCCCCGCCGTCGTGTCCTGGTCCACGACGTCCGGAAGGTCCCATGAACCCGCCACCCCCCGATGAGTTCCCGCACGCTCCTCACCGCCGGCAGGGACCGTTGATCGCCGTCGTCGCGGTGGTCTCGCTCGCCCTGATCATCGGGGCGAGCCTGTTCACCTACGACCGGCTCACCTTCGGCCCGCCTCCGTGGAACGGCTCCTGTTCCCCCGCCAACGGCTACGCGAAGGAGTTCGCACCGCCCGGCGAGCCGTCCACACCGGACGCCCGTTCCACCTCCACGTTGGTCTACACCCCCGACTCCCTGGCCCTGGCCATCGCCACGGAGGACGGCGTCACCCTGTGGGACTCCGGGTCGGGTGAACCCACCGCCCACGTTCCCGTCGACACCGGTCTCTCCTCCCCCGTCTCGGTCGCCTTCCACCGGGACGGTTGCCTGATGGCCGTCGGTACCCGGGACGGCGCCGCCGTCTTCGACCTGACCGACGGAGAGCGCGCCACGGTGGCCGAGGGCGTGGCCGTACCGGCCGTGCGCTTCGCCCCGGACGGCTCGACCCTGGCCGTGGGGGTGGACTCCGACCCCGAGGACCGGTACCTGCACCTGTACTCCACGAAGAACTGGGAACGGACCACCGCCCTGGAGGGCTCACGGAGCATCGGGGCCATCGCCTTCTCCGCGGACGGCTCCGTGCTCTCCGGGGGCGAGGTCGACGGGGGCGTCGCCGTCTGGGAGACCGACGGCGGCGAACTCCGAACCCTGGTCCGGACCCGTGACGGGGACGGGGCAGACGCCTTCGCCCTGTTCCCGGACGGGGAACGCCTCGCGGTCGTGCGCGGTGACAAGGTCGTGGTACTCGACACCGGCGACGGGACGATCGAACGGTCCCTGCGGTCCCGCAACACCGACGGCACCCTCATGAACGTGGCCTACAGCCCCGAGCACGATCTCGTCCTGGCCTCGCGCACCGACGGAGACGGTCGGGCCCACTTCCTGGTGGCCTGGGACGCCGAGACCGGGGAGGAGTTCTGGCCGGATGCCCCGTCCACCTCGGGCCCCGCCGTACACCCCTTCGCCCTCACCGACGACGGCTCCTTCCTGGCGGGGCTGCGCACGGAGGAGGCAGACGTCACCGCGTACGAGATCCACCCCGACCTGGGCTACTTCGCGCATCTGGTCATGGACGGGCGCGACTGAGCCCCGCGGCCTCCCGACCAGGCGGAACCTCGGGCCGGATGAGGACAACGCACTGGGTGCTTTGTCGTCTACCCGCTACATTGGCCCGGTACAGGTCCCCACCCCCTCGCGGACCATCCGGAACACCGCCGCCGCACCGCCGCTTCGCGCGCAGTAAGGATCCCTGCAGTCATGCAACCCCTCACCGCCGACGACCCGCCCGCCATCGGCCCCCACCGGCTCCTCGCCCGGCTGGGGGCCGGCGGGATGGGGAAGGTGTACCTCGCGCGCACCCCCGACGGTCATCTCTGTGCCCTGAAGGTGGTCAAGGAGGACCTGGCGCACGACAACCAATTCCGGGCACGGTTCGCCCGTGAGGTGCGCACCGCGCAACGTGTAAGGGGTCCCTTCACCCCGGCGGTCGTGGACGCCGACCCCGACGCCCCCGAACCGTGGATGGCCACCGAGTACGTACCCGGCCCCACCCTCAAGGAGGCGGTCCGGGAGGTCGGGCACTTTCCCGCCGAATCGCTGCTGGTGCTCACCCTGGGGCTGGCCCGGGCCCTGTCGACCATCCACGCCGCGGGTCTGATGCACCGCGACCTCAAGCCCAGCAACATCCTGCTGTCCCCGCGGGGCCCGCAGGTCATCGACTTCGGTATCGCCCGCGCCGTCGAGGGAACCGTCCTCACCAGGACCGGTCAGACCTTCGGGACCCCCTCCTACACCTCTCCTGAGCAGATCACCGGTAAGAACGTCACGCCGTTGGCGGACGTGTTCTCGTTGGGCGGTGCGGTGATCTTCGCCGCCGGCGGGATGCCGCCCTTCGGTGAGGGCGGCCCGGTCAACACCCTCGCCAAGGTGATGAAGGCGGATCCGAACCTCGCGGCCCTCCCGGAGGGGCCGCTGCGGGACCTGGTCGCCCGGTGCATGGCCAAGGATCCCGAGCAGCGCCCCGACGCCGATTCCATCCTGCGTGAGCTGTCCGGGCTGCCGTTGCCATCGGCCGCGCACGGTTGGCTCCCCACCCAGGTGAGCCGGCAGATCGACGCCAAGGCGGGCGAGACCGAACAGGCCAAGGCCGCAGAGCGCACCACCGTGCCCCTGGACACCGGCCCGGGTCAGGGCGGTGGCAGCTCGTGGTGGCGCCGCCGGTCCGTGGTGGTCGCGGCGGCCGCGGCCACCGCCCTGGTCCTGCTCGGTGGTGGGGCGTTGGCGTGGACCGCGCTTCCCGCCGGCCCCGAGGACGAGCCGGACCCGACCGCGGGCGGCTCCGAGGAACCCGGTGGAGAGGGCGGTGAGGAGACCGGCGACGAGGGGGAGGCGGGTACGGAGGAGAGCGGCCACTTCGGCGGTTTCATGTACACCCTCACGTTCTCCGAGGACGGCGACCACCTGCACGTCTTCGGTTCGGGCACCCTCAGCACGTGGGACTGGCGCGACGGAGAGCCGGTCGACGAATACCCGAGCGCCCTCGGGGCCGACTTCACCGACAGCGGCTACGTCGCGACCGCCGTCAACGAGTACATCCGGGTCTGGGAGGGCGGCAGCGACAACCGGATCGCGGTCCTGGGGCAGAACGAGGAGTTCGGCATGTTCGACATGGCCGCCCTCACCGAGGACGCCTCCACGCTGGCGACCGAGGCCTCCGACGACGGGACCGAGGACGGTGACCCGATCCTGCAGACATGGGACATGGAGAGCGAGGAGGTCGTCTCCGTCCTCCCGCTCGACGGGTATCTGCACGATCTGGACTACACCCCGGACGGATCGATGTTGGTGGGGGCGAGCTACAACCTGGGCGGGGAGGGCACCTCCTTCACGATCGTGTGGGACGCCGAGAGCGGCGAGGAACTCCACCGGTTCGAGGGTGAGGAGAGCTCCGACTTCGCGCTCTCCGCGGACGGGAGCACCATGGTGGTCCTGACCGACTACACCGAGGTCCTGATGGTCGACCTGACGGACGGTTCCACCCGGGAAATGGACATGTCGGACCTCGGCGAGGACAAGGTGTACGAGGTCGCGCTGTCCCCGGACGGTTCCATCGCCTACTCGGGGACGAGTTGGCCGTCCTCGGACACCCTGGTCTGGGAAACGGCCACCGGTGAGGTCTCGCCGATCGAGGGCCTGCGTCTCTCGGAGGTCATCGGGGTCAGCGCCGACGGCGAGCACATCGCCACCACCGTGACCGAAGACGGTTACTCCACCGTCCGTGTCCTGGACACCACCGACTACGAAGTCGTCGCCGAGTTCTCCTGAAGACCCCCGGAAGGGCACCATGCAGCAACCCGCTCCACACGACCCGCGCGAGATAGGCCCCTACCGTGTCATCGCCCTGCTGGGCTCCGGTGGCATGGGCCGTGTGCACCTCGGGGTGGACGCCGATGGCAGGCCCGCCGCGGTCAAGGTCGTGCGCGCCGAGTACGCCTACGATCCCGGGTTCCGTGAGCGGTTCGCCCGGGAGCTGGAGCTCGCCCGGCGGGTCCACGGCAACTACACGCCGCGCGTACTGGCCGCCGACACCTCCGGGCAGACCCCCTGGCTGGCCACCGAGTACGTGATGGGTCCTTCCCTGCAGGACCTGGTGCACGACACCGGACCTCTCCCCGAACAGTCGGTGCGCTTCATGGCCCGCGGCATCGCCCAGGCCCTGGAGCGCGTCCACGCCACCGGGCTTGTCCACCGTGACCTCAAGCCCGGAAACGTGATGGTGGCGGCCGAGGGCCCCCAGGTGATCGACTTCGGCATCGCCCACGCGATGGGGGACTCTCCCGAGGCCGGCGAGGAGGGGGCACGCTTCGCGGGCACCCCCGCGTTCATGTCGCCGGAGTCGGTCGACTCCGAGCGTGGCCCGGGGCCGGCCGCCGACGTCTTCGCGCTCGGCGGGATCATGGTCTACGCCCTCACCGGCCAGGGGCCGTTCGGCGACGGCCACCCCTCGACGGTCCTGTACCGCATCGCCAACCTCGATCCCGACCTCGCGCGGGTCCCACCGTCCCTGCGCGGCGTCATCGCGGCCTGTCTGGAGAAGGACCCGGCCTCACGCCCCAACGCCGCGCAGGTGCTGCACGCCCTCGGCGGTCCGGTGGCACCCGCTCCGACCTCCGCCGCCTGGTTGTCTCCGAACGCCGCCGCCCGGATCGACGGGGTCGCGCACGAGTACCGCTCAGCGGTGGCCGCCCAGGGCGCCCCCGGGGCCAAGGGCGGCCTGGGCGGGCGCCTGCTCATCGCCGGCGCCGCCACCGTCGCCCTGGCGATGGTCGCCGGGCTCGGTGCGTGGACCGCCGATCAGGCCGGCCTGATCGGCGGGTCCCCCGACCCCGAGGAGCAGGAGGTGGCCCAGCGGGAGACCTGCGACGCCACCGAACACCTCGCGCCCGAGTTCACCGAGGCGGCCAAGGAGGAACCCACCGCGCCCAACGACGACGAAGGCGTCTTCTACACGGAGTTCTCCGGCGACGGCGAGGTCCTGGCCGTCGCCGGCACCGGCGGCCTGGCCCTGTGGAGCTGGCGGGAGGACACGGAGGTCGCGCGGATCGAGACGCGGATCCCCATGCTGTACGGGCACCCGAGCTTCAGTCCGAACGACTGTCTGCTGGCCTACGCCTCCGAGGACGGCGCTCACGTGTACGACCTGGAGAGCGGCGAGCACACGGTCTACTCGGAGGGGTTCGACGTCGGCTCCATCGACTTCACCGACGACGGAAGCAGTTTGGTCATCGGCGCGGGCGGCGGCACCGACTCCGCGGTGCTCATCTACGACCTGGAGACCGACGAACTGATCGACACGCTCGCCGGCCCCTACAGCGTGCGCGCCATCGACGTCTCCCCCGACGGCACCCGCGTGATCGGCCAGGACTACGGGGAGCAGCTGTACGTGTGGGATGTGGAGAGCGGCGAGATCGTCGCCGAGGGCGCCGACAGCCCCTTGCTCAACCCCCATGGCGTTTCCATGGTGGACGACTCCGACATCCTGCGTCCCCTCGTCGACGGCGCCCGTCGGGTGGACCTCGACGACACCTCCGACACCACCGACTTCGTCGACGAGGACATGGACGCGGAGAACTTCGAGGTCCACGACGTGCAGTACAGCGTGGAGGCGGACCGCGTCTACATCACCTACGTCCCCAAGGACTACGAGTTCGAGAACGCGTACATGAAGGTGTGGGAGTACTCCACGGGCGAGGACCTGACCGTCGACGAGAACGAGGGGTACCTGCACGAGATCGCCGTGCACCCCGAGGGCGAGGTCATCGCGGGCGTGCCCGCGCACGGCAGCGGTATGTGGTTCGTCGACGCGGCCGAACTGCGTCTGGTCGAACAGATGTGACCCCGACCCGCGCCCCTGTCGACCCCGACCCCGGTAAGGCCCGATGTTCCCTCTCCACCCGCACGACCCGCCCGCCATCGGCCCCTACCGGCTGCGCGCCCGCCTCGGTGAGGACGCCTACGCCCGTGTCTACCTGGGAGCCTCCGGCGACGGTTCGCCGGTGGCGGTGAAGGTCGTCCGTCCGGAGTACGCCACCGACCCGACCTTCCGCGCGGCCTTCGCCCACCAGGTGGAGGCGGCGCGGGGGCTGTCCGGGGAGCACGTGTGCGCGGTCCGGGACGCCGACCTGCGCGGCGCGGTGCCGTGGGTGGCCGTCGGCCGTCCCCTCGGACCGACACTGGCCGAACTCCTGCGCGCACACGGACCGCTCCCCGTGGACGCGGTGCGCCCCTTGGCGCTGGCCCTGGCCCAGGCGCTGGCCGACCTGCACGGCGCCGGTCTGGCGCACGGTTCGCTGTGGCCGGACGGCGTCCTCGTGGCGGGTCACGGGGCGGCGTTGGCCGACCCCGGACTGGAGTGGGCGGTCTCCGACACCGAACGGCGGGCGCCGCATCCGGCCTTCGCCGCGCCGGAGGGCGGAGCGAGCCCGGCCACCGACGTCTTCTCGTGGGCCGCGACGCTCTGTTACGCGGTCTCCGGGGTGGCCGGACCCGAGGGCCTGTCCGCCGTGCCACTGCAACTGCGCGGCCTGGTGGACGCCTGTCTCAAGCGGGACCCCAGGCTGCGCCCCAGTTCCTCCGACCTGGTGAGCATGCTCGGTGGGCCCACCGAACCACCTCCGTGGTCGCCTCCGCTGCGCGCTGCGATCGACGCGGTCGCCACGCGTCAGGGTGAGGTCCTGGCCACCGACCCCACGCGCCGGGGGGCGAATCCGCCGGAGACGGGGCGTCGCAAGCGCGGCGGGCTGCCGGCCCTGGGCGCCGGGGCGTTGGTCCTGGTCGTACTCGCGGCCGGTGGCGCGGTGTTCGCCCACGACCGGCTGTTCGGTGGAGCGGCGGACGTGCCGGCCCAGGAGGACGCGGCGGAACCACTGATCAGCGAGGGTCGGTGCCTGGACGCCACCGGCTTCCCGCCTCCGGAGGAGCCTCCCGCTCCGGACACCAACGTCTTCGACCTCGCGTTCTCCGGTGACGGCGACGTCCTGGGCGTCGCTTCCGCGGCGGGACTCATGGTCTGGGACTGGCGGGAGGGCAGGGAGATCGCCCGCCCCGTCACATCGGGTTCGGGCCTGCTCTCGAAGGCGGCGTTCTCACCGGTGGGCTGCACACTGGTCGCCGCCGCGCCCGTCGAGTACGAGGGCCGCGAAGACCCCGTCCACCTCGCGCACACCTACGACCTGCTCTCCGGCGAGACCGTCCGACACCTGGGCCCGCAGGAGGGTCCGGACGAGCAGGAGCGCTGGTTGGCCGACCCGGACGACGTGAAGGGTTTCGCGTTCTCCCCCGACGGCACCCGACTGGCCATCTCCCTGGACAGAGGCCACGAGGACGGCCCGGGCACCAACGTCATCGACACCGCCACCGGCGAGTCCGGCGATCCCATCACCGAAGGGCTCCAGTACGAGACCGGGTTCGTGGACGAGGACCACGTCGTCACCAACGACTACGGCACGGTCCGTGTCTGGGACGCCGAGACGGGCGAGGAGGTCGGCAGGGTGGAAGGGACCTCGGACAGCTCGCTGGCGGTACGGCCGGGAACCACCCAGGTCGCCTACGCCGATGACCCCGAGATCCGTGTCGAGGACTACACGGACGGGACCGAGGTCGCCTCGTTCACCCGTGAGGAGTACGAGACCGACGACGAACCCATCCTCACCCAACTCCTGTTCGATCCCGCCGGCGAGCGGCTGTACGCGACGTGGATGGCGAGCACGGGGCCGGGCGCCTGGAGGTACCATCCGTACGTCTGGGACCTGGAGTCCGGTGAGAACCTGCTGGAAGCGGCCGGGGAGGCCGCCCCCTACCGGAGCGTCGCGGTCCACCCCGACGGCGAGGTCATCGCGGCCCTGACCAACGACGGCACGCCCCCGATCCTGCTGGACCCGGACACCTTCGAACGGACCGGCACCCTCTACTGAGGGCTCACGTGGCTTCGGAGCGCCCGCTACCGGGTCACGTGGCTCCGGTCATCCTCGCCACGAACTCGAACAGACCCATGCCCCAGGCGAACATGACGCACATCGTCATGATGACGAGGATCTCGGTCCAGTTCAGGGCTCTGCGCAGCGAGGCGCGAGGGACGTCGTTCAGCTTCACCCAGCTCAGGACGCTCAGCAGGATCCCGGCGAGCAGGACCACGACCGGAAGCCACGGGCCGAACACCGGGTACTGCGCCATGACCGCGACACCCGCGGCGCCCAGACCCACGACGCCGGCCAGGCGCAGGGGCAGCACGTGACGGATGCGGTCGAACAGGCGGGAACGCATCACCAGCAGTACCCCGAGAAGACCGCACAGCAGCAGGTCGGGGAGGCCGGTGCCGAAGTAGGCGAGCAGGACCGCGAAGATCCCGCCGGAGAGGGCCGTGCCCATCACGATGCCCAGCAACAGGCGGTCGGTGTTGGTGAAGGTCTCCTCGAACCGCTCCGTGGCCACCTGACCCGACCGGCCGACCTCGTAGTCCAGTCCGGACAGACCACCCATCACCATCGCCACTCGCGGCAGCGCGCCCACGCACAGGGCCAGTGCGATCCCCATCGCGCGCACGCCCTGCACCGGCTGCGCGAAGATCCCGACCACGACCAGCACGCTCCCGGTCAGGGCCAGCACCGTGAGGCCAGCGATGTAGGGGAGCCCGGTCTCGTGCATGGACCAGCCGATCACCGCCACCAACAGTCCGCCGCAGAGCGCGATGGCCCCCATGACCAGGGGGGTGGGGCCGAACAGGAACCCGGCCGCGAGGACCGCGGTGGCGCCACCCCACACACAGGCCGTCGCGAAGAGGATGTAGGCGACGGCGGGCAGTGGCCGACGGGCCGCGAGCATCATCGTGCCGATCGTCAACAACGTGCCCAACGCCGCCACCGCGAGGTGCCCCGGCGACGGGCGCAGCCACATCATGAGGAACAGCATCAGCAACGGACCGATACCGCCCACGAGCAGTCCGAACGACAACGTGGTCCTCGGGTTCCAGATCCACGCGGTCTCGTCGACGCTGTCCTCGACCGCTCCGCGCACGTCATCGACGTGTTCGGGGCGGCTCGGGGCGACCACACGATCGAGGAGGAGCACGTCCCCGTCGTAGATCCCCGCGCCTTCAAGGGGCTCTTCGGGACGAACGGGCTGACCGTCGACCGTGGTCAGTGTCCAGGAGGCCGGTTCGGTGCTCTCCCCCTCGTCCACGCACACCTCGATGATGCGCGGCATGAGTGTGGCCACGGGGACGCTTCCCGGTAGCGCCAGATCGGCCCAGCGCTGGGGTCCGGTGACCGTGACCCTGCAGTATCCGCTCACCCAAGACCCTCTTTGTCGACTCGTTCGGTGATTACCATGCTCAACGGGCGCAACCGATGAAAATTAGGCGATTCGCTGTGTCCACGAGATCATCTATAGCGTAGTCACCTAAACACGAAACTTTGCAGGTGGACGGAGAAGGGACCCCCGTGGCGACGAGACCTGTTCCCCGACCCGCGCGTGAGATACCTCCAGCGCCCGGGACGTCTCCGCTGGTCATCGCGACGCCGCCGCAGATGCCGGAGAACGCGCCGGCCGGTAGTTCGGGCGCGATGATCATCATGCCGATCATCACCGGTTCGGGTTCCCTCCTGATGTCCATCACCATGGGTCACCGACCATTGATGATGGTGGCGGGCGTGATGATCATGCTCGCGAGCGTCATCGTCGGAATCATCATGTTCGTCGCCCAGCACAACGGCCCGCGTAAGCGCATTCGTGAGCAACGAGAGCGCTACGTCGACTACCTGGACCAGTTGCGCGAGATCGTTCGGGACGTCGCCGCCGGCCAGCGTTCGGACAACGCCTTCCGTCATCCGAAACCGAGCCTGCTCACGGAACCGGCTCGCTCCCGAGCGAGAAGATGGGAGCGCAGGGCCTCCGACCCCGACTTCCTCGACGTGCGGGTCGGATGCGGCACGCGACCGCTGGCCCGAAGGCTGAAGCTCAAGGTCGACACCTCCTCCCCGCTGATCGTCTACGACCCCGTCTGCCAAGGCGCCGCCGACCAGCTCATCGAGCTCTACGGCGACGTCCCCGAGATGCCCCTGGTCGTGCCGCTCCGGCGGCACGGTGTCATCTCGATCAACGGAGATCGGGAGGCCGGACGAGGTCTCGCCCGAGCGATGATCTCCCAGCTCTCGGTCTTCCACTCCCCCCACGACCTGCGCATCGGCGTGGTCCGCGACCCGAAGCTTCGAGAGCGGTGGGAGTGGACGAAGTGGTTGCCGCACAACACCTTCGAGGACGCCACGGACGGACCGATGCCCGCCCGTTTCGTCTCGGACAACACCGTGCAGGTCGCGGAGCTGCTCACCGACGAGATCGAACGGCGCACCGTCGACCTGCAACGTCGCCGCGGCAAGCCCCCGGGCCCCGGGACCCAACGGCTCGTGGTCGTCCTGGACGGCGAGTACCAGTCCACCCTCTCCGGCCTCCAGGCCGAACCCCCCGTCACCAACCTGGCCGACCTCGGCATCCACGTCATCATCCTGTCCTCGGAGCGACGCGAGGAACCCGATTCCGTGGAGCTACGACTCCTGATCGAGGCCGACGGCACCCTGCGTGAGGACACCGAGGGCATCAAGCCGGACCCTGAGTCGGCCTACGTACCCCTCGACGGCAGGGCCGACAACGCCGGCGTCGCCCAGCTGACCACCCTGTCCCGCGTTCTCGCCCCCTACGGCATCGCGGTGACCGACGGCGACGACGCCATGCACGAGACCGTCGGACTGCCGGAGATCCTGGGGGTCCCCGACGTCGCCGCGCTGGACACCCGCCGTACCTGGCGCAAACGCTCCACCGGCGACTACCTGCGCGTACCCATCGGTGTGGGTCCGAGCGGCAACACCGTCCTGTTGGACCTGAAGGAATCGGCCTTCGGCGGCATGGGACCGCACGGCCTGGTCGTCGGTGCCACCGGTTCCGGCAAGTCGGAGATGCTGCGCACCATGGTGGCCTCCCTGGTCATCAACCACTCACCGGAGAACCTCGCCCTGCTGCTGGTCGACTTCAAGGGTGGCGCGACCTTCGCCGACACCGACCGACTTCCGCACAGCGCCGGGCTGATCACCAACCTCGCCGACGACGACGGTCTGGTCATCCGGTTCCGCGAGGCGACCTTCGGTGAACTCGTACGCCGGCAACAGATCCTGAAGAACGCCGGCAACCTGCCCAACCTGCACGCCTACGAAGCGGCCCGGGAGAACGACCCCGACCTGGAACCGCTGCCGCACCTGCTCATCATCATCGACGAGTTCTCCGAACTGCTGACCGCCCACCCCGACTTCGCGGAGTTGTTCGTCGCGATCGGCCGGATCGGCCGTTCCATCGGTGTACACCTGCTGTTGGCCACCCAGCGCCTGGAGTCGGGCAAGATCAAGGGGCTGGAATCCCACCTGTCCTACCGGGTGGGTCTGCGGACGTTCTCCGAGGCGGAGAGCCGTGAGGCGATCGGTGTCGGCGACGCCTACCACCTGCCCCCGGAGCCCGGTTCGGGGTACCTGAAGGTCGACACCTCGGTCTTCGAACGCTTCAAGGCCGCCATGGTCTCCCAGCCCTACGAACCACCGGCCAAGGAGGAGAAGACCGAGCACGACCCGGTCCTTCCCCTGCTGTCCTACAACGGCCTGAACAAGGTGACGGGCGCGGGATCGCTGGTGGAGTCGCTGGTGGACTCGATCAAGGCGAAGTCGGAGGACAAGCCCAAGCAGGAGAAGCGCACCACCCTGCAGGTGACCGTGGACCGGTTGGTGGCCTCCGGCGCCGACCCCGTACGCCCCGTCTGGCTGCCACCCCTCCCGGAACTGCTGACCTTCGACACCGTCCTGACCGACCTCGGCGAGGGGGACGATCTGGAGGGCGCGGGCACCGAGCCGAACGCGACCGAGGCCAAGGCGGTCTTCGGACTGACCGACATCCCGCGCGAACAACGCGTGGTCCCCGCCGAACTGGACTTCACCGGCGGTGAGGGCAACATCGTCGTCCTGGGCGGTCCCCAGTCCGGTAAGTCCACCCTGCTGCGTACCGTCATCACGAGTCTGGCGTGGCGGTACCCGCCGGGTCGCGTGGCGGTCTACGCGATCGACTTCGGTGGCGGCGCGCTCCAGGCGATGGACGAGCTTCCGCACGTGGCGGGTGTGGCCGGTCGGGCCGACCCGGAGAAGGTCCAGCGGGTCCTCACCGACGTGGCCGGACACCTCGACCGCCGCCAGCGTCTGTTCCGCAAGCACAAGCTCGACTCGCCCGCGGCCCTGCGCCAGGCCCGCGCGGAGGGCAAGGTGCCCTCCAGCGTCCCGGGTGACCTGTTCCTGATGATCGACGGCTGGTCGGCCGTTCGGGACGCCTTCGACGCCGCCGACGACTACCTCATGGACATCGCCACGCGTGGTCCCTCCCTGGGAGTGCACACCATCCTGACGGGTGCGGCCTCCTCCCAGGTCCGGTCCCGTCTGCAGGCGCTCTTCGGCGGCCGGTTCGAGCTGCGGCTGAGCGACCCCATGGACTCGGGCATCGGGCGCAAGATCGCCGAGGACATCCCGAAGGACACCCCCGGTCGCGGCCTGTCGGCGGAAGAGCACCACACCCACGTGGCGCTGCCCCGGGTGGACGGTGTCGCGAGCGATGAGGACCTGGCCGACGGGGTCCAGGACCTGATCAAACGGATCCGGGAACGCTGGCCGCAAAAGGCGGTCCAGGGCGTGCGCACCCTGCCCGAGCGCGTGGAACTGGACGAGCTGCTCAAGGGACGCAGGTCCGGCCGGAGCAGGTCGCGGGAGCTGGTGCTGGGCATGGCCGAGAGCTCCCTGGCCCCGGCCGTGATGAACCTGGACCGGGACCCGCACCTGCTGGTGTTCGGAGACCCGCAGAGCGGCAAGTCCACCCTGGTGCGCGGGTTGGTCAAGCAGATCGTCCAACGTCCGGCCAAGGAGTTGGGCATCGTGATGGTCGACTTCCGACGCTCACACCTGGAACTGGTTCCCGAAGAGCACCTGCTGGCCTACTGCACGACCGCGGAGCAGACCAAGGCGGTCGCCGACAACCTCGCCGGTTCCCTCCAGCAGCGTCTACCGGGCCCGGACGTGACCCCCAAGCAGCTGCGGGAACGCAGCTGGTGGAAGGGGCTCGACCTGTACGTCATCGTCGACGACATGGACATGATCGCCTCGCGCAGCAACCCGCTCGCGCCCCTGGCCAAGTTCATCCCGCAGGGCGCCGACCTGGGCCTGCACGTCATCGCCGCCCGCCGCACCGGCGGTACGGCGCGCGCGATGTTCGAGCCGGTGCTGCAGTCGCTGAGCGACATGGCCACCCCGGGCGTGCTGTTCTCCGGCGACCGTATGGAGGGACGCCTGGCAAACGGTGTTGCCTCCAAGCAGCTTCCCCAGGGTCGTGCGCAGTTGGCCCTTCGTGGAAAGCGTCCCGACCTGCTGCAGGTCGGTTGGAGCGAACCCCCCGCGTAACGACGCC
>NZ_DYZD01000251.1 GCF_020741345.1 Nocardiopsis listeri
ATGAGGGTGGCGGAGAAGGCGGCGAGGATCGCGGCGGCCTCGGGGTGGTCGTCCGGCAGCAGCACGGAGGCCTCGGCAAGCTCCTCCAGCGCCCCGTCCAGACCCATCTCCTTGAGGGCGAGCGCGCGGGCGTGGCGCAGCAACGCGATCCGTTCGGCCTCGGCGGGCGGGTTCTCCTCGTCGATCTCCTCGTGCAGGTCGGTCGCCCCGAGTTCGGTCAGTCCGTCGTCGGCGTAGTCGATGGCACGACGGACCGATCCGGCGACCAGGCACACCTGCGCGGCGCGGACCAGGACGTCCACGCGTTGCAGCCCGGTGCGCTCACCGGCGTCGGGAACC
Organism: Nocardiopsis listeri; assembly: GCF_020741345.1. Lineage (GTDB taxonomy): Bacteria > Actinomycetota > Actinomycetes > Streptosporangiales > Streptosporangiaceae > Nocardiopsis > Nocardiopsis listeri_A. The sequence goes on from NZ_DYZD01000251.1 coordinate 340, forward strand.
TGCTCCCACAGTTCCAGGACCCGTTCGAGCAGGGCCAGCTGTTCGGGGTAGGCGTCGACGGCGGCGACCTGGTCGGCGGCGCTCCACGCCGTCTCCAGGGCCAGGGCCTGGTCGTGCGAGGCGTGGGCGTGGTGGGCGAGCTGGACCGCCCGTTCGCGTTCGGACATGCGGGGCATGCCGCGTCGGAGCGCCTCGGCGTAGCGGTGGTGGGCGCGTACGCGTTCGCCGGGCAGCAGGTCGGCGTGGACGGCCTCGGCGAGCAGGGCGTGCCGGAACACGTAGCCGTCCTCGGTGGTGCGCAGGACCTTGGCGTCGATGGCCGGGCGCAACGCCTCCTCCAGTTCCTCTTCGGTGGTCCCGGCTCGGCGGGCCGCGGCGGCCAACAGGGTGTGCGGGACCCGGCTCCCCGCGGTGGCGGCCAGCCCCAGGGCGCGACGGGTGGGTTCGGGGAGGGGCTCGACCGAGGCCAGGAGCAGCTCGCGGGGGCCTTCGGGAAGCGCCGCCCCGGCGCGGCCGTGGTCGTTCAGCAGGGACTCGACGAACAGCGGGTTGCCACCGCTGCGTTCCCAGAGCAGGTCCAGGTCGGCGGGGTCGAGCCCGGCGCCGCGCAGCGCGGTGGCCTGGCCGTCGACCTCCTCACGGGAGAGGGGTTCCACGTCCAACCGGTCGACCTCGGGCAGGCGCTGTAGTTCGGGCAGCAGTCGGCGCAGCGGATGGGTGCGGTGCAGGTCGTCGGTGCGCACGCTCACCAACAGGTGAACGGGGGCCGGACCGAGGTTGCGCAGCAGGAAGACCAGCAGGTCACGGGTGGAGGCGTCGGCCCAGTGCAGGTCCTCCAGGACCAGCGTGAGCCCGTCGGGGCGGGCGCGTTCCTCCAGGAACGTCAGGACCGACTCGAACAGACGGGCCCGCCCCTCGTCCGTGCGGTCGCCGGCCTCGCCCAGTTCGGGGAGCAACCGGCCGAGGTCGACGGCGGGGTCGGTGGTGGGTCCGCCCGAACGCAGGAGTTCGCGCAGCAGGGTGGTGAAGGGGGCGAAGGGGATGCCGTCGCTGCCGGCCTCCAGGCAGCCGCCGACGGCGACGCGGTCCTCCGGAAGACCCCGCAGGTGTTCCTCCAGTAGGCGGGTCTTGCCGACCCCGGCCTCGCCGCGGACCAGGACGGTGCGGGCACCCTCCCTTCGGGTTCGGCACCCGCTCCGGGTCAGGGTGGACAGCTGGGCGTGGCGCCCGACGAACACGGTGGGGGAATCGTGTGACCGCATGGTGTCGAGTATGTCCGCTCGGGCCTCCCAGGGCATCCGGATTCGCCCACCGGCGAAGGCGGTGGGGGCGCGCGTTCGGGGACGGGCGCCCCGCCTCACCGGTCAGTCCTGGCCGAGCCAGAGGTCGGGACCGAACACCTCGTAGTGCGCCCGACGCGCGGGCAGCCCACCGTCCAGCAGCCCGGCGCGCACCTCGCGCATGAACGGCAGCGGGCCGCACAGGTAGGCCTCGGCGCCCTCGGGGATCTCGATCGGGCCCAGGTCCATGGTGCCGGGACGCACGGTGACGTCCTTCGACGCTCCGGCCTCGGTGTGGTCCTGCTCGTACCAGACGTGGGCGGTGGCACCGGGCAGCCGCTCGATCAGCTCGTTGAGCTCCTCGCGGTGGGCGTGGTCGGCGGGCGTGCGGTCGGCGTGCAGGACGACCACCCGACGGTCGGCGGCGTGTTCGGCGAGGTGACGGAGCATGGCCGCCATCGGGGTACAGCCGATACCGGCCGACACCAGGACCAGGGGGTGGTCGCCGTCGGAGAGGGTGACGTCGCCGGCCGGGGTGGAGACCATGAGGGTGTCGCCGGGGGCGGCCGTGCCGTGCAGGAGGGTGGAGACCTCACCTGCGGGGTTCCACTCCCCCGCGCGCAGGCGTTTGACGGTGATCAGTCGCCGGCTGCCGTCCCAACCGGAGACGGAGTACTGGCGGGCCTGGTGGACGCCGTCGGGCATCTGGGCGCGCACGCTGACGTACTGGCCGGGACGGAAGTCGGGGGCGGGGCCGCCGTCACCGGGTTCCAGGGTGAGCGTGACCGCGTCGGCGGTCTGTTCGCGCCGCTCGGTCACCGTCCAGGGGCGCCACACGTCACGGCCGCCGAACTGCTGGTACAGGCCCGCCTCCATGGCGATGAGGGCACCGGCCATGAGCCAGTACACCTCGTCCCAGGCGGCGACGACCTCGGGGGTGGCCGACTCGCCGAGGACGTGCGCGATGGCGCCGAAGAGGTACTTGTGGACGATCACGTACTGGTCCTCGGTGATCCCGAGGGAGACGTGCTTGTGCGCGATGCGGGACAGGAGGGCGTCGGGGCGCTCGTCCGGGTTCTCCAGCAGCATCGTGGCGAAGGCGGCGATCGATCCCGCCAGGGCCTTGCGCTGTTCCCCGCTGGCCTGATTGCCACGGTTGAACAGCCCGTCGAGGAGCTCCGGGCGCTCGCCGAGCATCGTGTCGTAGAACCGGGCGGTGATGTCGTCGAGGGCTCCGGCGACGGCGGGGATCGTGGCGCGGACCGTGGCCGCGGACTCGTTGGAGAGCACGCTTCCTCCTGGGCCGGGACCGGGCCCCGGCATCGATAATTGGTATCTGAAATGCATATTAAACGCGTGAATCAGGCACCCATCACCGGGGTCAGGTTAAGAAAAAGGCCAGGTCAAACCGGATTCTCGACCGGAGAACCGTCCTCGCGCAGCAAAGTGAGCGTCTGTCGTGTGGGCGAGCTCACCAGGGACTCCACGGACACCCCGTCCAGGGAGACGTAGAAGGCCTCACGCGCCTGCCACAACGCCACGCGCAGTCGACAGGCGGCGCGCAGCGGGCAGGGCGGATCATCTTCACAACCGGCCAGGTCACCCGCGCCCTCCAGCTCACGGACGATCGCCCCCACCGAGGAGCGCCGACCCGCCTCGGTGAGTCGCAACCCGCCTCCGCGCCCGCGCCGGGCCTCGACCAGCCCCATCTCCGCCAGGCGCGCCACGGCCTTGGCCATGTGCGTGTAGGGCACGTGCAACATGCCCGCGGCGTCACGTGTGGTGAGGAGTTCACCCTCCCGGGCGACGGCGAGCCGCATGACCAGGCGCAGGGAGACGTCGGTGAAGGCGGTCAGACGCATGTCGCCCATGGTAGGTCGTGTGCGGGGGCCGTGCCCGGGCCGAGCCCACCCGCCGCGCTCAGCGGTCGCTCCGAGGACGCCCCTCCTGCTCCGACGCCGGTTTCACTTCATCGCCCCGGCGTGGGGCGGGAGCACCACGCGGCATCCACACCAGCACCACCAACAGGCCCACCAGCCCGAAGCCCAGCGAGACCGTCGCGGCCAGGTGCAGCCCTTCCAGGAAGGCCTCCTTGGCGGGCGTGACCAACGCCGCCCCCGGCTCCCCCAGGCTCCGGGCGAAGGCCATGGTGCCCTCGATCGACTCCCCGGCCACCCGGACCCGCTCGGGGTCGGCGTCGGTCTCGTCCGCCACCTGCCGCAGGGTGGGCGCCATCACCGACCGGTAGTGGAAGGAGATCACCGCGCCCAGGACGGCCACGCCCATGGCCGTGGCGATCTGGCGCACCGTGTTCTGCACCGCCGACGCCGCACCGGCCTTGCCCGGCGGCACCGACGACATGATCGCGTCCGTGGCCGGGGTGAGCACCACGGCCATCGCCGACGCCTGCAGGAAGAAGAACGTGATGATGAACGGCAGCGGGGTGTCCTGTTCGATCCGCGTGTAGAACAGGAAACTGCAGCACACGATCGCCACGCCGGTCGCGGCCAGGACTCGCGCGCCCACCCACCGGACCAGCGTGGTGCTCAGCGGCGCGAACACCATCTGCCCGATGGCGGCGGGCAACACCAGCAACCCCGCGATGAAGGGGGAGAACTCGCGCACGCTCTGCCAGTAGAAGCTGAGGAAGAAGATGATCCCGGCCATGCTGAAGAACAGCACCATGATCGTGGCGATGGACACGCTGAACCGCGGGTCGCGGAAGAAACGCACGTCCAACGACGGGTCGGGCACCCGTGACTCGTGCACCAGGAACAGCACGATCACCGCGACCCCGAGCAACAGGGCCCCGTAGACGTCCCAGTCCGCCAACGACGCCCGCTCCCCCGCGGTGATGATCCCGTAGATCAACAGCACCAGGCCGGGGATGGACAGCAGCACGCCCACCACGTCCGGACGACCGGCGTTCTCGTCCCGGGACTCGGGGATCAGCACGAACATCAGCGCCAGTCCGATCAGCACGAACGGCACGTTCACCAGGAAGATCGAGCCCCACCAGAAGTTCTCCAGCAGCAGCCCTCCCGCCGACGGCCCGATCGCCATCGCCAGACCCACCGCCCCGGCCCAGATCCCGATCGCCCGGCCGCGCTCCTGGGAGGGGAACACGTTGGTGATCACCGACAGGGTCTGCGGCATCACCATGGAGGCTCCGAAACCCATCACCGCGCGCGAGGCGATCAGCTGTTCGGGGCTTTGCGAGTACGCCGACAGCGCCGAAGCGGCGCCGAACACGACCAGCCCCCAGGCCAGCAACCGTCTGCGCCCCCACCGGTCGCCGAGAACCCCGAAGGTGAACAGCAGCCCGGCGAACACCAGCGTGTAGGAGTTGATCGCCCACGCCAACTGCGCCTGGCTCGCACCCACCCCGTCCACCGGGTCGGACAGGGTCCGCAGGGCCACGTTGAGGATCGTGTTGTCGGCCACGACCACCAACAGGCAGATGATGAGCACCGCGAGCCCACCCCATCTGCGCCGGTACGCCGTCCGCTGGTCCAAGGGGACACCTTTCGATCACCACGCCCGCCCGCCGGGCGCTCCGTCATGCTAGCCGTAGGGGGGTGAGCCGCATCTCACCTGGTGAGGCATTGGAGAGCAGGGACGGTCACCGGAAGCGGTGTCACAAAAGATCACGGAAATTCCCGCTCGTCGACCCGGCCGGCGCCCCGACTCCACGACACCACAGGCGAAGCACCGGTTGTTCGACGGTGTGAATTCGCCCCCCGCCCCGGGTCGAAATCGACGGGGTCGGCATGGGATGATGCTCCCGTGCGGCCCTCGCACGCCTGTTCTCGCCCCACCGTTCCGGCGGGGGGCACGGAAGGACACGGTGTCGGGGAACAATCCCGCACGAGCACACCGTTCCCTCCGGGGAACACACGCGCACCGGTTGCGCACGACAACCCTTCTCGTCCACATGTCCGGGGACACCCACAGCGGTGCTTCGAGACAACGGAGGAAGAACACCATGAGCACCACAGCCCAGACCCCCTCCGCCGGGAACGCCCTGTACGGCGGGGTCACCAACCGACGCGTCACCATCCGCGACCTCGCCCGCGCCAAGGAGCGCGGCGAGCGCTGGCCGATGCTGACCGCCTACGACGCCCTCACCTCCCGGATCTTCGACGAGGCCGGCATCCCCGTCCTCCTCGTCGGCGACTCCGCCGCCAACGTCGTCTACGGCTACGAGTCCACCGTCCCGGTGACGGTGGACGAACTCGTCCCACTGTCCGCGGCGGTGGCCCGTTCCACCAAGCGTTCGCTGATCGTGGCCGACCTCCCCTTCGGCTCCTACCAGGGCTCTCCCCAGCAGGCGCTGGAGACCGCCTCGCGCTTCATGAAGGAGGGCAACGCCCAGGCCGTGAAGCTGGAGGGCGGCCACTCCGTCGCCCCGCAGGTGGAGATGCTGGTGTCCGCCGGTATCCCGGTGATGGCGCACGTGGGCCTGACCCCGCAGTCGGTCAACACCCTGGGCGGCTACCGGGTGCAGGGTCGGGGCGAGGCCGCCGCCGCCCTGCTCAAGGACGCCAAGGAACTGGAGCGCGCCGGCGCGTTCGCCCTGGTACTGGAGGCGGTCCCCGCGGACCTGGCCGCCCAGGTCACCGAGCAGCTGTCCATCCCCACCGTCGGCATCGGCGCGGGCGCCGGCACCGACGCGCAGGTACTGGTCTGGCAGGACATGGCCGGTCTGAGCCCGCGGGTGGCCAAGTTCGTCAAGACCTACGCGAACCTGGGCGAGACGCTGCGCGATGCCGCTTCCACCTACGCCGACGAGGTCGTCAACGGCGCCTTCCCGGCCGAGGAGCACACCTACAAGAGCTGACGATCGCGCTCAACGAACGCCGGCCGGGTCCCTCCCGGCCGGCGTTCTCCTGTGCGAGGGCACCGGTCGGGAGCGGAACAAGTGTGCGTCGCACGAGGTTGATGATCTGCGAAGCGTTTCGAACCGAGGGGGAATTGCGGACATGGCATCGAACAGCGCGCCGACCGTCGGCGTGGCCTGGCTGGCAGAGCACCTGAACGACGAGGACCTCGTCCTCCTGGACGCCACCACGCACCTGAGCATGCCCGAGCAGGGCCCCTACACCGTGGAGTCGGGGCGGGCCACCTTCGACTCCGAGCACATCCCCGGCGCACACTTCGCGGACCTGCTGACCGACTTCGCCGACCCCGGCGCCCCCGCGCCGTGGACCGTCCCGTCCTCGGAACGGTTCGCCGCGAGCGCGGGCGCCCTGGGGATCGGCCCGGGCGCGCGGGTGGTGGTCTACGACCAGTCAAACGGTTTCTGGGCCACGCGCCTGTGGTGGCACCTTCGGTTGGAGGGATTCGACGACGTGGAGGTCCTGGACGGCGGCCTGAACGCCTGGAAGGCGGCCGGCCACCCGGTCACCGACACCGCGTCGCCGACCCCCACCGCGCGCACCTTCGAGGCGCACCGACGCCCCGAGCTGCTGCGTTCCACCGAGGAGGTCCGGGCGGCCCTGGGTGACCCGAACACCGTCCTGGTCAATGTGCTGGACCCGAAGACCTACAGCGGCGAGAAGAAGAGCTACGCCCGCGCCGGGCACATCCCCGGCAGCATCAACCTGCCGGTGAGCGAGGTCACCGACCCCACCACCGGAACGCTCAAGTCGGCGGACGAACTGCGGACTTTGTTCGCGGCCAAGGGGCTGCTCGACCCCGGCGTCACGCCCGTCACCTACTGCGGCGGCGGGATCGCGGCCACCGGGGTGGCCCACGCGCTGGCCATGGCCGGTCGCGAGGACGTGGCCGTCTACGACGGTTCGATGACGGCGTGGGCCGCCGACGAGTCGCTGCCCCTGGTCACCGGCGACGAGCCCGAGTAGGGTCGGCGCCGCCCGGTCGGGGCGAGGGGCGTTCGGGCGCGGTCTCCGGTTTCTCCGGAGGCCTCGCCCCTTCATGTACGGACGTGGCCTGGGCGGACAGGCCTTGGGCGGATCGCCCGAAGGCGGGCGGCAGGACGGCCCGGAGCGGCACCTCCAGGGCGAGCACGAGGATGCGGGACGGATCGGAGATGGCCTGGCGCGGGCGGGCTCGGGCATGATCGGGGCACGCATCCATAGGTGAGGCGGGTCACCTACCGAATACCGTTCGGCAGTACAGTGACGCCGACACCAGGATCGCCACGGGCCGGGGTCCGGCCCCACCGGGAGGACAGCAGATGCGCATCTCGATGCCGCTCCAGTACGCGGGCGAGCCCAAGGCCGCCGTCGACCAGGTCGTCGAACTGGAGAAGGCCGGACTGGACACCGTGTGGGTCGCCGAGGCCTACGGCTACGACAGCCCCACCCTCATGGGCTACCTGGCCGCCCGCACCGAACGTGTGGAGATCGGCTCGGCCATCCTGCCCATGTACACCCGCACCCCCACCCTGGTCGCGATGACCGGGGCGGGGCTCGACTACCTCTCCGACGGTCGCGCCATCATCGGTCTGGGCGCCAGCGGGCCACAGGTCATCGAGGGTTTCCACGGGATCCCCTACACCAAACCACTGGCCCGCACCCGCGAGACCATCGAGATCTGCCGCAAGATCTGGGCGCGCGAGGAGCGCCTCACCCACGACGGCGGCGTGTTCACCCTGCCCCTGCCGCCCGAGCAGGGCACCGGTCTGGGCAAGCCGCTCAAGATCATCAACCACCCGGTGCGTTCGAGCATCCCGATCTACCTGGCCTCCCTCGGGGTGAAGAACGTCGAGATGACCGCCGAGATCGCCGACGGGTGGCTGCCCCACCTGTTCATCCCGGAGAAGGCCGACAAGGTGTGGGGCAAGGCCCTGGAGCAGGGCAGGGCCAAGCGCGACGCCTCCCTCGGCGAGCTCGACATCTCCGCCGGCGGTCTGCTCGCCATCGGTGAGGGCGAGGACGTCAAGAAGCTCCTGGAGTTCACCCGCCCGATGATCGCCCTGTACGTGGGCGGGATGGGCGCCAAGGGCAAGAACTTCTACAACACGGTGGCCCAGCGCTACGGCTACGAGGAGGCCGCCGAGAAGATCCAGGACCTGTACCTGGCCGGGAAGAAGGACGAGGCCGCGGCGGCGGTCCCCGACGAGTTCGTGGAGCTGACCAACCTGGTCGGCCCCGAGTCGTACGTGCGCGAGCGCGTGGAGGCCTTCCGCGCCGCCGGGGTCACCCGCCTCAACGTCACCCCGGTGGGCGACCACCCCACGAAGCTGATCGAGAAGGTCAAGGAGTGGACCTCCTGACGTCCCCATGGTCTTGCTCGTAGCGCCCGTTTCGGAGCCGAGATGGGCGCTGCGAGCAAGATCGCCGGCAATGGAACACGACCTGACAGGGCGGTCTCTTCGCGAAGCTCACGCAGCCGATGGCCGAGGACTCCTCCAGTTTCCGGCGTTTGTGCTCGTTCACCGCTTCACGGACGATGGATCGTTCGTTCAGCGCCGGCCGGTCGAGCTACAAGGACATTTGAAGGCAACGCCCTTCCCGATTTCGAGGCCGAAGCATCACAGCAAAGCCGGTGAGAACTGCGTCGAGGTCGCCGAACTCCCCCCTGTGACACAGCCATCCGCGGCTCGAAGCACCCCGCCGCCGGGCACCTCCCCTCCCCGTTCCCCGCCACCGAGTGGACCGGCTTCCTCTCCAGCGCCCTCACACTCTGGCCTTCAGGCCTCAGGCTCGCCCCCAAATCCAGCGAAGAGCCCGACCGCGCCCATCCACGGCATAGCCGGGCCCTTCGTTCTTCTGTCACCTGGTTCAGCCAGTACCGAGACCTGCACTCAGCGCACCCCGGGCGCCTGGCCTACAAGGGCTGTCCGGCCGGTCCGTCGTAACCGGATCGTTCGGGAGGAGCTGGACGCGTGGAGCAAGGACACGTGGGGTATCGAGGTGCGAGGTACTGCCTGACACAGACCTGATCTGAGTCGGGCCCTTGGGTTGTTGGGTGGGGGTGGGGGTGGGGG
>NZ_DYZD01000252.1 GCF_020741345.1 Nocardiopsis listeri
TGCCTGACGACGTCCTCACTGGTCAGCCGGCAGAAGGCGATGTCGTCGATATCACGCAGGATGTTCTCGATGGTGCGCAGTCCGCTGGTCTGCCCACCGGGAAGGTCCACCTGGGTGACGTCACCGGTGACCACGATCTTGGATCCGAAACCCAGTCGCGTCAGGAACATCTTCATCTGCTCCGGCGAGGTGTTCTGCGCCTCGTCCAAGATGATGAAGGAGTCGTTGAGGGTGTTGTGCGTGAGCAGGAAATCCTCGGTGACGTAGAGAGAGTCCTCCGCGGCCACCTGGATGCACACGCACTCCTCGCTCCCCACGGGTTCGATCGAGTCCACGAAGCGCATCGGGCGTCCACCACCGGTGGAGTCGTAGCGTTGCGCCTTACCGCGAAGCCGGAACGGAGCGATCCCCTCCGGCAGGCGCAGGTCGAGGACGTACGCGTCCTGACGGTGGAAGACCTCACGCTCCCTGGCCGGGCCCGGGCTCCGCACCTCGGCGGGACGCGTGCGCCCGTGGGCGACGCCGCCGAGGGAACGTACCAGGAAGGTCACCGCGTCGCGCAGCCGCACCGAAGCGGTCCCGTAGTGGACACGACAGGTACGGCCCTTTCGGCCCACCGGACCACCGTCGGCGTCCAGCAACCCCTGGAGCAGCGCCAGCCTGACCTCGGCCGAGTTGTACAGGTACATCTCGGGAACGAACCTGGTCGTCGAATTCGTGCCGCACAGACCCAGCTCACGCATGATGGCGGTGACCGGGTCGGCGATGGTGATCACGTCACCGGGTTCGCCCTCCCGGTCGGGTACGTGGTCGACCCCGCCCTCGTGGCGCATTCGAATCCCCGGAGACGCCGCTCCCGATGCTTCGGCCGGCTCCGGGTCCTTGGTGGCGAAGGAGGGCGTGGTGGTCTCCGTCGGAGAGTCGTCACCCAGTAGCCTTCCAAGCGCGTAGGGGTCCATGGGGACCTCGCGCTCGGGGAACGCCACCGGCTCACTGAGCAACGGAAGCTCGTATTCGCGGTAATGCGAGGCGCCCAGACCGCTCTCGGCGATCTCCTTGGCGGTGAGCACCCGTGCCGGTTCGCCCCGACGCGCGTCGTCCCTGGTCCGCACGGTCCACAGATGATCCTCGGAGCAGAGTGTCGAGGCGCCGTCCTGGGAGGAGAAACGGTAGGTCGCCTTCTCCCCTTGCGGGTACACCCCGAGCACCGGGGTCGGCTTCCCGTCGGACCCCACCACCAGGTCTCCGACCTCCAGCTCCCCGATCGGCCGGAAACCCTCCGGGGTCAGCACGTTGGTGTGCACCGGTTGGGCGCGGCCACGCATGTACGCCAGCGGGGCGACCTCGATGGTGCCGGCGGCCATCAGCTTGGGGATGGAATCCGGGTCGAGCATGTCGTGCAGGGCGTCGTAGAGCGGTCGCAGGTAGGGGTCGATCTTGTCGTAGAGGGTTCCGGGCAGGAAACCCAGGCGTTCACCGGCCTCGACCGCGGGGCGGGTGAGGATGATCCGGTTGACCTCCTTGTCCTGCAGGGCCTTGACCGCCTTGGCCATCGCCAGGTACGTCTTTCCGGTACCCGCCGGGCCGATGCCGAAGACCACGGTGCGCTGGTCGATGATGTCGACGTAGCGCTTCTGGTTCAGCGTCTTGGGGCGGATGGTCTTGCCCCGGTTGGACAGGATGTTGGTGGTGAGCACGTCCGCGGGGCGTTCGTTGCCCGGGGAGCCCAACATGTGGATCATGCGCTCGATGGTGTCCGGGGTGACGTGCGTGCCGCTCTTGGCGAGTTCGATGAGCTCTTCCACGAGGCGGACCACGACGGCCGTCTCCTCGGGGTCTCCCTTGATCGTGAACTCGTTGCCGCGGACGTGGATGTCACTGTCGAAGGCCCGCTCCAACGCTCGGAGCAGTTCGTCACCCGAGCCGAGCAGGCTGATCATCGTGTGTTCGTCCGGCACCACGACCTTGACCTGGCTGCCGGCGTCCGGGTGCGTGTGAGTTGACTCGGCCATGGTGTGGCCTTACGGCCGCTGTCCCTACCCTTCGATCACAGGCCCCTCGTCGGGGGCCGGGTCCCGGGCCAGGCACCGCGGTCGACGGCGCCGTTCCGGCTCACCACGGGGGTTCGGGACGCCCGAAGTGGCCGGTGGGGCCCTGCGTTCGAGTCTACCAAGGTGGATCCGGCGGACTCGATGGGTTTGTTCGTGCCCCACCGGCGCTCTCGGGAGCTAGCCGGGGGGCCAGTTGAGGCCACGACCACCCAGGACGTGCGCGTGGAGGTGGAAAACGGTCTGCCCGGCGCCCGCTCCGGTGTTGAAGACGAGCCGGTATCCGGTCTCGTCGACGCCCTCGGCCACGGCGACCTCGTGGGCGTCCCGGACCAGGGCGTCCAGCAGGCCGCTGTCGTGGGCCGCCGCGGAGGCGGCGTCGGGGTGGTGGTCGCGCGGGATCACCAGGACGTGGGTGGGAGCTTGGGGGTTGATGTCGCGGAAGGCCACCGTGCGCTCTCCCTGGCGGACGATCTCCGCCGGCACCTCCCCCTCGACGATCTTGCAGAAAAGGCAGTCGGGATCGGCCATCGCACACCTTCCATCATCGGTCCCACGCCGTGTGGCGGGGTCCTTACCTGGTTCGTCCGTGGACCATGATGCCGCAGTGGCCCGTGGGCCGCAGGGGACCCGAGGAAGAGATGAACCCTCAACCTTTCTGCGACCGTTCCGATTCCGGCTCCCCCCACGACAGTGGGATACGGCACGATAGGCTTGGCGTCCGTGCGCGTCGAAGTGTCCATTCCATCCGCTCTTCGGCCGGATCCGGCGCGTTCGGATTGGAACGCACGACTACCTGGAAAAGAAGAGGTATGCCCTTTCGTAAACCCCGCGACAAGGGTGTGCGTCGAACAGATGTGACGACAGAAACCATGGTTGCCGGGGCCACCACGGCGCCGCTCTCGGTCGAGTGGGACGCCGACCACGCCGTGACGGAGCTCTATCGGGAGCACTACCGTCCACTCGTTCGACTCGCCACCCTTCTCGTCCGGGACCACGCGACCGCCGAGGAGGTCGTCCAGGACGCCTTCGTGGCCATGCACGGAGCCTGGCGCCGCCTGCGGGACCCCAACAAGGCCCTCTCCTACCTGCGTCAGGCCGTGGTGAACAAGGCCAGGTCCGTCCTGCGTCACCGCGCCGTGGTCGAGAAGCACGCCCCCAAGGCCCTACCGGACGCCCCCAGCGCCGAACACGGTGCCATGAATCTGTTGGAACGCGAGGCCGTGATCCGCGCCCTGCGCAAACTTCCCACCCGCCAGAGAGAGGCCATCGTGCTCCGGTACTACGGTGACCTGTCCGAAGCACAGATCGCCGATGCCATGGGCATCAGCCGAGGCGCGGTCAAGAGCCACACCTCCCGTGGCGTTTCCGCGCTCCGCTCTGCACTGGAGCAGACCACATGAGCAGCCCCAACGATCCGAACGAGACGGAGTTCGAGGACCGACTCCGGCAGGCCCTGCGCGCAGAGGCGGACGAGTTCACACCGTCGGCCGAGGGCCTCAATCTGATCCGCGAGCGCACCGAACGTCGTCGTGGCGCGCTCTGGTTCGGTCTGCCCTGGCTTCGCCCCGTCGCCGCGGTGGCGGGAGCCGTGCTCATCGCCGCTTCGGTGATCATGTCGAGCCCTCAGATGCGCGACCAGGTGATGGAGATGGTGCCCGCAGGAGCGGGTCACGAGGACGCCCCGCCCGCCGCCGATGGCGACCAGGGTGGTGACGCGTCCGCTTCGTCCACCGCGAGCGACTCCGCGACCGGGACCAGCCATCCCACCGAGAAGCCCGAAGAGGGTTCCGAGGCCTCTCCGTCCCCCGAGACCGAGGAGGGCACGGAGGAGGAGGGCCTCGAGTCCACTTCCACCTGCACACCCCGGGACGAGGTCACGCCCACGGCGACCGAAACCGAGCAGGACGAGGAGGAGCGGGACGCGGCCTCGCCCGACCCCGACGAGTGCGACCCGGAGCGGGAGCCGACCGAGGAACCGACCGGGCCCGGCACGGACCCCGGCACCGACCCGGAGGAGGACCCCGAGGACGACGAGTCCCCCGGTGGCGGCACCCCCGGTAACGGGAACGGCGGCGGCAACGGTGTCGAGGACGAGCTTCCCAGCACCCAGTGACCCCGGTGTCATGAC
>NZ_DYZD01000253.1 GCF_020741345.1 Nocardiopsis listeri
TGTTCAGGTAGTCGGGCTCGACCTCGGCCCGGAGTATGTTGAGGCGCCAGTACAGGGGCGCGGCCAGCAGGTCCAGAGCCAGGGGCAGGTGGGTGTCCTCGGGGAGTTCCCCGCGCTCGATCGCCCGACGCAGGGTGGCTTCCCCGAGCGCTCGGCGACGTACACCCATGGCGCTCTCGATGGCCCGGGCCAGCTCCGGGTCCCGCCCCGCCTCGGTGGTCAGGTCGGGCAGGATCGCCGCGAAACGCGGGTGGGTGAGCCATGCGTGCACAGCCCCCAACGTTGCGCGCAGGTCGCCCTCGAAGGACCCGGTGTCGGCGATCTCGGCCGGCGGCACGCTGAATTCGGTCAGCGCCGCGACGACCATCCCCTGTTTGGACGACCGCCGGCGGTACAGGGAGCTCTTGCCCGTCCCGGCGCGTTTGGCCACGCCCTCCATCGACAGGCGCCCGTATCCGCGCTCGGCGAGTTCGTCCAGTACGGCCTCGGAGATGGCCGAGGTGACGTGGGGACGCAGGACGGCGGCCCCTGCCGAAACGGGACCCTCGCCTCTGTGCAAGGCGCCCCCACCGATCGTGACCGGCGGGGGCGCGCGTGCGGGACGGGCGACGCTAGTCCAGGGGGCCGCCGGCGACGTACAGGACCTGGCCGGACACGAAGCCCGCGTCCTCGCCGGTGAAGAAGGCCACCGCGTTGGCGATGTCCTCGGGCAGACCCACGCGCTGCACGGGGATCTCGGCCTGCTTGAAGGCCTTCATGTCGTCGTACTTGATCCCGATCCGCTCGGCGGTGGCACGGGTCATCGCGGTCTCGATGAAACCGGGGGCCACCGCGTTGCAGGTGACGCCGAACTTGCCCAGCTCGATCGCGAGGGTCTTGGTGAAGCCCTGCAGGCCCGCCTTGGCCGCCGAGTAGTTGGCCTGGCCACGGTTGCCCAGCGCGGAGGAGCTGGACAGGTTCACGATCCGGCCCCACTTCTGGGCGGTCATGTGGGCCTGGGCGGCCTTGCTCATCAGGAACGAACCCCGCAGGTGCACGTTCATGACGGTGTCCCAGTCGTCGGGGGACATCTTGAACAGCAGGTTGTCGCGGAGCACACCGGCGTTGTTGACGAGGATCGCGGGCGGGCCGAGTCGCTCGGCGACGGTGTCGACGGCGGCGGTCACCTGGTCGGCGTCGGAGACGTCGCAGCCCACCGCGATGGCCCGGCCGCCCTCGGTGGTGATCCGGTCCACGACCTCCTGGGCGTCGGACTCCTTCAGGTCCAGGACGGCGACGGAGCGACCTTCACGGGCGAGGCGCTCGGCGGTACCTGCGCCGATGCCGCGGGCCGCGCCGGTCACGATCGCCACACGAGGCGTTGGGGACATGGTGTTACCTCCATTGATCACGTGGTGGGCGCGGGGGAATCATATCCGCATGCCTACTGGTCGGTACGTGACCGGGTGCGCCTTTCGGTTCTTCGGTGAACCAGGGTTCCGTGAGTTCTTCAGTCGTCCGTAATGGTGCTGACCTGCGCCACCGCAAAGCTTTTCGGTCGGTGCCCGCGTTTGCCTGCGCGTGATCGGGCTGTGGCTTACGATGTCATCCAAGACTGAGATGCACGTGCATTCGGCCCGTGCAGCAGCACGAGCCTCACACCCATTCGGTGGTCTGCGGTGCGGCGCGTCAGTGAGGAGTTGAAGGGCATGGAGTGTGCGGAGGCGGTGGCGGAGCCTGCCGACGCATGGTGGCTCAGGGTCCTGACCCACGGGTCCCCACGCTGGAACACGCCGGTGTGCGGTGACCGGCACGACGCCGTCACGTGGACTTTCGAGCCCCGCCCGCGGACGGTCGGCGCGGCCAGGGAGATTTCCGACGCCCTGCTCCTCGAATGGGGCATGGAGTACTTGTCGAGCGATGTCTCGGTCGTCGTTTCGGAATTGGTCACCAATGCGGTACGGCATGGAGGTCCGCTCACCTTGACCGAGCGGGGCCGATCGGGTATTCAGCTCTCACTCATGCGCAGCGGCAGTGAATTCATCTGTGCGGTTCGTGACGGTGGAGATCACTTGCCGCACAGAAGGGAAGCGATCTCCGGTGTCGAAGGCGGCAGAGGGCTTGCCCTGGTGAGTGCTTTCGCGCGAGAGTGGGGAGTGATTCCCACACCGCCCGGCGGAAAGTTCGTTTGGGCGCAATTCGTGTGAGTCGATGACACAGGGCTCGTTGCCGGGCGTCCCGCTGCGGGAGGCGGGCCACCGGCCGGATGGGCCGCTCCGGGAGGGGCGGGCGAAGGGCCGTGAGGGGGCGTCCTGGAGGGTGGAACGGGACGTCGTCGATACCGTGGAGGTGTAGTGTCCCGGTCGCACGGCAAAGGGGACCGGGCGAACCGATACTCTTGTCCGGAGAAAGAAGAGAGGCGGCGAACGTGGATATCGCTCATTTGCGCCAGGGGAGTGGCCCCACCGTGCGCCGCATGCTCCTGGGAGAGCAGCTCCGACGGTACCGGCAACTACGTGGCATCTCCCGTGAGGAAGCGGGCGAGAGGATTCGAGCCTCCGCTTCCAAGATCAGCCGTATGGAACTGGGGCGGGTCGGATTCAAGCCCCGGGATATCGAGGACCTCCTCAAGATGTACGGGGTCACCGACCGCAAGCTCCTGAGGGAATTCAAGGAACTGGCCCTCGAATCCAACAAACCGGGTTGGTGGAAGGAGTACGGCGACGCCCTCCACAAGTGGTTCACCCGCTACGTGGGCTTCGAGGAGGCCGCCGACCAGATTCGTGTCTACGAGTCCCAGTTCGTGCCGGGACTGCTGCAGACCGAGGACTACGCCCGCGAGGTCATCTCCGGTGGTGTCGACACCGACACCCTCTCCGAGCAGCGCATCCAGGCCAGACTCAAGAGACAGGAACACCTCAACAGCGGTAAGAAGATGTGGATCATCCTCGACGAGGCCGCCGTGCGTCGGCCCATCGGGGGCCGCGAGCGCGGCAAGGAGATCATGCGCGGCCAGCTGCGCCACCTGATCGACATCTGTGAGAACCGGGACAACATCACCCTGCAGATCATCCCGTTCGAGGTGGGCGCGCACGCCGCCGAGGCCGGCTCCTTCACGCTGCTGCGCTTCTCCGACTTCGAGCTGTCCGACGTGCTGTACCTGGAACACCTGACCGACGGCGACATCGTGGACAAGCGGTCCACGGTCGAGGCCTACACCAAGGCGATGACCAAGCTCAGCGTCTCGGCCGCCACCCCCGATGAGACGGTCTCGATGCTCAAGGACATGCTCAAGGACCTCGACGAGGCCTGAGCCCCTGTTATCCTCCGAACCCCTTTGCCCCCACACCCTGTTCGTCCCCGTGGGTGGGGCAAGAGAAGGCTCCGTCCGTGACGGAGCCCCCTCTTCGCGTTGGAACCCGTAGCTCGGGTGACCCGGGAGAGAGCAAGGGGTGGCTTACCGGGTCGGCACGCACACCACTCCACGGTGCTTCGCGCCGTCGTGCCACGAGATACGGGTGGGCCCTTCTCTTGTGCTCGAAGCCGACCTTATCCGAGCAGGTTGTCGAAGTCGCCGTCCTTGGCGCCCAGGATCAGGCAGTCGATCTCCTCCTGCGTGTAGACCAGGGCCGGTCCGCTGGGGAAGCGAGAGTTGCGTACGGCGATCGATCCGTCGTGGAGACGTGCCATCTCGACGCAGGCCCCCTGCGAGTTGCTGCGCTTGGCCTTCTGCCAGGAGGCCTCGGTCAGGTCGGTCGCGCGGATACCGTTGTGTGCGGTCATGTTCCTGTCGCTCCTTGCATCTTCGACTGAGGGGAAACGTGCGTGCTAATGCATTAACGAATGCACGTGCATCAGCACCATCACTCTCACGAGCATAGCGTGATGCTCGCCACTTGTCCGTGGGTTTGGTCGGATGTAAGCGCTATGTAATCGCGTTCTCCTCGGCAAGGTGTCCGAACATGGCGTCGTTGCTGGTCAAATGGGTCAGAGTTGCTTTGGGGACCTTGGTCTGAAAGTGACACGGATGAACCCTCGGTAACACGCGAAGGCCCCGCCGAAGTATCGACGGGGCCTTGTGGTGGCCTTGTGACTATTCGCAGGCGAGAGCCGTGGTCAGCGCTTCCAGGTTCCCGCGCATGATCGAGGGGTAGTCGTCGCCGGGCGACCGATCGGTCACCCCCTCCAGCGGGTCGAGTACCTCCACCTGAGCGCCGGTCTCGGCCGCGATGGTGTCCGCGGTCGCGGCGGGCATGAGCGGTTCGGTGAAGATCGTGGAGATGTCGCGCTCCTTGACGACGTCGGTGATGGCGGCGATCTGCGCGGGGGAGGGCTCGTTCTCCGGGTCGACCCCGCTGACGCCGATCTGCTCCAGGTCGTACTGGTCGGTCAGGTAGCTGAAGGCGGTGTGTCCGACCACGACCTCACGGTGTTCACAGGAGGACAGCCCCTGCTCGTACTCCTCGCCGATGGCGGCCAGCTCGCCGGTGACCCGCTCGGCCTCCTGTCGGTAGGTGTCGGCGCCCTCGGGGTTCACCTCGCCCATGCGCTCGGCCAGCGCCTCGGCGGTCTCGGCCATCAGGTCCACGTCCAGCCAGAAGTGGGGGTCGTGCTCGCCATGGTCGTGCCCGTCGTCCTCTTCGTGGGCGTGGTCGTCCTCGTCCTCGCCGTCGTCGGCGGGGCGCAGCGACACGATGTCGGCGACGTCGAGTGAGGCGTCCTCGCCCTCCTGGTCGACCGCCTCGTCCACGGCGGGCTGGAGGCCGCCCACGTGGAACACGATGTCGGCCTCGCTCACCTCGGCGATCTGACGGCCGGTGAGCTCCAGGTCGTGCGGTTCGGCGCCGGGCTCGGTCAGCTGGACGACCGCGGTGGTGTCCCCGCCGATCTCCTGGGCAAGCCATTCGAGGGGGTAGACCCCGGTGACGACGGTGAGGTCGGCGTCGGCGGGGGAGACCCCGTTGTCGCCGGTGTCACCGCCTTCGCTGCCGCAGCCGGTGATGATCATGGCGATGGCGGCGCCGAGGGAGGCGGCGCGCACGGAGGTCCTGGTTCTCATGCGACTATTTTCGGGAAAATGAAAACGGTTGTCAATTTGTCCGCTTTGCCCGGGCCCCCGATACGTGTCCCGACCGGTCGAGGTCCTGCGAGGTCACCTGCTCTCGGCGAAGCGCTCCACGTCCTTGTTGCGGCCCGCCACCAGGATCACGTCGCCCTGGTGCAGCACGGTCTCCTCCGTCGTGTAGGTGAAGGAGGACCCCACCCGTTTGACCGCCACCACCGTGATGCCGAACTTCTGTCGCACTCGCGTCTCCCGCAGGGTCCGGCCCACCATCGACTGCGGAGCCCGGGTCTTGCCCACGGCGAACCCCTGCTCCACCTCCTTGTAGTCGAGCATCCGCCCCGACAGCAGGTGCGCCACCCGCTCGCCCATGTCGTGCTCGGGCAGCACCACGTGGTCCGCGCCCACCTGCTCCAGGATTCGCCCGTGCCGCCGGCTGGTGGCCTTGGCCCAGATACTGGCCACCTCCAGGTCGACCAGTAGTGAGGTGGTGAGGATGCTCTCCTCCAGGTGGCTGCCGATCGCGACCACCGCCCGGTTGAACTGGGGAGCGCCCACCTGCCTCATGGTCTCCTCGTCGGTGGCGTCGCCGATGACGGTGTGGGTGAGGGCGTCCGCGTAGGTCTGCACCAGGCGCGGGTTGGAGTCCATGCCCAGCACCTCCCAGCCGTGTCTGACCAGTTCCAGTGCGAGCGAACTGCCGAACCGGCCCAGGCCGATCACCAGGACGCGCTTGTCGTCGCTTCGATCACGATGGGGCATGGTCTCTCTCCTCGGGGGTTCCGGTTCGGGGTCGGGCTCAGCCGATGATCGGCCGGGCCTCGGCCAGGGTGTAACGACGTTGTCGGTCGCGGAAGGCCAGCGCGGTGACGAACGTGATGGGTCCGACCCGGCCGGCCACCATGAGGATCGCCAACAGGTACTGGTTCCACGCGGCGAGGTCCTGGGTGATGCCCACGGACAGGCCCACCACGCCGAAGGCCGAGACCACCTCGAACAACACCTGAAGGAGGGAGAACTCGGTGGCCCACAGCATCAGCACGGTGGTGCTCGCCACCGCGGTCGCGGACAGGAAGGCCAGGCTCAGGGACTGCCGGATCACCTCGGTGGGCAACTGACGCCCGAAGACGTGCACCCGGTCGTGGGCGCGCACCTCGGCCCTGACCACCAGGAAGACCACCGCGAGGGTGGCGACCTTGATGCCGCCCGCGGTCCCGGCGCTGCCGTTGCCGACGAACATCAGCATGACCGTCACCAGCAGGGTGGAGTCCTGCATCTGGCCGATGGGCACGGCGTTGAACCCGCCGCTGCGCGGCATCACCCCGGTGAAGAAGCCGTCGGTGAGCCTCGCC
Source organism: Nocardiopsis listeri (assembly GCF_020741345.1). Taxonomy (GTDB): domain Bacteria; phylum Actinomycetota; class Actinomycetes; order Streptosporangiales; family Streptosporangiaceae; genus Nocardiopsis; species Nocardiopsis listeri_A. Next base: position 6,394 of record NZ_DYZD01000253.1, read on the forward strand.
CACCAGTGCAGCCCGCCCAGGGTGGTCGGATTGTTCCACTCCATGGCGGTGATCAACAGGATCCCGGCGGCGAACAGGATGGCGGTGGTGGTGACGGTGAGCTTGGTGTGCAGGGACCACCGGTGATGCCGGCCCAGCCGCCGACGCAGTTCGAGGAGCACGGGGAAGCCGATGCCGCCCAGGATCATCGCGAACGCCACGGGGAACAGGATGAACCCGTCACCGGAGAAACGGGTGAAGCTGTCGTCGTACAGCGACAGTCCGGCGTTGTTGAACGCCATGATCGAGTGGAAGAACCCCGAGTACAGGGCCTGCGGGAGCGTGAGGTCGTAGGCCAGCCACATGCGCGGGGTGATGAGCACGAAGGTCAGACCCTGCAACACCAGGAAGATGGTCAGCACCCGATTGACCAGTTCGCGTACGTCGCCGACCCACAGGGTGCGCACCTCGGCCTGCACGGTGAGCTGCATGCGCAGCCCGAATCGGTGGATGACGGCGGTGCCCAGCAACGAGGCCAGCGTCATGATGCCCATGCCGCCGCCCTGGACCAGGGCCAAAACCACGCCCTGACCGAAGCCGCTGAGCTCCCTGCCCAGGGAGACCACGCTGAGCCCGCACACGGCCAGTGCCGAGGTCGCGGTGAAGAAGGCCTCGTGGAAGGGCAACCCCCGCCCGTCGACGGTGGCCAGGGGGGTGGTGAGCAGCAGCGCGCCGATCAGGTCGACGCTCACGAAGATCAGCAGGAACACGCGCGCCGGCTTGTGCCATGGCTTGGTCCCGCGGGTGCCGTGGGAGTCCGAGCGCCCCGGGCGGGGGAGACGGATGGGGAGCCGGGGGCGTGTTCGGGGGAACGGCCGGCTCACCGGGGTGCCGGCCGACGGTCGGGTGCGATGTTCACGGATCCTCCTCGCTCGGGAACCCGAACGATTCTGTCAAACCCCTCGTGAACGGGCACGCAGGCCCGGCCGGCGAAAGCGACGCACCATCTCGCCCGTCAGCCGGCCCGGGACCCGGGTGGGCCGGGAGGGGTCGACTTCGTGCACTCCTGAGCCCTCGCGTCGACCCC
>NZ_DYZD01000254.1 GCF_020741345.1 Nocardiopsis listeri
CGACGGCGACCGACGCTCGCTCGTGGGCCTGTGGGGACTGATCTCCGAGCGCTACTACGACTACTCCGACGGGGGCGGACTCGAATCCGCCCCCGCCTCACGTCCCGCACCGGACCGGTTGGGCGAGTCCGCGGGCGCGCTCCGCCAGACCCTCATCGAGGAGGTCATCACCGAGAGCGAGGACGAGGCGCTCATGGAACGCTACATGGAGGGAGGAACCCTCGACCCGGACCTGCTCATCGCGGATCTGAAGCAGGCGGTGGCGGCGGGCGGGTTCCACCCGGTGCTGGCGCTCGGTCTCACCCATGGCGTGGGGGTGCGAGAGCTGCTGCGCGAACTCCCGTTGTCCTGTCCCGATCCGACCCGGCGCCCGTTCCCGACGGTGGTCCGGCCGGACGGGCGTTCCGCGGAGGGGTTGTCCTGCGATCCGGACGGCCCCTTGGTGGCGGAGGTCCTGAGCACCACCGGCGACCCCTACGTGGGTCGGATGAGCCTGGTTCGGGTGTTCTCCGGCACCCTGACCCCGGACTCCACCGTGCACCTGCACGGCCACGGGATGGGCTCCGGGCCGGGCCGCTCCGACGAACTCGACCGCACCGGAGACGAGGTGCGGATCGGCGCGTTGTCGGTTCCGTTGGGCCGTGACGCCCGTCCCGCCGGCGAGGTGATCGCCGGTGATCTGGGCACGGTCGCCAAACTGATGGCCGCGCGCACCGGCGACACCCTCTCCTCACCGGAGCGTCCGCTGCGGGTGTCCCCGTGGGCGTTCCCGGATCCGATGATGCCGGTGGCGCTCACCGCCGCCTCGGCTTCGGACGAGGACAAGCTCTCCCAGGCGGTGTCGCGTCTGGTGGCCGAGGACCCGTCGCTGCGGGTGGAGGTCGACTCCGAGACCCACCAGATGGTCCTGTGGAGCCTGGGCGAGGCGCACCTCGACGCGGCCCTGGATCGGTTGGAACACCGCTACGGGGTGCGGGTCCGCACCGACGACATCCGCATCCCGCTCCGGGAGACGTTCTCCGCGCCCGCCCAGGGCACCGGCCGCAACGTGAAGCAGAGCGGTGGCCACGGCGAGTTCGGGGTCTGCCGGATCCGGGTGGAGCCGTTGGAGTCCGGAGCGGGGTTGGAGTTCGTCGACCGGATCGTGGGCGGTGTGGTGCCGCGGCAGTTCATTCCGTCCGTGGAGAAGGGCGTACGCGCCCAGATGGCCGAGGGGGTGGACGACGGCCACCCGTTGGTGGACCTGCGGGTCACGTTGTACGACGGAAAGGCGCACTCGGTGGACTCCTCCGACATGGCCTTCCAGAAGGCGGGACGCCTGGCCCTTCGCGACGCCGCCTCGACCTGTGACCGCACGGTGCTGGAACCGGTGGACAGCGTGACCGTGGAGGTGGACGAGGCACACCTGGGAGCGGTGCTCGGCGATCTGTCGGCCCGGCGTGGCCGGGTGGTGGGCACCGAGGCGGCCGACGGTGGCCGGGTGATCGTCAGGGCGGAGGTCCCCGAGCTGGAGATCGTGCGCTACGCGGTGGAGCTGCGGTCGGTCTCGCACGGCACCGGCGAGTTCACCCGCGACTACCTGCGCCACGAACGCCTGCCCGAGCACGTACGTCGTCGCTAGAGCCTCAGAGGACGCGACCGGGTCGGTCGCGGTCGGCCAGGGCTGCGAAGCGGAACGTGTTGACCGGGTGGCTGGAGAGCAGGTTGACCAGCATGACGAAGAACCCGGTGTCGGTGTGCGCGCGTGCGGAGATGTCGTCGAAGTCCACGTCCCGGTAGAGGTACTTGCCCGCGGCCAGGATCCGCAGCCCCTGGACCCCCTCGGGACAGTACTCGTAGGCGTGGTTGTCGGCGGTGTACTCCTGCGCGCGCCCCAGGGTGCTGCCCACCCCGGGGATCACGTTGGCGACCGACACCGCGAACTGTCGCCAGAACGACGTGTGCCCGGCGGCGATGTGGCCGACCTCGTGACCGATCACGAACCGCAGCGCGTCCGGGTCGCGGGCGCCCACCTCGAACAGGTCGCTGTTGACGGCGACGTAGCGACGGAACCCGTGCCCGGACGCGAACGCGTTGATGACACCGTTGCCGAGCACCACGTAGGCGTCGGGCACCTGACGCATACCGAAGCGTTCGGCGGCCTCGGCCACCATCCGGTACGCCTCGGGGAACTGTTCCTCGGTGATGCGCACCCCGTTGACCCGCTGGCGGGCGTAGAGCTGGCCCCGCACGAAGTACACCAGCGCGGGGATGCTCAGCAGTAGCAACGGCTCGTTGGGGTCACCTGACAGGGCACGGCTGACCGCTCCCGCGACGGTGAACAGCGTGACCAGGACACATCCCACCAGAATGGGCGTTTCCCGGTGATGTCGCAGGGACCGGCGCACACGGGGGTCACCCCATCGCCACGGGATGGCCCCCACGCGCGGTCAGTACCGGTACTGGGAGTCGGGCCGATCGTCGTCGATTCCCGGGGGCGGGGGCGCGTCGTGCGCTCCGCCCACCGGCGGCGGACCGCCGTAGGCCGGGCCGGCCGGAGGGCCCGAGGGCGGCGGAGGCGCGGTCTCCTCGTCCATGAGGGCGGCCATGTCCGCGGACAGGGTCGACTCCTCTCCCCTGCCGCTACGCCACTCGGCGCGCAGCTCCCGATCCTGTTCGCCCATGACCGCGCCCATGTCGGCGTCGGCGGTGGACTCCACGGCGGGCTCGTCGGGCGCCGGCCAGGACGAGGCGAGGAACGCGCTGTCGTAGGCGTCGTTGCTCTCACCGAAGGGCGACCCCGTGGGGGGCGGCCCGGCGAGAGGGTCCGACTCGTTCTCGGAGGGCGGCGGGAAACCCGAGTAGGCGTCCTGCGGCCCCGAGGGCACACCCATGTATCCGTCCGCCACCGGCTCCGGAGCGGCGTAGCCCCCGGAGGGGGCCATGCTCTCGCCGCCGCCGGTGGTGGCGCGCGGGTCCGCCGCTTCGGTGGGAGCGGGTCCGGCGAAGGCCGGGCCGGCCGGGACCTCGGTCGGCGGCAGGCTCGGTGTCGACGGGTTCTTGTTGTCGCTGCCCAGGTAGGCCAGGGTGGCCACGGTCAGCGCGGCCAGTCCGGCCCGGAGCGTGGGTTCGCGGGCGGGCGAGAAGAACGGCGAGTGGTTGCTCGGGACGTTGCCCATCTTCTCGTAGGGCGTGTCACCGGGGGCCGCCTCCCACACGTCGTGCGGGGTGGCGCCCACGAACCAGAACACGTACGGGATGGGCTGCGGGTCCTCGGGCAGACCGAAGCGGCAGAAGTCCTCGGTGGACGGGGAGGGGTCGGGCAGGTGGATGACGTACTCCTCGCCGAAGTAGGCGAGGTGCGCGGAGGCGACGTCGGAGGTGCTCACGGGGTCGTTGTGGGTGACCCCACTGCCCTGGAAGCGCTCGACCCGGGGTTCGCGGCCGGCACCGGAGGCCGCGGCCTCGGCCCGCACGATCCGCTCGATCGCCTGTTCAAGCTGCTCGATGACGTTCTCGTTCAGCGCCCGGGTGCTGATCTCCAGGTACGCCTCGTCGGGGATGATGTTGGCCTTGGTGCCGGCCTGGATCCTGCCGACGGTGAGGACCGCCATCTCGCTGGGGCTGATCTCGCGGGAGACCACACCCTGGAGGCGACTGACGATGTTGGCCGCGATGAGCACCGGGTCGACGGTGGTGTGCGGTTGGGAGGCGTGGCCGCCCTCCCCGAAGACGCGCACCCGGTAGGCGTTGGCGGCGCCGAGGATGATGCCGGCGCGGTGGGAGATGAGTCCGGCGGGCTGCGGGCCGAGGTGCTGGCCGAGGATGATGTCGGGCCGTCCGAACCGGTCGAACAGGCCGTCGTCGATCATGCCCTGGGCACCGTCGAGGGTCTCCTCGCCCGGCTGGGCCACGATCATGACGGTGCCGGCCCACTCCTGACGGGTCTC
>NZ_DYZD01000255.1 GCF_020741345.1 Nocardiopsis listeri
ACACCCGTGCGCTGGAGCTCGCCGGGGTCGACGCCCACACCCCGGACCCGCCGGGTGCCAGGTTCGAACGCGACGGGTCGGGCCGCCCCAACGGCGTTCTGACCGAGCGGGAGGCGACCCTGGCGGTGAGCCGTCATATCCCGCGGCGCAGCGTCTCCGAGCGCGAGGACCTGTTGAGCGCGGTGGGGAGAAGACTCTTCAGTCGCGGAATCGTCGGTGTGTGCGACCTGCTGGCCACCACGATGCCGGACCCGCTCGCCGTGTACCGATCGGTCGCCGCACGCGCACCGTTCCCGCGCAGTGCGCTGTTCTTGGGGTGGGATCCGACATCGCCTCTGGAGGATCTCCGTGACGACGAAAGGAGGGGACCGGTACGGGTGGGCGGGGTCAAGGTGCTCATGGACGGCACCTATTCGAACCGCACGGCCTGGGTCTGCAGGCCGTATCCGGAGTCGAAGGACCACGGCATGAGGACGATCGCCGATGAGGACCTGCGGGCGGCGGCGGACTGGGCCCGCCGGAACCGGGTTCAGTTGGCCGTGCACGCCATGGGAGATCGCGCCATCTCACACGTGGTGGAGGTGTTCGCGGATCATGAGCCGTGGCTGGAGGACCGTCCCTCGGTGCGCATCGAGCACGCGACCCTCATGAGCCCCGCGCTCGTGCAGCGGCTCCGCGAGACCCGCATGACCTTCGGCATCGCCACGCACACGATCTTCCTGTACTCGGAGTACGAGGCCTACGAGAACAATCTGCGCCGAGACCAGGTGCCGGACGCCTATCCGGTCCGTTCGCTCTATGAGGGGGTGGAATCACTGGCGCTGTCCTCGGACTGTCCCGCCACCGCCTGGAGTGAGGCCGACGATGTCTTCGTCTCCATCGAGGCGGCGGTACGACGTCGTGCGTACACCGGTGCCGACATCGGTCGGGCGGCGGCGATCACGGTGCCACAGGCGGTGCTGCTCTACACCGCCCGTGCCGCCCGGCTCACCCACCTGGACGGGCTGGGCAAGATCGCCCCCGGCCACGATGCGTCTTTCGTGGTGCTCGACGACGATGTCTTCACCGTCCCCGAGGACGAGATCTCCCGGGTCGGGGTCGAGGAGACCTGGTTCGGCGGACGGCGCGTCCATCACCGCGGGTAGTGCGTGGTCGATCAGCGGGGGACTCCCAGGCCGTGGTCGGCGAGAAGCCGATTCGCCGATCCGGCGGCCTGTTCAAGACGTTCTTCGATACGCGCCCGGGGGCCGCCGACGGACAGGGCGGCCACCACGTGACCGGCCACCCCGACGCCGACGGCCACCGCGGCCACGTCGGTGACGGACTCACCGACATTGGTCGCGTATCCGCGTCGTGTGGTCAGCGCGATCTCGGCCTCGACCAGTTCACCCCGAACGTCCAGCGGTCCCAGTGCCTCGGTGACCCTGGTCCCCAGGGCGTCGTAGGCCAAAAAGATCTTTCCGGAGCTGGAGGGCCACAGGCTCCTGCGCGTGCGCAGCACGGGGGAATAGGCGATGGGGTGTTCGGAGGGCACCGTGTGCACGTACGAGAGTTCGGCCCCCACCGGCACGGCCAGGGTCACGGTCTCCTGAGTGCGGCGGGCCAGTTCACGCATGACCGGTTCGACGAGTTCGACGACGGAGGTCGAGCGCGAGGCGAGCAGCGCGTGCGCACCGAGCCCCAGGACGTACCTACCGCCCTCGGGGGCCTCCACCAGGTACCCCTCCTCGACGAGGCCTCGGACGAAGTCGTAGATGGAGGAGCGGGGGGAGCGCAGCCCCTCCACCAGCTCTTGGAGGGTCGCCCCGCGCTCGCTCCGAACGACCTGTTCGAGGATCCCCACCACCCGGCTGACGGTGCGATGCCTGCCTACCACCGCCGCGTCACCTCCTCACGGTCGGCGTCGACCGAGGTGGCCGGCCGCACGGGCCGCAGGGGCGAGTCGGTGAAGGAGATGTTCGGCGTCGTCCGGAAGTAGGAGTGCCCCAGGGGATGCCGGATCTCCTGCACGGTCCCCCGTTCCCTCAGGTAGTCGTCCTCCACCAGTGATTCGAGTGTCCTGACCTGCTGCACGGGGACCCCGACCGATCCGCATTCGCGCAGGATCTCCCGCGTGGTCCGCTCGGCCGCGTAACCGGAGATGATGGCCTGCACGTCCTCCATGTTGTCGTTCCGTTCCTGGTTGGTGGCGAACGGAACGTTCCCGGCCTCGCAGTCCACCCCGGCGATCCGGAGAAAGTCGCCCCAGTTGCGGTCCGAGTACGGAAGGACGCAGACCCAGCCGTCCACGCATCGATGCGGCCTGCGACTGGGCGCCAACGTCCGGTGCCAGCCCGCGGGACCTCGAGGGGGGATGAAGGAGAACTCGTTGAGCTGCTCGGCGAGGTTGAAGTCGACCATCACGTCCACCATGGGGACGTCCACCCATTGTCCCCGCCCGTGCGTGTTGCGATGGTGCAGCGCCGCCAGGACGGAATAGACGATGGTCAGGGCACAGATCTTGTCCGCCATCACGTAGGGGGCGTATCGCGGGCGGCCTTCGGACTTCGAGTAGATGTCGCATACCCCCGAGGCCGCCTGGACGGTGTCGTCGTAGGCGGGGGTATCGGCCATGGTCGAGTCGCTGGCATGGCCCTGCGCCGTGCACAGGATCGCCCGCGGGTTGATCGCTCGTACCGACTCCCAGTCCAAACCGAATCTGCGGCGTCGGGACGGCAGGTGGTTGGTCACGATGATGTCCGCCGACCCCAGGATCACGCGGAGCTCCGCCAGACCCTCCTCGGTGCTCATGTCGATCGCGATGTTGTACTTGCCATCGCCGAGGGAGTGGGCCGCTCCGCTCATCCCGGGTGCGACGCGTGCGCCGATGTTGCGCACCACGTCCCCGTGGGGCGGCTCCACCTTGACGACGGTCGCGCCCAGCTTGGCCAGCAGCCTGCCGGCCATCGGCGCCATCACCACACCGGAGATCTCCGCGACCCTCACACCGGCCAGCGGCCCGCTCCCCGTCCCTGGATCCAGATCCACGTCATCTCCCCGCCTCTGGCGCCTCATCCGTATATCCGTTGCGCTAGCCGTATATGCAACTATCCGTCCGGGGAGAGTCGCTGTCAAGGAGATGTCGCACGGCACTCGAGCGCCGGATTCACCGGATTCGCGGATACCCGGCCCGGTCGCGGACGGCCAGCCAGAATTGGAGGAGGAACCGGTCGCGACCGTTCTCCAGTGACAGTCCGGTCTCCTTCTCGAACAGGCGCAGACGGTAGTAGACCGTGGTCCGGTGCAGGTGGAGGATGTCGGAGGTCCGGGCGACGTTACCGGCCTGGTCGAGGAAGCACCCCACCGTCCTCAGCGACTCCTTCGACTGGGTCTCGACGGCCTCCCGCACCAATTCCGGAATCAGGGACACGTCGACCTCGGTCCGAAGGGAGACCTCCAACAGGGTCTCCAGGGGAAAGTCCTCCCGGAGCACGACGGTCTCCTCCTTCTCCGTCGCGATCCGAGCGGCCACCCGCGCGTGTTCGTAGGAGAGCGCGGCCTCGGTCAGTGGGACGGCGGACCCCACCCCGAAACGAAGCCGCTGCGAGAGCTTCGGATCCGACTCGGCCACTTCGGTGACGACGCGCTCGGCGACCTCCGTGTGCTCCACCCTCGGCGTGTCCCCGCGGCCACCGATGAGCACGAAGGCGTGGTCCTCGGTCACGGCGAAGGCCCCCGACCGATCCCACCGCGACCGGACGGCCCGCCGAAGGGCCCTGCGCAGCACGGCCGTCCGCTCGTCCACGGCGTAGGAGGGCCGGGGTTCGACACCGACCACCACAAGAGCGGTGACCTCGGCCGAGGTCTCGAAGTATCCGAGATCCAACAGGTCCCGTGCCGCGGACGCCCTGTCCCGCGTCTCATCGGAGAGCAGGCTGAACAGCAGGGCCTCGACTTCGAGTACGGAATCCAGCTCGTCCTGCTGCTGCCGCGCGAGGACACGCTCCATCTCACGGGCCACGGAGAGACACCGGCACATCTCCTCCTCGGACAACTCGTCCTCGTCGAGAAGGATCACCCACATCACGCCCAGCGGACCGTAGCGGGAACGCAGCGGAAAACTCATGCGATCGTGCTCGTGCCCGTCGATCCCCAGTGCCCGTCCACGCCGCGGCTCACGCCAGTGCGGGAACCCCGCGGCGAAGGTCGCGTCCCTGACCGGCCCTTCGATGCGCCGATTCGCCAGGGACGTCAGGCGCAGGGGATCGGCGTCGCCGAAGTGGGTGCTGGACCCCAACAGGCGAAGGTCGACGTCGTCGACGGCCACACTGCGCCTGATCTTTTGGGCAAGCCGTTCGGCGAGCTCCGTGATGGCGTCCATGTCGGGAGCATATCGACTCACACATCCAGGACCAGGGTCTCTGTCAGGCTCCGCGAGACACAGGGATACATGCGCCCCTCCGAAGCGCCGAGGAGATCACGATGTTCCGGTTCCCCGGCCAAAACCTTGACCTCACACGAGCCGCACACTCCTTCGCGACAACCCGTCCCCAAGGGAATGTCCTGCTTCAGCAGAGCGTCCATCAGCGTCTCTCCGGCAGGTACGGTCACCTCCTTTCCACTGCGCGCGCACTCCGCGACGAACCGCCTGTCGTCGGCGAAGGAGCGCGGTTCGGCCCGGAAGCGCTCGACGTGCACCCCGCCGAACCGCTCGTCGTCGAAGACCTCCTCGATCTCGGCGACCATCCGGGGAGGACCGCAGGTGACGATCTCGGTGCCCTCCGGCCGGGAGCGGGCCCAGGCGGGAAGGTCCAGCCGCTCGCCCTCGTCCGAGGCTGCGATCACGACGTGGGCGTTCTCCGCAAGTTCGTCGAGGAACGGCATACTCGCCCGGCTGCGACCGGCGTAGAGCAGGGTGGGCTCGTGTCCTCTCCGAAGGTCCCTCAAGAACATGGCCAACACGGCCGTGATCCCGATGCCACCGGCGATGAAGAGCGTCCCGGGCGGGGTGACCTCCGGGAACGTGGTCCGCGGCTCGGCCACGCGCAGGCGCGTACCGGGCCGCAGGAACAGGTGTAGGTACTCCGAGCCTCCCCGGCTGAGCTCTTCGTGCTTGACCGCGATGCGGTAGCGGCACGGGTCCGCGGGATCACCGCAGAGCGAGTATTGGCGCGTGAGCCGGTTCGGAAGCTCGACGTCCAGGTGCGCGCCTGGTGACCAGGGGGGCAGTGCCCGACCATCGGGGGCGGCGAGAATCACGGCCCGGATCCCCTGGGCCACCGTGTGAACACCTTCCACGACCAGCTCGGGCGGCATTCCGGTTGTGGTCGTCATCAGTAGAGATTCCTGTAGGTGGACTTCGCAAGCGCCTCATCGATGGCCCCCGCACTGGTCTCGGTGTTCCCGAGCCGGGCGGCGATCACCTCGCCCATGGAAGGAACGTGGTCGGCCAGGGCGAAGCCGTCGGGGTCCCACAGCCGTGCGCGCAGGATCGCCCGCCCGCAGTGCAGGTAGGCCTCCTGCACCCGCACGATGATGGCGACCTTCGGCGTCTTTCCCTCCGCCTCCAGGCGCGCGAGCACATCGGGGTCCTCGGAGAGGTACGCCGTGCCGTTGACACGCAACGACTCGTGGTGTCCCGGCACCAGGAAGACCAGCCCGATGCGCGGGTCGGTGGCGAGGTTCTCGAAGGTGTCGAGGCGGTTGTTGCCCACCCGGTCCGGAATGGCGAGCGTCCGCGAATCCAGGACCTTGACGAACCCTGGGTGGTCGCCCCGTGGTGAGCAGTCCGCCGTGCCGTCCGCGTGGGCGGTGGCCACGCAGACGAACGGGGAGTGCGCGATGAAGCGGTGGATGTTCCGGTCCACGTGGTCCTGCACCTTGGCTTCGGCGGCCTCGCTCGGTTCCCCGACGAGTTCGCGCACGCGTTCGAGGGACATGGGTTCGGGTCGTTGCGACATCAGGCTCCCCAGACTTCCCGGTAGAGGCGCATCCAGTCGCCGCCCATGATCTTGTCCACTTCTTCCCGGCCATAGCCTCGCTTGCCCAGCCCGGAAGCGATACTCGGAATCTCGGCGTTGGTCTCCAGACCCTCGATCGCGTGCAGACCACTACGGTCCCCCACATGGGAGAGGTCGACGAGAATCCCCAACTCGTTCAACCTCTTGACCACCTTGACACCGAACAGACTCAGCCCTTCATCGTGGGGCTCACGACAACCGTTGGCCACCAGGTTCCTGACGTTGCAGGCCGGCTGCGCCACGCGCACGCCGAGCACCGCGAACGCCTCGAGCCCTTCGAGATCGTTCTCGATGGGAGAGAGGTTCCGCCGGTCGAGGATGATCCCCGACCGCCCCGTCTCATGCACGCGCACGATGTCCTGGGCGGTCCTGACCTGCAGCAGAGTATCCGACCGCTCGCGGAAGCGCCGATGCCAGGCCGCCGTCGCGTCGACGGTCTCCTCCAAGCCCTCCCAGATGGCGATCGTCGCGTTGAGCGCGGTCGCCCTTCCCCGCTCCAGGCTTTCGTAGACACCGGGCTCTGCCCAGTTACCGGGATTACAGCCATCGACAGTGATTCCGTGGACCATGCTTCGATCCAACCAACTTCCGACACCCCCCGCACCACGCAGGTGTTGAAAGCCCGAGGAGGGCCTTCCTACATCTGTCGAACGGATTCTCGGGAACCTTCGATCTCTATAGGTCGAGGACCCGCTCCGCAACACCGAACATGGATCTCGATTCACACGTGCAGGAAGCACAGACGGGAAGTCTCCATGCCGAAAGGTTATTCTCACATCGTCGTGGGCGCCGGGACCGTGGGGTCGGCCGCCGCCTACTGGCTCGGCAGGCAGGGGGCCGAGCGAGTTCTCGTCCTCGACCGGTTCGGCCCGCTCCACTCCTTCGGAGCCTTCGGCGACCACTCCAGAATCATCCGCAGGGTCTACCCCTCCACCGCGTACTCAGGCCTCACCGACGCGATGTACGAAGCATGGGCCCAGGTGGAGCGGGAAAGCGGGTTGCCGCTGATCACCACCACCGGCGGGCTGGATCTCGCGGAGGAGGGGACCGCCGGGCACGCCTACATCGACAACGGCCGTCGTGTTCTGGACGAACTCGGCTTCGCCTACGACTCGCTCACCGCGGACGACATCAGGGAGCGGTTCCCGCAGTGGAGGGTCTCCGACGAGACCCTCGGCATCTTTCAACCCGATGCCGGCGTCTTGGACGTCCGCCGCTCGGTGAGCGCGCACACCTCCCTCGCCCAGGCCTTGGGGGTGGAGTTTCGCACCGCGAAGGTGGACGGCGTCGACCTTCGCGCCGACGGCGTCAGCGTGCGCGTGTCCACCCCGGAGGGGACCACCGAAACCGTCCAGGCGGACCGGCTCATCGTGGCGGCCGGAAGCTGGATGGGCCCGCTGATGTCCGACCTCGGCCTGAAGTTCACCCTCACCCTGTCCCAGGAGCAGGTCAGCTACTTCAGCAGCGCGCACCTGAGCTCCTTCACCCCGGACAGGCATCCCGTCTGGATCTACCACGGGCCGCGGGACACCTACTACGGATTCCCCGTCTACGGCGAGGCCGCCACGAAGCTGGGCAGGGACATGCGAAGCCGCTTCATCAGGAGTGAGGAGCGGGTCTTCGAAGGCGACGACGTCGAAGGGGAGCTCCTCGCCGCGTTCCTACGTGAGCACCTTCCCCGGTCCGTGGGCCCGGCCCTGGCCCACCGGACCTGTGTCTACGACATGGCTCCGGACCGCGGCTTCGTGCTGGACACTCTGCCGGGCCACCCTCACGTCGCGGTCTTCAACGGGGCGGGACACGCGGCGAAGTTCGGCAGCCTCATGGGGCGGATCCTGGCCGACCTGCAGACGGAGGGAACGACTCCGCATCCGATCGAGGCCTTCGGTCTCGATCGGCCGGCCGTCTCCGATCCCGAGCATCCGATCACCTTCAGGCTGGAGACCCCGGAGAACGAAGGAGAGCAGGGTCGTGCACACCTCTGAGCTGATGAGGACCGGTGAGTTCGTCTTCTCCCGGGGCGAGGACCCCGTCGGGTTCCATGACCTACTGCCCGGATTCACCGCGCAGGACCGTCTCGGGGTCGTGGCCCTGGAACCCGGGGATTCGCTGAGGGCCGCTCCCCTGCTCCTGGCCTCGGTGGGTGCGTTCTACGAGGAGTTGCGCGCCACGGAGACCGACTTCTACCTGTATCCCGATTTCTTCGTCTTCCACGTGGGCGGGCCGAAAGGACGGCACAGCCCGCTCGACGTGTGGCCGCAGAGCAAGGAGGTCATCGTGCCACCGGACCCGCAGGCCCTGCTCTGCGCGATCAACGACCGGGGCATCACCCGACTGATACTCCCCAACGGTCCGGGGGCGGGCGGTGTCGTCATGCTGCACGCCGTGCAGATCGCCGCACGGCGACTCCGCACGATCCTGACCACCGCGGCCGACACCGCCGGCCACCGGTGGAGCGTGCGGCCCTCGGAAGCCGCGGTGCCACTGATCTCGCGCTGCGCCAGGGTCTCGGCCGACCTCCTGGGTGAGGGGTCGACCGATCGCTGGAGGGCGACGTCGTCGGCCGCACAGGGTTACACGGAGCTGTCCTTTGACGAGGCCCTCTCCGCGCTGTGCGCCGCGGGGGCCACGACCGAACCCCTCGGTTTCAGCGCCGAATACCGCACACGCGCGGGCCTGACCGAAGGCATCCTGGCCCGTGACCGGTACACGGTCGGCGCACCCGGCGTCAGCGGACCACCGAGCTGAGCAACAGGCTCGTCTCGCTGTTGACCACACCGTTGATCCCGCGCATCCGGCGAAGCAGCTCGTCGAACTCCCGGAGGTTCTCACAGGAGATCTCCGCGACCAGGTCCCACCCGCCGTTGGTGGTGTGCAGCGCCATGATCTCGGGGGATCCCCGCAGCTCGGCGATCACGTGGTCGGTGGTCCGCCCCACCACTTCGATGAAGGAGATCGCCCGTACCTCCCCCGTCTCGTGGTGGTCGCGCACCCGCACACCGAACCCCACGATGACGCCCTGGGCCTTGAGCTTCTCGATCCTGTTGGTCACCGTGGCCCGTGACACGCCCAGTTGCTCGGCGAGCGCGGCCACGGGCGCGCGCCCGTCCTTGCTCATCGCAGAGATGAGACGGCGGTCGAGATCCGTGAGGCGAGCCATGAGCATAATGCTCGGTCTTACTTGTCGATCTGGCACCCACCGGCACTGAATTCGAGCATTTCTTCTCTTATATTCGCACATCGAGATCACTAATCTGAGTCACATCCGCCATCACCTCTCCACCCCCACAACCTGCGCAAGGAGCCGGAAATGCCGCAGTTCGTCGACGTCGGAAATATGTCCCGATGGATCCAGCGTGAAGGCGTCGAACGCCTCATGTCCGGAATGATCGGTTATTTGGAGGAGGATTTCCGACGGTGGGAGCGATTCGACAAGGTTCCCCGAATCGCCAACCACACACCCTTCGGAGTCATCGAGCTGATGCCGACCTCCGACCACGAGACCTACGCGTTCAAATATGTCAACGGTCACCCTTTCAACCCCGCCCGAGGATTCCAGACGGTCACCGCTTTCGGGGTCCTCGCCGACGTGGACAACGGCTATCCGACCTTCCTGGCCGAAATGACGCTGTTGACCGCGCTGCGCACCGCGGCGACCTCGGCCATGACCGCCAAGACCCTGGCCCGCCCAGGCGCACGGTGCATGGCCATGATCGGCGCGGGCTCCCAGGCGGAGTTCCAGGCACTGGCCTTCCGGGCCGCTCTGGGCATCGAGGAACTGCGCGTGTTCGACGTGGACTCCGCCGCCATCGGGAAGCTGCGCCGGAACCTGGAGCCCCTGGGCTTCCGGGTGATGGAGGCCTCCTCCACCGACGAAGCGGTCTTCGGGGCGGACATCATCACCACCTGCACGGCCGACAAGGCCCAGAACACGGTTCTGGGTTCAGATCAGGTCCGGCCCGGCGTGCACATCAACGCGGTGGGCGGTGACTGCCCGGGCAAGACCGAGCTGAGCGCCCAGATCCTTCGGCGGGCACGGGTGTTCGTGGAGTACACCGAACAGACCCGCATCGAGGGGGAGATCCAGCAGATGGAGCCCGACTTCCCCGTCGTCGAGTACTGGAAGGTGCTCACCGGTGAGGAGATCGGTCGCCGCGATGAGGAGGAGATCACCATCTTCGACTCGGTCGGCTTCGCCATCGCCGACTTCTCCGCGCTGCGGTTCCTACGCGACTCCACGGCCGGGACGGAACTGCAGACATTCATCGACCTGGTGGCGGACCCCGAGGACCCCAAGGACCTCTTCTCCCTGGTGCGCTCGCGCAGGCCGGTCGGGTGACGACCTCGCTGTGAACGCCCTCGCCCCCGCGGTGCGCCCTTGATGGGACGCCCCGGGGGCGAAGATCGTGTCTTCGGACCTCGGGCGCGGTCTACGACGAACACGTGGGAGGGGATGAGGGCGGGGGCGGCCAGGACCGCGGGAAGGGCACGTCGAGCGAGGCGGCGGTGACCGGGGCGTGTTCGGCCGCCGCGTACAGGTACCCGTCGCGTTGGAGAACGGCGCCGCTACGCGACATCGTCCTCACCAGCTCGGCAGAGAGTTCCTCCGGGCCGGTCCGCAGCAGCCGGGCGGCGTCCTGGAGCCATTCCCGGGCGTGCAGGTAGGGCTCGACGTCCGCGACCGGAATTCCGTTACGGATCATCAGGGCGAAGGCGAGGATCCGCCGGGCCCCGTACCAAACGACCCCCTGGGGATCGTCGACCAGGCGCTGGGAGCTCTGCACGGCCTTGGCCGGCGCGGCGTCCGGATCCGTGGGCAGGGGCCCGTGCGCGGTCAGCAGCACCCGTGGACGGAGCTCGGAGACTCGGTGCAGGGAGGCCAGCGCCGTCTCGGCCGCCTCGGGGCCGTCCAGGGCCAGGTTCACCCAGCCCACGTCATAGTCCGAAAGCGCGTCACCGACCACCAGGAGTCGTTCCTCCGGTTGCCAGAGTGCCAGGTGGCCGGGGGTGTGTCCGGGGGTGGCGATGACCTGCCGGTCGGCCTCACCCAGGTGGAGCACCTGCTCGTCGTGGAGGGGGAGGTCGACGGTGTAGGGGGCGACCGGCTGGTCGAGGTACTCGGCCGCGCAACACCCCGGGTCGCGACGTCGGAGCGCGGTGGCGTCGATGGCTCCGGCCGCGATGCCCGCGCCCCGTGACTGCAACAGGGCGTTGCCTCCGACGTGGTCGGAGTGCCGGTGGGTGTTCACCACCGGGTCGAGATCGCGGGTGCGTTCCCGGACCAGGTCGGCGGTCTGGGAGGCATGGCCGACGAAGCCGCTGTCGATCAGGGCGGGGCGGGTTCCCTCGAGCAGGAGCAGGTTGCAGTCGGGAAAGGGTCGTGACCGCCGGCTCACCCAGGAGGGCAGGTCGGGCTCGGGGGCCGGACTCACTGTTCGGGCCGTTCGTCCACGCGGATCAGTGTCTGCTGTCCGGCCGCCACGAGCTTTTCCCGGCCGTCGTCGATGGCGTAGACCTCCAGTCGACAGATGGTGAGGGTGCGCCCGGGTTTGAGGACCGTCGCCACGGCGTCCAGGCGCTCTCCCCGGGCGGGGGCCAGGAGGTTGATCTTGTACTCCACGGTCAGGACGGCCGTCTTGGCGGGGAAGAGGGTGTAGGCGGCGTACCCGCCCGCCGTGTCGGCGATGGCGCTGGTGGCACCGGCGTGGAAGTAGCCGTGCTGCTGGGTGACCTCGGGGCGGGCCGGGAGCGCGACACGGACCCGCCCGTGACCGATGTGGGTCAGTCGTGCACCCAGGTGACGCATCAACCCCTGGCTGTCGAAACCGGTGCGGATACGTTCTTCCACCTCGGGACTCACATGATCCTGCCGGGCCTGGTCGTGCACGTCACTCCTCGTTGCTCTGGTCGGACACTCGATGCCGTGGGCTTCGAGCGGTGGATGTGGGGCCGGATCGAATCAGACGATCACCCCATCGGTCCAGGCACCCGCCCGAAACGGTGGGTGCGGTGGGTCAGCCCAGAAGGTGTTCGGCGATCAGGAAGAGCGCGATGGCGACCATGGCGGTGCCCGAGACCCGACCCACGACACGGGCCGCCTGGGGACGGGTGCTCAGTACCGCCCGCGCCGCTGCGGCGACGATCAGGTAGACCATCGCGCAGCTGAGCACGTGAACCGAGCCGAGGACGATGATCTGCGCGGGGACGGGCCACTCCCCCGCGGGGTCGGTGAACTGCGGCAGCAGCGCCAGGAAGAGCAGGAAGACCTTGGGGTTGAGCCCGCTGACCCCCACACCCTTGGCCGCCCACCCCATCCGGGAGGTGTTCTGGCCTCCGGTGGCGACGCTCGGTGTCGGTGGACGAGCGATCATGCCCACCCCCAGCCAGAGAAGGTAGGCGGACCCGACGATGGTCAGCGCCGAGAGCGCGAATGGGGTACCGGCGACCAACGCGCCCACCCCGGCGGCCACGATCAAGGTGGCGATGAGGTGTCCGGCCAGCATTCCGGCCACGGCCGGCACGATGGCGCGCTTGTTCAGGCCCGCCGCGATGGCATAGGCCCAGTCCGCCCCGGGTGTGATCACGAACAGGACCGACACCCCCCAGAACGCGGCCAACGTCGCCGTGCTCATCTCCTCGCCTCACTTCCCCCCGCATTTCCACGAACCTCTGGTTCGCCCTCACACGGGGAAGACTATGGCGGAACAAGCAGAAAGTGCTTCCAACTTCTTGCTCTAGTACGGCTCTCCAAGCAAGAATATTCCTCATGGATGAGATTGACAGGAAGATCCTTGCCGAGCTCCAGGACGACGGGAGGTTGACGGTCACGGAGTTGGCCGAACGTGTCCGACTCAGCGTCTCGCCGTGCCATCGCAGGGTGCGCGCTTTGGAGCGTTCCGGGGTGATCAGCGGATACCACGCGCACCTGGACTCGTCCGTACTGGGCCTGAACTTCTCCGCGTGGGTGTTCGTCACGCTGCGGGAAGGAGACCGGGGGGCGGTCGGCGCCTTCGAGGAGGCCGTCGCCCGGGTGCCACAGGTCGTCCAGGCCCAGCGGTTATTCGGTGAGCCCGACTACCTCATGCGGGTCGTCGAGCGGGATCTTCCCGCGTTCCAACGGCTCTACGACGAGCACCTGGCCGCTCTCCCCGGGGTGCAGCGTCTGACCTCGACACTGGTGATGAAGGACCTCATCAACGACCGCCCCCTCCCTCTCTAGGCTGCTCACCACCACCTCCGTGACGGGGCTCTCGATCAGCCGGAAGCCCCACCGCGCCAAGGAGGCAACCGACCGACTCGGCTCACCGGTCGGCGCGCGGCGCCGACTCGCACAAGAGTCGAGACAGATCCCGGATCCTTCACGAAGAGAGCGGCCGCCCCGACCGGCTCAGCGACGCCTTGGGGGGAGGCGCGTATGCGAGCCGGTTCGTCAGCGTCCGGTGGCGCGCCTCCCACTTATGGTCCTCGGCACCCTTGACGAGTAAGTCGTGGAACTCACGGACCGGTTCGGCGCACCGGTCCCGGCCCTCATGTGCGACCGCCTCGTCGGGCTCTCGGAGATTGGGCTCCAAGCGATCGATCTCCGGAGCCCTCCCCTCCGCACCTGGAAGCGGCACCCCGAGCATCTCCTTCGGCTCGAAGGGTTCCGTGTTCTCCCGTCGAGACGGCACCGTGACGAGAGATCCGCCCGGGGCGGCTGACGCCGCACTCCTCGGCCAGTATATCAACATGAGTTGATATACTTTTCAGGGGACCACTGACGAAGGGCATGACCATGGAGAACAGAGCCGGGACCGAGACGCGCCGCGGGCGGCGTCCGGGCACGAACACGACCCGCCAGGCCATCCTCGACGCGGCACGAACCCGGTTCGCCACCGACGGCTTCACCTCGACGACGATCCGGCGGATCGCGACCGACGCCGGGGTCGACGCCGCCCTGGTGATGCAGTTCTTCAAGTCGAAGAACGACCTGTTCGCCGCCGTGATGTCGATCTCGCCGAACGCGCTGGCCCGATTCACCAACGCGTTCGAGGGGCCCTCCGACCAGCTCGGCGAACGAGTGGTCCGCGCCTATCTCAGCGTGTGGGAAGGAGCGCCCGAGGACTCCGATCCGCTCATGGCCATGCTCCGCGGCGCGATCGTCAACGAGCAGGCACGCGAACAGCTACGGGAGTTCATCCAGGCCCGCCTGATGATTGCCGTCGAGTCGTCCTCCCTCGATGCCGACGACGCGGCCCTGCGTGCGGGGCTGGCATCGTCGATGCTGGTCGGCATCGTCGTGGGACGGCGCGTCGTCGGGGTTCCCGAGCTCGCTGAGGCGAACATCGAAAGACTGGTCGCGCTCGCCGCGCCGGGCATCCAGAGTGTCCTGGCCGCCGGGGCGCCGCCGACCGATCGCGACGAAGGAGATTCACAGCGATGACACAGGTCGACGGGCGGATCTATGTCGAGGGACACCTGGCAGAGGACTTCCACGATCTCCAGGATGCGGTCCAGGCACTGCGGCGGCCGGAAGCGGTGACCTGGATCGGGTTGGTGGCACCGGACGCGGACACCCTGCAAGCGGTGGCGGAGGTGTTCGGTCTGCACCCGCTGGCCGTGGAGGACGCGCGCAAGGGGCACCAGCGGGCCAAGCTGGAACGGTACGGCGACACACTGTTCGTGGTGTTGCGCCCGGCCGGGTACGACGACGAGGCCGAACGTGTGGAGTTCGGTGAGGTGCACCTGTTCGTCGGGCCGCGCTTCGTCGTCACGGTCCGGCGCGAGGTGCGGCCGGACCTGACAGCGGTCCGCGAGACCCTGGAGGCGGATCCGGAGTTCCTCGGCCTGGGTCCCGAGGCGATGCTGACGGCCTTCCTCGACGAGATCGTGGACCAGGAGGCGCCCGTCATCGCGGGTCTGGAAGAGGACATCGACGAGGTCGAGGACAACCTCTTCGGTGGGGGCGGCATCGACCCCGAACTACCGGAGCGCATCTACCGGTTGTTGGGGCAGGTGATCACCTTCCAGCGCGCGACCCGACCGCTGCCCGCCATGTTGGACGGGCTGCTGCGCGGCGCGGGTCGGTACGGCACGGGGGACGAGGTACAGAACCGGCTCCGCAACGTGCACGACCACACCGTCCGGGTGGCGGACCGGGTCGACACGGCCCGTTCCCTGCTGGAGAACGCGCTCACCGTCCACTCCACACTGATCTCCCTGGAGCAGAACGAGGAGATGCGGCGGATGTCGAGTACCAGCGTCCGTCTCGCCGAGGAGACCATCGAGCAGGGCGAGAAGGTCAAGCAGATCTCGTCGTGGGCGGCGATCCTGTTCACCCCGACCCTCGTGGCGGGGGTGTACGGGATGAACTTCGACCTCATGCCGGAACTGCACTGGGCGTGGGGATATCCGTTCGCGCTGGGGCTCATGCTCAGCCTGGCGGTCGGTCTCTGGAGCGTGTTCAAGTTGCGCGGCTGGCTCTGAGCACCCTCGTTCCGGAAGGAGCGAGGCGCCCCGAGGAGCCACCGTTGTCCGGTTTCCCGTGCGACGTGGGAGACCCCGTGGTCATTGTCGTCGGGTGTGCGCCGGGTTCTCGTTGGTGAGCATGATCCCCCCGTGTGGTGTTCGTACTCGATGAGGGACACCGGGCTCTGGTCGGTGGCAGAAGGGGCTGTCAGGCCCTGAACCGTCGGTCCGACACGACCCGGTGTCGTCGAGAGGAGCCTCGTAGTGGACGGAAGGCAGGTGCTCGATGCTGCAGACCATGCTCCTCGGACCGCGTACCCGGACACGGCGCCGCACACAGCTGCGAAGGTCGAGTGAGCACCGTGGTGCCGAAGGTGTTCGGCCCTGTGACCGTCGCCCGGGCAGGGCTCGACGTCGGCCCGCCCCTCCTGTTCGGAAGGGGCGGGCCGACTTTCGGTCAGGCCTTCTTGACGGGGAGTTGTAGGTAGGAGGCCTGGTCTCCACCGGTGTGGATGATGTGCCGTCCGCTGTTGGCGGGGACGTAGTCCTTCGTTCCGGGCATCATCGGCCCCAGAGTGTTCCGGGAGCCGACGACGAAGCGGAGCTGCTCGCCGGGGTGGAACGCAAGGCCGACCGGGAGCAGGTCGATCTCGATCTCGGCGACCTCGCCCGGTGAGAGCTTCTCGACCCGGTCGAAGGAGTGGACGGGGACGTCGGCGGTCGAGAGCTTCTCGTCCAGATGACGCATGGAGACCCGCAGGCGCCCGTCCGAGCCCTTGTAGCGCAGGATCGTCGCACCGTTCTCGGTGACGTCGTGGACCCTCGCGCTCTGGTTCGGCGTGGTGAACGCCTGCAGCGGGGTACCGTACCTGTCGAGCTTCTGGAGGAGGACGAACAGGTCCATGTCGTCGGAGCCATCGGCCTCGACCCACAGATGAGCCTTCGGGTAGCCGACCAGTGTGGTCTCCTCTTCGAAACGAACGAGGAAGGACACCAGGTCCGGGTCGGCGTCCACGAGATAGTCCGCGGTCGCCGCCTCCGTTGGGGCAGTGGTACTCAAAGAGCGTGAGCCTGCGTCGAGGTGGTACCTGGTCGACTCGACCTGCGCCGGCGGGAACTCGTCCGCCGGCAGCGCGACCCGGTCACCGCCTTCGAGGTCGAGCACCGAGTACCGCACACGCGGGGTCTGCTCCCAACCGTTGTCCTCGCCCTTGAGGAAGTGGTCGAAGAAGCGGCGCAGGTCATCGACGTTGGTCTCGTCGTAGTAGTCCGGCCACTCCTGGCCGTTGTGGATGCGCAGCCACTTGTCCTGCGACGCCATCCGGCGCCAGGCGCGGAACGTGCCCGCGGTGTGCAGGGTGTTGGAGTAGCTGGCCACGACGTAGGCGGGAACGGTGATCCGGTCGAAGCGCGGGATCTTGTTCTCCCACAGCTCGTCCATGAGCGGGTGCTGCTCGATCTCGGTGAGGATGTCCTCCTTCCGGTTCCTGCCGAAGAAGCTGCCGTTCTGAAGTGTCCCGGCGAACCCGGTGTCGGGCATGCCTCCACGCCTGGCGAGGTCGCGGTAGACGTCGCTCACGCCCTCCCACGGGTTGATCGCGGCCAGGTGCGGAGGCTGCTCGGCGGCGGTGAACCACTGCGAGACGGCCAGGTAGGAGGTGCCGCTCATCGCGACCTTGCCGGTGCACCAGTCCTGGACTGCCAGCCACTCGACCAGGTCATAGCAGTCCCTGCCCTCCTGGCGGTCCCACAGGACGCTGTCGCCCTCGGAGTCGACCACGCCCCGGATGTCCGGGTTGCAGATCGCGTACCCCTGCGCGCACCAGTACGCCGGGTCCGGGCCCTCGAACTTCTCCAGACCCGAGACGATCCCGTTGTCCAGGCCGACCAGGCCGAACACGCCCATCACGCTGACGGAGGTGCCCTGGCCCTTGCCGTAGGGGCTCCACGCCACGATGACCGGTACCCGTTCCGTCCCGAGGGGACGGAAGACGTCGACGTGAATCGTGACGCCGTCACGCAGTGTGACCGCCACGTCCTTTTCGAACACGATGTCGATGGGCAGCGGCTTGAACTGCGGTGCGATCTGGAAGCCCGCCTCCAAAGTGCGGGTCCCGGGGTCGAAGTCGCTCAGGATCCCGTACCGGGGCCCTGGCAGCGGGTGGGACGGTACGTACACCTTCTGGTCAAAGCTCATGGCGGGCTCCTCACATATCGCGACCCGCGAGCGGGCCTCGGTCAACGGCTCGACCATACGTCCGCGACACGGGGAACTCAACGCACGTTGATATATTTTTACCGAACGGACGTCGACGAGCGCGGACGACGTTCGACCTGGGCCCCGAGCATCGAGACCCCCTCCATGTCCAGCCGCGCGACCCACCGGACCGGCGAACCGAACCGCTGCCTTCGGCCCCGTCCCCTGGCCGGCACTTTCCCGCCACCGGAAAATCGGACCGTTCCACGAAAACCGTGCCGCCATAAGACAGGGGCGGGGATCCGTGACGCCCCACGATGTCCTTCTTGAGGACGTGACCCCAGAACCCGGAAGATCCGGCTTCGGAAAGCACGGGACACACCAGGTCGGCCGCCTTACCCACCGGCGACAACGGCAGGCCGACCGGGCAGCGGCTACTTCAGGTTCAGCGGTGGCCTGCTCCTGGTGAGCGAGGTGGTCCAGGCACACCCCAGAACCTCCATCACGACCGACACGAGAACAACTCTCTGAGATCACTCGGCGGCCGGTAGGACCCGTAGAACGGAACCGATGGACTCGGCGCGACCGGACATGTCACGGTTGAATAAACCGACAACGAGTCGCCGATGATGTCTTTACGAACCATGGGCACCCGTGGTTGTATCCTCACTGATGTCCACGACCATCCTCATCACGGGTGAGGCGAAATCGCCGTCCGGAAACCCGATCACCACCCGGTTCGGGATCTTCTACGTCGTTTTCGTGGTCGATACGGACAACCACCGGATTCTGGATGCGGAATGCTCCGCGACGTTGGCACTGACGAAGTCGTTCGTCACGAGCTTGTTCGCAGGAGAGCGCATCACGGACGAAGGTCGCCTGACGGAGCAGATCACCGCCCGGTATCACGGCTCCTCGCAGCGCGCACTGATCGCGGCGTTGCGCAACGCCGTGGTGAAGTACCGCAACATCGTCGACCCGACCTCGGACTGAGGCCCGTGCCCGACGCTCCTCGCGGGGCGCGGTCCGCACACCTTTGAGACCACGGTCGGCGGCAGGCCGATTCGATTGCCTGTTCCCTCACCGGAACAAGACCCAGTCGGAAACAAGCACGTGTGCACACGTGCTTGTTTCCGACTTTTTTTTGTTCCAGGGGATCAGACCGCATCAGGAAGGACGGAAAAGACAACACAATGATCACGGACGGATTTCTGTATCTGGGCGTGCTGTTGGCACTGGCCGGCGTTCTCGTGTTCGTAACCCGGCGGAGCAACATCCGCCTGTTCACCTATGTGCCCGCATTCGTGCTGCTGTACATCTGCGCTGCGGCGCTGAACACGACGGGGGTCTTCGGCGAATCCGAGTCGATCGAGGCGACCGGCGAGGCGGTGCAGGACGCGCTTTTGCCGGCCATGATCCTGCTCCTGCTGTTCAAGTGCGACATCCGCAAGATCATCAAACTGGGCCCGAAGCTGCTGCTGACCTTCGCCGTGGCCGCAGCGAGCATCGTGCTCGGTTTCCTGGTCGCCTACCTGGTGTTCCAAGCGACGTTGGACGCCGAGGCATGGAAGGCGCTGGGCGCGCTCAGCGCCTCGTGGACCGGTGGTTCCGCGAACATGGTGGCGGTCCAAGGCATTCTGCAGGCCCCGGAGAACGTGTTCGGATACGTGCTGATCGTCGACACGGTGCTGTACTCGGTGTGGCTCCTGCTGATGTTCGGTTCGGTGGGTTTCTCGGACCGGTTCAACCGGTGGACCAAGGCGGACACCACCAAGTTC
>NZ_DYZD01000256.1 GCF_020741345.1 Nocardiopsis listeri
GGTTCAGGCCCTAAAGTAGGAGACACAACAACGCGGGGTGGAGCAGTTCGGTAGCTCGCTGGGCTCATAACCCAGAGGTCGCAGGTTCAAATCCTGTCCCCGCTACCAAAGGAAACACCGGGTGGAGAAATCCACCCGGTGTTTTTTCGTATACCGGTTATTCGAGGGCGGATCGACGCCGTTCCGATCGCCCGGGTGGGAGGACGGGCGACCGGAACGGGCCTTGGGCCCTTTGGCCGGCGATCGGCTCAGCGGGTCCGGCCCTCCACCAGTTCCACCACACGGTCGGCCCGTTCGGCGACCTTCGGGTCGTGCGTGACGACCACCACGGCGGAATCGTGTTCCCGGGCCTGCTCGATGAGCTGGTCCATGATCATGGTGCTGCTGGCGGCGTCCAGGGCGCCCGTGGGCTCGTCGGCGAGGAGCAGCGCGGGTTCGCGGCTGAGGGCGCGCGCCAGGGCCACACGCTGCTGCTCACCGCCGGACAACTGGTGCGGCTGGGAACTCAGCCGGTGACCCAGCCCCACCGACTCCAACAACTCCTTGGCCCGGGCGCGACGGCGCAGCGCCGGCACCCCCGCCAGCACCATCGGCACGCCCACGTTGGCCAGGGCCGATCGCCGCTCCAACAGGTGGAACTGCTGGAAGACGAAGCCGATCCCGTCGCCGCGCAGCCGTGACCTGCGACCTTCGCGCAAGACGGTGGTGTCGACCCCGTCGAAGGTGTAGGAACCCGAACTGGGCGTGTCGAGCAGCCCCAGTACGTTCAACAACGTGGACTTGCCCGACCCCGACTGACCGATGATCGCCACGACCTCGCCCCGGGCCACGTCGAAGGTGCAGTCGCGCAGCACGTCGATACGGGTGCCCGAAACCATGAAGTGCCGGGTCAGCCCCTCGATCCGCAGGAGTGGGGCCGTGGCTCCACGGGCGGGCACGGCCACGGGCAGGGGAGTGCCGAGCGACATCTAGCCCTCCTCCTCGATCAGCATCTCGTCCTCGAAGTCCTCGTCGTAGAACTCGTCGTCGAACTCCTCATCCGCCGGGGCCTCGGGTACGTCGAACCGAGAATCCAGTGGAACCGGGTCGAGGACCTGTTCGCCCACGCTCAACCCCTCGGTGACCTCGATCAACCGTCCGTCGGACATGCCCAGGGAGACCTCGCGGACCTCTTCGGAGCCACCGTCGTCGACCACGACGACCTCACCCGAATCGACGTTGCCGCGCACCGCGGTCACCGGGACGACCACCACGTTCTCGGCCTCCCCGGTGCTCACCGAGAGCTTGCCCTGAACCCCGTCGAAGACCGTCAGGTCGGAGGGGACCCGGCAGGTCAGCTGAGAGCCGCCACCGCCACCCCCGCCGCCCTCGGAACCTTCCTCACCGGAGTCCTCCTGCTCGGCGGCGCCCAGACCGATGAACTCGCACTCGGCGGCGGGTGGCCCCTTGTCGACCTGGAGCATGATCTCTCCGGGGTCCTCGTAGAACCGGTACAGGTCGTTGGACGGCACCTGGGCGATCGCGTGGAACTCTCCGGTGGTGACCGTGGCGACCTTGGCGCCGGGCTCCAGCACGTCGTCCACCCGGACGTCCTTCAGGCCCGACACGGTGCCGCCCACGGGCGCGTAGAGGGTGACCTCGCGGGTTCCGGAGGACGACTCGCCCTCCTCGGCCTCGGGGTCGGGTTCGGCGGGCAGAGAGACGCTGACGACCGGAGCGCCCTCCTCCACGTCGGCTCCGTCGTTCAACCACAGGCGCGTGACGGTGCCGCCCTGGCGCGCCTCGACGGGTTCACCCGGTTTCTCCTGGACGGTCGCGTCCAGGACCAGCTGTGAGCTGACGGTGCCCAGTTCGACCTCGACCGGTTCCCCGCTCACGTCCGCGGCGGCGCCGATGACGTCCTCGTCCGTGGGCGCCGAGCCCATGCGTGACAGCAGGAGGTAACCCGAGCCGACCAGTCCCAGCAGCAGGGCCGCGACCGCGCCGACGATGATCCACTTCTTCACTGTTTCTCCTATTCCCGCAGCCCGGCGACGACGGACGCGCGCAGCGCCCGGATCGCGGGGATGATCCCGGCCAAGAGACCGACGAAGGCGGCGCTGATCAGACCGACCAGCACGGCCGAGGGGGGTACGGCCATGGTGATGTCCGGCGGCAGCGTGACGAAGTTCCCGATGATGGCCCCCGCCGCCGCGACCAGGGCGAACGACAGCAGCAGGGCGATGATCCCGGCGACCACCGAGACCACGACGGACTCCATGACCACCGCCACGAACAAAGTGAACCGGCTTGCGCCCAGGGCACGGTAGGTGGCCAGTTCACGGCGGCGTTCCCGGACGGTGACCAGTCCGACGTTGAGCACTCCGAGCAGCCCCGTGGTGAGGGTGATGCCTGCGACGACGAGCAGCCCCACCGACATCGCGGTGATGACGATGTCCGTCTCCTCGGCGAAGTCGCTGCGATAGGCGATGAGCTCGAACGATTCGGAGTCGCTCCATCGCCAACTCGCCGACAACATGCGTTCGGTGAATTCGGTACCGCCGTCCCTCTGGTCCGCTGCGCTGTCGGAGGGGTCCAGCCGGGCCAGGTGTGTGATCCCCAGGTCCTCGCCTCCCTCCTGGAAGCCCCCGATGTCGGGGTCCCAGGTGGGGCCGAAGATGATCTCCTCCGAGGCGGGGGAACGCAGCAGGTAGGCGGAGTACCAGTCGCCGTCCAGGGCGGAACCCTCGGAGACGCCGACCACCCGCACGTCGATCCAGTGGTCGGTGCCCATCTGGAGTTCGGTCCGGTCGCCGAGGGTGGCGGCGAGGGCCTGGTTGACGACCAGGACCGGAGCGCGCGACCCCTGGTCCGCATCGGTGAACCAGCGACCCTCGGGGACGTTGATCCGTCGGATGTCGGCGAGGGAGGCGTCCACGGCGGTGACGTTCACGAAGTCGAGGACCTCGTCCCCCGAACGGAAGAGGACCTCCTGTTGGGGGGCCTGTTGGAGCGAGACGTCCTGGGCGCCGGCGCGGACCAGGTCCTCCTCGTAGGCGCCCATGTCGCTGATGGGGGTGAAGGCCATGGCCTCGATGGTGGCCGCGCGTCCGGCGTTGGCCTCGCTGAAGGCGGTGGCGTAACGCTGACCGAGGTCGCCGGCGGTGACGACCATGATCAACGCGCCGACACCGACGACGATCCCCGCGCAGGAAAGGATGGTCCGGGCGACGTTGGCCCGAGAACCGGCGAAGGCCAGCACGATCCCGGCGGTGAGGGAACGCAGCATGGAGCCCCTTCCCGTGTGTCTGTAGGACCCGGCGCGGTGGTGTCGGTGGCGCCGGGGCGGCCCGAGAGGGCGGGCCGTCAACAGACTCATCGCGGGGGAGGGGGTTCTCGGTTCACTTCTGGGGCTTTTTCGGCCGGCCGGATCCGGCCGCCGAGGGTGAGGGCGGGTCTCAGCCGACCTCGAAGCCGTCGCACGTTACGGGGTCGCCCGAATCGTCGGTCCACAGCACGGTGTGCGCGCCGCTCGTGGTGGGGCCGACGTCGAAGTCGTCGGGGAAGACCAGGAAGACCCATTCGTCCTGGCCGAGGTCGACCTCGGCGGAGGCGGTCCCGCCGTCGGGGGTGGTCACGGTCGCGACGATGTTCCGGGTGGGGCCGCCGGCGGCGTCGGACAGGCCGATTTCGACGGGCTCTCCGGGTTCGAGGGTCACCCGAGGGGCCTGGCTGCGCCAGTCCCCGGGGACCTGTGGGTCCACCGCGGGGGCGCACGCGAAGTCGCCCGGGTCGTAGAGGGAGCCGGACGTACCGAGCCCCGGCGGACCGGTCTCGACGGAGTCGCGCACGCCCTCGGCGATCATCTCGCTGAGCCGCCGGGGGCTGTGACCGTGGCCGTCGGTGCCGCAGGCGGTGGCCAGGAGGAGGACCGCCCAGCAGAGTACGATCGCGCGCCGTGGATGGGTTGTCGTGGTCAGCACACGGCGCACGCTACTACGTAACGTGTTCGAGTAGACGCGAAGCGTGTTATCAGTGGCGTCGTAGCGGGGTGGGTCCGCCGTTGAGCCAGGTCAGGGCCTGGTCGTGGAGCACGCCGTTACTGCACACCAGGGGGCCGCCGTCGACGAAGCCCTCACCTCGCAGGTCGGTGGCGCGCCCGCCGGCCTCCTCCAGGATGATCGGCAGCGGAGCGGCGTCCCACAGCGACAGTTCGGGTTCGGCGGCGATGTCCACTGTGCCCTCCGCGACCATCACGTGCGACCAGAAGTCACCGTAGGCGCGGGTCCGCCAGACCGAACGGGTCAGACCGAGGAACGACTCCAGGCGGCCCTGTTCCTCCCAGCCGGTCAGCGACGAGTAGCTGAACGAGGCGTCCGACAGTTCGCTCACCTTGGAGACCTGGCAGCGCGTGGCCTTGGACAGACTGCGGCCGGACCAGGTGCCGCCACCCTTGGAGGCCCACCAGCGGCGGTGCAGGGCCGGGGCGGAGATCAGACCGACCACCGGCCGGTCGCCCTCCAGCAGGGCGATGAGGGTCGCCCACACCGGGACGCCCCGAACGTAGTTCTTGGTGCCGTCGATGGGGTCGATGACCCACACCCGGTTGCTGTTCCCGCTCTTGCCGTACTCCTCGCCGACCACCGCGTCCCGGGGGCGCGCACGAGAGAGCACACTGCGCAGGGTCTCCTCGACGGTGCGGTCGGCCTCGGTGACCGGAGTGAGGTCCGGTTTGGTCTCGACGACCAGATCCAGCGCGCGGAAATGCTTCATCGCGATGTCGTCGGCAGCGTCGGCGAGCACGTGGGCCAGCCGCAGATCATCGTCAAAGGACACCATGGCCGGTAACGCTACCGTCCCGGTCACGAACATGGCCAAAGCGGCACTCGCACGTGATCAGAGTGTTAGGGGACTCCGGCGGCAGGAGAGGGCGCCCGAGCCGGAGAAGCGATACCCGGGCGGCTGCGAGGATGGAACCATGGAAACCGTGAGCGGGGTCAGACGCGGTGGGGCGAGCACCGGCGCGCGCGAACGGCTGCTGGACGCGGCCTACGCCGAGGTGCTCGCCGGCCACTGGGGCGAGCGTCGGATGGTCGACATCGCCACGGCCGCCGGTGTGTCCAGGCAGACCCTCTACAACGTGTTCGGCAGCAAGGAGGGACTGCTCCAGTCGGTGGTGGTGCGCGAGGTGAACACACTCCTGGACGAGGTCGTCCGGGTGCTGGAATCCGACGGGCACGACCCCGCGCACGCCGTCAGCCGTACCACCCGCATGGTCCTGTTGGCGGCCAGGGACAGCCCGCTGCTGCGGGCCGTGGTCACCGGCGACGACGAACTGCTCCCCGTGGTGACCACCCGGGCCGAGCCGCTCATGGACGTCCTCGGGGAACGGATCACCCGCACCCTGAGGGAACGCTGTCCGGCCGCCGACCCGTCGGTCACCGAGGCGGTGGCCGACGTCACGCTGAGACTGATCGTCTCCTACTCGCTACAGCCCATCGATCCCGACCGCGCCGCGCGCCGCGTCGAGATGGTCGTCCACGGCATGCTCTCGTAGGGCGCGAGCGAACGAAGGTCCGGCCCTGTCCCCTCACGTGCGGTCCGGGGCCCTGTCCGTGGCGACCGGCACGGCCGGGGGCGGTCAGCTGTGCGGGCCGGCCGGGGCGGAGGAGGGTTCGGTGTCGTCCTCGCCCTCACGGCTGCTCAGCAGCCGGCGCAACGAGGCGACCCGATCCGTGTCGATCTCGCCCCGCTCCAGGGCCGCGGAGATGGCACAGCCGGGTGCGTCCTCCTGGTGGGTGCACTCCGGTGGGCAGTCCACGGCGAACTCGTCGAGATCGTGGAAGCCCGCGACGATGTCGTCCGGGTCGATGTGCGCCAAACCGAAGCTGCGTACCCCCGGGGTGTCGATCAGCCAGCCGGCCTCGAACTCCAGGGCCGAGGCCGAAGTGGACGTGTGACGACCGCGGCCGGTGACGGCGTTGACGTGCCCGACGGCCCGTTCGGCGCTCGGGACCAGTCGGTTGACCAGGGTGGACTTGCCCACTCCGGACGAACCCACGAACACGGTGGTCCGTCCGGCCAGGCGTGCGCGCAGCCCGCTCAGATCCTCGTCCGGGCCCAGCACCTCGTAGGGCAGCCCCAGGGGCTCGTAGACGCCGAGCATCTCGTTGGGGGAGGCCAGGTCGGCTTTGGTCAGGCACAACAGGGGTTCCAGCCCGGCGTCGTAGGCGGCCACCAGGCACCGGTCCACGAAACGCGGTTGTGGTGCGGGGTCGGCCAGCGCGCACACGATGGCGAGCTGGTCGGCGTTGGCCACGATCACCCGCTCCACCGGGTCGGTGTCGTCGGCGGTGCGTCTGAGCACGGACTCACGTTCGCGAACCCGGACCACCCGGGCCAGGGTGTCGGGTCTGCCGGACAGGTCGCCGACCAGGTCGACCCTGTCGCCCACCACGATGGAGCCCCGGCCCAGTTCGCGGGCCTTCATCGCCACCACGGGCACCCGGTCCACCAGACAGCGGTACCGGCCCCGGTCCACGGCGGTGACCAGACCCTTGCGGGCGTCCTCATGCTTGGGTCGCTTGGTGGTACGGGGTCTGGACCCGCCCCGGGCGCGCACCCGGATGTCGTCCTCGTCGAGGTGACGTCCTCCGCCCCGCGTACGACTCATGACAGGACCTCCGACCACAGCCCCGGGAAGTCGGGGATGGTCTTGCGGGTGGTGGCGATGTTCTCCACCTCCACTCCGGGCACCGCGAGCCCGATCACCGCGCCGGACGTGGCCATCCGGTGGTCGTCGTAGGAGTGGAACACCCCGCCGTGCAGTGGACGTGGGCGGATCACCAGTCCGTCGGGCAGTTCCTCGGCGTCCCCGCCGAGCCGGTTGATCTCGGTGGCCAGGGCCGCGATGCGGTCGGTCTCGTGTCGGCGCAGGTGGGCGATGCCGGTCAGCCGGGACGGGGAGTCGGCCAGGGCGGCCAGCACGGCGATGGTGGGGGTGAGCTCGCCGACGTCGTGCAGGTCGACGGTGATGCCGTGGATCGCTCCGGTTCCGCGCACGGTCAGGCCGCCATCGGCGGTACGGGAGACCTCACCGCCCATCCTGGTGAGCAGGCCGCGCAGGGCGTCACCGGCCTGGGTGGTCTGCTCCGGCCACCCGTCGACGGTCACATCGCCCTTGGAGACCAGAGCCGCGGCGAGGAAGGGGGCGGCGTTGGACAGGTCCGGGTCGACGGTGATCTCGGTGGCGCGCAACGGGCCGGGCGCCACCTTCCAGGAGTTCTGCCCGGTGGTGACCTCGACCCCGACGGCGCGCAGCATCTCGATCGTCATGTCCAGGTGCGGCTGGGAGGGCACCGGTGGGCCCTGGTGGCGCAGGTGCACCCCCTCGGTGAAGCGGGCGCCGCTGAGCAGCAGCGCGGACACGAACTGGGAGGAACCCGAGGCGTCCAGGACGACCTCGCCACCACGCACGGAACCGGTGCCGTGGATGGTCAGCGGGAACGCGCCTCGCCCCTGGTCGTCGACGTCGGCCCCCAGGGCGCGCAGGGCGCCGAGGAGCTCGCCCACCGGCCGTTCACGGGCCCGGGGGTCGCCGTCGAAACGCACGTCTCCCGAGGCCAGGGCGGCCAGGGGCGGCACGAACCGCATGACGGTGCCCGCGTTGCCCACGTCCACCGTGGCCGGGCCGCGCAGTGGGGCGGGGGTGATGGACAGGTCCGGTGTGGCCGGGTCGTTCGAGGGCACCTCGGTGACCGTGACGCCCAGCGCCCGCAGCGCGCCCACCATGAGCTCGCTGTCCCGGCTCACCAGAGGGTTGCGCACCAGGCACGGTTCCTCCGAAAGGGCCGCGAGGACCAGGGCCCGGTTGGTGATGGACTTGGATCCGGGCAGGTGGATCCGGGCGTGCACGGGGGTGCCCGCGGTGGGCGCGGGCCAGTGCTCCCCGGTGGGGGTGTCGTTCCGGTGGGACGGCGTGGACGCGGAATCAGGCATGGTCCAAGGCTATCGGTCCGGGGCCCGACCTGGAGGATCACGTGTGCGGCCCGCGGACGACCGGGGCGAAGGGTGGACGGCGCGAAGCCGGCGGGGAACCCGTGCTCGACCGGGTGCCGTGGCCGGCCACGGGCGGGAGGCCGGAACGTCCCACGTATCCTTGATCGCGCCATGGTGTATCTGGATCACGCAGCCACGACCGACGTCCGACCCGAGGTGATCGCCGAGATCACGGCGCGGCTCGGCGCCCTCGGTAACCCGTCCTCCCTGCACGGACACGGACGTGCCGCCCGCCGAACCGTCGAGGAGGCGCGCGAGTCGATCGCGGCGGCGGTCGGCGCCACCCCGCACGAGGTCGTCTTCACCGCAGGCGGCACCGAATCGAACAACATCGCCATCAAGGGCCTGTACTGGGCCCGCAACGCCGAGGACCCCGCACGCACCCGGATCCTGATCAGCGCCGTGGAACACCACGCCGCCCTCGATCCGGCCCGGTGGATGGCCGACCACCAGGGCGCGGTGTACGAGGAACTCCCGGTGGACGCGGTCGGCCGGGTCGGCCCGAGTGCGCTGCGCGCCGCCATCGAACGCGACCCCGGATCGGTGGCCGTGGTTTCGGTGATGTGGGCCAACAACGAGATCGGCACCCTGCAACCGGTTCGGGAACTGGCCGCGGTCGCCGCCGAGTTCGGTGTCCCCTTCCACACCGACGCGGTCCAGGCAGTGGGCGTGGAGGAGGTGGACTTCGCCGACAGCGGGGTGAGCGCGCTGACCCTGAGCGGCCACAAGCTCGGCGGTCCGGTGGGCGCGGGCGCCCTGGTCCTGGCACGAGGCCTGACCCCGACCCCGGTCCTGCACGGTGGCGGCCAGGAACGCGACATCCGTTCCGGCACCCTGCCCGCACCGCTCACCCGTGGCCTGTCCACCGCGGTGGGCCTGGCGGTGGCCGAGAGGGAGGAGCACGCCAAGCACCTGGCCTCTTTGCGCGACGAACTGGAGGCCGGGGTCCGTGCGGCCGTCCCGGACGTGGTGGTCAACGGCGACCCCGATCGGCGGTTGCCGGGCATCGCCCACCTGTCCTTCCCCGGCTGTGAGGGCGACGCGCTGTTGATGCTCCTCGACGCCCGCGGTGTCTCCTGCTCGACGGGTTCGGCCTGTTCCGCCGGGGTCGCCCAGCCCAGCCACGTGTTGCTGGCCACCGGGGCCGACACCGACATGGC
Source organism: Nocardiopsis listeri (assembly GCF_020741345.1). Lineage (GTDB taxonomy): Bacteria > Actinomycetota > Actinomycetes > Streptosporangiales > Streptosporangiaceae > Nocardiopsis > Nocardiopsis listeri_A. The sequence goes on from NZ_DYZD01000256.1 coordinate 9,198, forward strand.
GTTGAGCAGCCTGCGCCTGTCCCTGGGACGGACCTCCACCTCGGAGGACGTGGCACGGCTGGTCGCGGAGATCGGCCCGGCGGTCGAACGCGCCCGCGCCGCCCGCGCCAAGCGTCGCCGCTGACCGGCTTCCGACCGGACCGGCGTTGAGGGGCCGCACACGAAAAGGGGTGGCGGGACCCCGTCCCACCACCCCCGGACGTTCACCGAACCTTCGCCCGACGCCGTCGGGTGTCGGCCGCCGGGTCAGTCGTCGGCGCGGTCGATGGTGACCGACTCCAGTACGACGTCGCTGTTCGGCTTGTCGTTGGCGTCGGTCTCCACGGCGGAGATCGCGTTCACGATCTCCATCGACTCCTCGTCGGCGACCTTGCCGAAGATCGTGTGCATGTTGTTCAGGTGCGGGGTCGGCTCGACCGTGATGAAGAACTGGGAGCCGTTGGTGGCCGGACCCGAGTTGGCCATGGCCAGCATGCCCGGCTCGTCGAAGGTCAGTCCGGAGTCGAACTCGTCGGGGAACTGGTAGCCGGGGCCGCCGCGACCTGTGCCCTCCGGGTCACCGCCCTGGACCATGAAGTCCGGGATGATCCGGTGGAAGATCGTCCCGTCGTAGAACTGTTCCTCGCCCGTCTCCGGGTTGGTCGCGAGGCCGCCCTCGGCCAGGCCGACGAAGTTGGAGACGGTGATGGGGGCGTCGTCGGGGAGCAGTTCCAGTTCGATGTCGCCCTCGCTGGTGTGCAGGGTCGCGCCCTCCACCCCGGTGATGTCCACCTCTGCGGGCAGCGGGGATTCCTCCGAGGCGTCGGGGGACGGGGCGTCGGTCTCGGGCGCGGCCTCCTCGGCCTGGCAGGCCGAGGAGGCGAACAAGGCGGCGCAGGCGAGGATCGATACCGGCAGAGTCAAGCGGTTCATCGGGTCACTTCCGGAAGGTCAGGTTCGCGGCGGGGCGGCTTCAGCGTACTGCGAATCCGGGCAGTCCAGATGTTCGGGACTTATTCGCCCGGGCCCCGTGGAGCTCAGGGTGCGGGCTCCGTCGGGTCCTCGTCGGCGCCACGTTCGCCCTGTTCCAGGCCTTCCTCCCGCTGCCCTCGCCGCCGTTCGAGGCGTTCGCGCTCCTCGCGGGCCTGCAACTCCCTGGCCCGGGCGCGCTGTTCTTCGGCCCGCTCGCGGCACTGCCGCAGGAACGCCTCGTCCTCCTCTGCGGTCGAGGCGCGCGCCCTGCCCGGGTGGTCGTACTCCGGGAACGGCGAGGACGACCCCATCGGACCCTCGACGGGCTTCCGGTCACGTGGCGGGCGGCCCAGGAGGAACCACGCCGCGGGGCCGATCTTCGGCAGTAGCAGGACGATCACCGCCCAGGCGGTCTTGGGCAGGAGACGGACCCTTTCCGATTCGGAGCCGATGACGTCGAAGAGCACGTAGACCCAGAACACCAGGGACAGGACCGTGGCGACGAGGGCGAGGTAGACCAACAGACCTTCCAATCGGGGGAAACACTCGACAGGGGAAGAACGACATCGCGGACTTTGTGCCGACTTGTCACGGATGGCCGCACCCGCCGAGTCGCTTGACCGGCCACCCGGGAGCAGGAGAAGGTCGAAGTCCGGGGGCTGGGGCGTCGCAACGAGGGTACGTCACTCCAGGCCCCCAGAGGTGTCGGCAGAATCGGGAGAGGTCATGGGCATGAATTCGACGTTGCCGTCGGCGATGTGGCTCCCCTTCGGGGCTCGGATCCTGCGTGCCCGATCCGACCGGGGGCTTTCACGCAGTGAGCTCGCCAGGAGTGTCGGGGTCACCGACGACAAGCTCCGTGAGGTGGAGGACGCGCACTGTAGACCGGCCCGTTCCCTGGTCGAACGAGTCGACACCGCCCTGGGCACCGAGCACCAACTGCTCGACGCCTGGGCCATCACGTTGCAGGCGGAGGCCTTTCCCAACGAGTTCGGCGACATGCGAGAACTCGGTACCCACGCCGCACGATTGTGGGAACACCAGCCCATGACCGTTCCGGTCTTCCTGCGTACCCGTGAATACTCGCGGGCGGTGCTGGGCCCGCGGCACTCCGACCTGGAGCCCGACGACATCGAGGCCATGGTGGACGAGGAGATGGCCTACCGCGCGGCGATGACCGGCCCCGAGGGCCCCGCGTTGCGGGTGGTCGTCAACGAGTCGGTGCTGCGCCGACCCCAGGGCGGGGCGGCGGTCCTCAACGGTCAACGCGACTTCCTCGCAGACCTGGTCGAGGCGGGCATCGTCGACCTCGCGACCATCCCCGAGGACACCCCCTACCACCCGGGGTTGGGCGGCGCGTTCCGGATCATGGAGTTCGCCGACCGGCCCAGCATGGTGTACGCCTTCGCCACCCAGGGCGGCGATCTCACCGCCGACAGCGAGGACGTCGGACACTGCCGGAAGGTGCGCGACTCCATCGAGGAGGCGAGCGTCGGGCTCACCCCCGACTCCGAACTCCTCATCGCTCGCTGGCCCGAGGGATGACCCCGAGAGCGGGTCGTTGGATGATCGGTGCGGTAAAGGTCTTGGGAGCGTACCCGGGCATGGGTTAGGTTGCCCGCCATGGATATCGCTATCACTTCCGGATACGTCGTGCCCGTCGCGGGGGACCCCATCGAGGGCGGGACGGTCCTGATCTCCGACGGTCGCATCACCGCCGTGGGGACGGCGGACGAGGTCGCCGTCCCCGAGGGCGCCGAGGTCGTCGACGCGGCGGGCCAGTGGGTCCTGCCCGGCTTCGTCGAGGCGCACGGGCACGTCGGCATCCACGAGGAGACCATCGGCTGGGCCGGTGACGACACCAACGAGATGACCGACCCCAACGGCGCCCGCATGCGTGCCATCGACGCCATCAACCCCGCCGACCAGGGATTCGTCGACGCGCTGTCGGGCGGTGTCACCAGCTCCGTGATCAAGCCCGGCTCGGGCAACCCCATCGGCGGCCGCACCGTCGCCATCAAGATGTGGGGTCGCAGCGTCGAGGACCGTCTGCTCAAGGAACCCGCCAGCGTCAAGAGCGCCCTCGGCGAGAACCCCAAACGCGTCTACGGCAACAAGGACACGCTCCCCTCCACCCGTCAGGGCGTGGCCGCGGTCATCCGCGACGCCTTCACCAAGGCCCAGGACTACAAGGCCAAGCGGGACCACGCCGCGGAGGAGGGCAAGCCCTTCGACCGTGACAACACGCTGGAGACCCTGGTCCAGGTGCTGGACGGCGAGGTTCCCTGGTGCCAGCACGTGCACCGCGCCGACGACATGCACACCGCGATGCGTCTGGCCGACGAGTTCGGATACCGACTCATCATCAACCACTGCACCGAGGGCCACCTGCTGGCCGACGAGATCGCCGCGCGCGACATCCCCGTCATCACCGGCCCGCTGATGACCTCCCGTTCCAAGGTGGAGGTCGGCAACCGGACCCTGGCCAACCCCGGCATCCTGGACCGCGCGGGCGTCAAGGTCGCCCTCACCACCGACGCCCCGGTCATCCCGGTGGAGTTCCTCGTCTACCAGGCGATCCTGTGCGTGAAGGAGGGGATGGACCGCGACGCCGCGATCCGCGCCCTGACCCTCAACCCCGCCGAGATCATGGGCCTGGACGACCGGGTGGGCTCCCTCAGGCCCGGTCTGGACGCCGACGTGGTGGTCTGGTCCGGCGACCCGCTCGACATCATGAGCCGCGCCCTGCGCGTGTTCGTCGGCGGTCGTGAGGTGTACACCTACGACCGGGAACGTCGCGAGGGCGCCGCCCTGGACCCCTACTACCGTGAGTCCTGAGCACCGGCGCACCCGCGCCGCGCGCTCCTTCGTCTAAGGAGGGCACGGGCGATCTGAGGCACCCGCGAGGCCGCGGCCGACCCGTCTAAGGGGGCCGCGGCCTCGCGCTTCGATGAGGTCTTCCGATGTGCCGTCGGGGTCCTTAGACCGAGTCTGGGATCAGCCGGGGGAACGACCCCCGGCCGATGAACCCCCGGAGACCCCCATGCACCCCGACCACAGCGCCCAGGCCGCCGATCAGTACCGCGCCGAGATGGAGCGGATCGCCCGCGAGGAACGGACGGCCCGTGAGGCCGCCCGTGCCGACAAGGAACGCGGCGACCGCGAACGCGCCAAGGGCCGCGACCCCGGCCATGACCTGGTGGTCTGAACCGTCGCGGTGGTCCGCTCAGTCCACCCGCCGGAAGGACGCGTCGCCCTCGGGAACCCGTCCGTACACCACGCTCACCCGTTCGGTCCCCAACCGCTTGAGGAATCGCTCCTCCTCGCCGGCGGCCGGGGCGGGGGTCAACACCAGCGGAACGCCGGAGACGATCGCGGCGGTGAGCACCGACAGGTCCTCGCCCAGGGCAGTCAACGGGGCGTCGGAGGCGACCACCACGGCCATCCGGTCACCCTCGGCCAGCCCCCAGGCCTCGGCGCGGGCCCGGCCCGCCGCCACCACCTCGGCACCGGTCAGCGCCCGCTCACCCACCTCCAACGCGGTCTCGCCGGCATCGACGGGATAGGGCTGGAAGTGGTCGCCGTGCCCGCGCACCTCCACGGTGTAGTCGGTGACCATCGCCGGCACCTCCTTGAGCGGCATCCCCAAGGAATCGAGGGAGGTGCCCACGACCTCCTCCGCACCGCTGTCCTGAGCCGCCGACAGGTGATCGGGGCCGGCCACCGCCACCTCGGTGTTCGGGGCCACGTCGCCTGATCCGTCCAGCACCGCCGACGCACCCACCGACCAGCAGGACAGCAGCCACGCCAACGACTGCCAGTGCGGCGGCAACGCCACCGCCACCCGGTCGCCCGGCTGGGTACCGAAGCCGTCCACCAGCATGTTCGAGGTCTTGGAGACCCAGTTGTCCAGGGTGGCCCGGGACAACTCCACCCGGTCCCCGAGATCGTCGTAGGAGGTCACGAACGGGCGGGCGGGATCGGCTGAGACGAGAGCGCGCCACAGCGGCGCGGGAGAATCGGACATGGCCCTCATGGTAGGAGCCCCGGGGGAGCGGAGGACGACCACGGCCGACGTCACGGCCCGTGAGGAAGGAGGTGTGAGGGCGGCGTCGGTGTGCGTACCGGTGCGGGAACTGCCAGAGTTGCCCCATGCGCTTGCTTCCCGGACGGTTCCTCGCCCGTGTGACCGCGCTCCCCGCGATCGCCCTCTCGGCCTGGCTCCTCGTAGCCTTCCCCCTGCTGGTCGCGGGCTGGTTCACCCCGCTGCTCGGGCTCCTTCTGGGGGCGCCCGCGGTGCTGGTGGCCTGCGCGCTGTCGCCCCGCCTGATCCCCGACCTCGACGAGGACCACCTCTCGTGGTGGCCGGTGGTGGCGGTGCTGCTCATCACGGTCGCCTTCGCCGCGGTCCAGATCGCCTACCACGCCGAGACGTTGGTGATCCGACGCGATCCCGCCTCCTACGCCATGTACACGTCGTGGATCGCGGAGAACGGGTTCCTGCCCATCCCGCAGCAGCGCGAACTCATCGCCGGTGACGATCCGGCGCTCAACTACCAGAGCCTGGCCCACTACGAGCGCGACGACGTCATCTGGCCACAGTTCATGGCGGGCGCCCCCCTGGTGCTGTCGATCGGCTACTGGCTGGGCGGGCTCGACGGCATGCTCGTCACCACCCCGATCCTCGGCGCGCTCGGCGTCCTCACCTTCGCCGGTCTCACCGCCCGCCTGGTCGGTGCGCGCTGGGCGCCCCTGGCCGCGCTGGTCCTGGCGGTCTGCCTGCCCCAACAGTGGGTCAGCAGGTTCACCTACAGTGAGCCGCTCGCCCAGATCCTGCTCCTGGGCGGTCTGGTCCTCGCGTTCGACGCCCTGAGCCGAAGACGCGCCCTCACCGACAGGTGGGGCACGGGTCACACGCTCGCCGCGATCGCCGGGGTGGCGCTCGGCCTCGGGGCGTTGGTGCGCATCGACGCCATCCGCGATCTGCTGCCGGTGATCGGTTTCGTCGGACTGTTGCTGGTGGCCCGGCGCGGCCAGGCCCTGCCCCTGCTCGGCGGGCTCGTCGTGGGTGTGGTCTACGGGCTGGTCGCGGGGTACGGCTACTCGCTGCCCTACCTGGAGTACCTGTCGGATTCGATGAACCCGCTGCTGCTCATCAGCGCGGTCGTCATCTTCCTCACCGTCGTCCTCACCGCCGCGCTCTGGCGGTACGGACCGCCCCACACCGAACGGGTGCGGTGGCTGCCGAACGCGGTCGGACTGCTCGCGATCCTGGTCATGGTCGGTTTCGCGATCAGACCGTTGCTGTGGCCGGACTACGGTCACGGCAGCGACTTCACCGACCAGTGGGTCGCCGCGGTCCAGCAGACGGAGGGACTGCCGATCGAGGGCAGCCGCACCTACTACGACATGAGCCTGTACTGGGTGGGCTGGTACGTGGGCCTGGGCACCGTGATGTTCGCGGCCCTCGGGGTCGCCCTGGTGCTGCGCCGACTCACCCTCCGTCGCGACCCGCAGTGGTCGTTGCCCGCGATGCTGCTCGTGTGGACGGTCGCCACGACCCTGCTGCGTCCCGCCATCACGCCGGACCACCCCTGGGCCAGCCGCCGACTGATCGTGCTGGTCATACCGGCCTTCATCCTGTTCGCGCTGTGGTTCCTGGCCTGGCTCACCCGCTACTGCGAACGGTCCGTCCGGTACGGTCGCAGCGGCCCGCTCGCCCGCTCGCTTCCGACGGTGGTGGCCGCGGGGGCGGCCGTCGCCATGCTCGGCCCCACCCTGGTCACCTCCGCGGCCGGGATCATGGGGTACCGGCAGGACGTCGGAACGGTCGCGGCGACCGAACGCCTGTGCGCGTCACTACCGGAGGACGCCTCGGTCATCGTGGTGGACTCGGGGATGGCCGGCGCCTACATGCCGTTGTTCCGCAACGTGTGCGGTGCGCCCACCGCCGCCATGGACGTTCCCGACGAGGAATCGGTGGACCGCGTGGTGAGCGCCGTCTACGAACGGGACCGCACCCCCGTGCTCGCCGCGCCGGAGTGGAACCTGCTGGACGAGGTCGCCGACGGCGAGGAGGCCGAACGCGACTTCCACGTCATCGCCGACATGGACCCGAGTACGCTCATGGAGCCCCCCACCGGTTCCTGGGATTTCCGCGGCAGCGTCTGGACGGTCGTCCCTGCGCCCCCCGAATGAGGCCTTCCG
>NZ_DYZD01000257.1 GCF_020741345.1 Nocardiopsis listeri
GCCCTCTAGGGCAGATGGAAGATCTCGGTCAGGGGGATCATCCCCTCGTCGGGGCGTCCGTCCAGGCCCTCGAAGAAGGGCTCCATCTCCGCCTGCCAGCGGGCGTTGACCTCGGTCCGGGCCATGGCCTCACGGGCCGCTTCGAAGTCCTCGGTCTCCAGGTAACCGATCACCATGCCCCGTTCGTCGGCGAACAGCGAGTAGTTGTGCCAACCGCTCTCCGACAGGGCCCGACGCATCTGCGGCCACACTTCGGCGTGGCGCCTGCGGTACTCCGCCAACCGGTCCTCGCGCACCTTCAACACGAAACACACTCGTCGCACGCGTCCCCCTTCGGGTCAGAAGTCGAAGTCGTCGACGTTGTCGGCGTCGAAGACCAGCGGCGGGCCCAGCACGACCTCACCGTCGGTCTCGAACGTGAACTCGCCCAGTTCTCCGGCGGTGAAGGTCTCCCCCTGCGCACCCGTGATCTGCCCGGCCTTGAGCGCGGCACCGGTGTACCCGGCCAGGTAGCCCAGCTCGTGCGGGTTCCACAGCGCGAACCCGCCGACCGTGCCGTCGTGCACGAACTCGCGCATCTGGTTGGGCGTGCCCAGGCCCGTCACCACCAGTTCGCCCCGGTACTCGGAGTCGCTGACGTAGCGGGCCGCGGCGGCCAGGCCGACGGTGGTGGGCGAGACGACCGCGTCCAGGTCCGGGTGGGACTGCATCAGCCCCTGCATCTCCTGGAAGGACTCCAGGTCGTCGTCGTTACCGTAGACGGTGTCCACCAGTTCCAGGTCGGCGTACGCGTCCTCCTGCAGGATCTGCTCCATCTCCTCGATCCACGCGTTCTGGTTGGTGGCGTTGGGCGTGGCCGAAAGGACCGCGAAGGTGCCCTCGCCGTCGAGCTGTTGCTCGACCATGTCCACCAGGGTCTGCCCGATGAGCTGGTCGGTGGACTGGTTGACGAACACGTCGGTGCAGTTGGCGTTGGAGTCGTAACCCACGATGACCGCACCGTTGTCGCGCGCCTCGTTCAGGGACGGGCACACGGCGTCGGGGTCGTTGGCGGCGATGACGATGACGTCGCTGCCGGCCTGGCTGGCGGCGTTGATGTACTCCACCTGGGAGTCGGCGGTGGCCTCGGTACCGCCCCGTTCGGTGGCCACACCGCCCACTTCCTCGACCGCTTCCCGCCCCCCGGCGTCGACCAGGTCGAAGAACGGGTTGTTGAGCTGCTTGGGCAGGAAGTCGATGGCCAGACCCTCGGGGATCTCCGCGTCCGGGTCGGCGGTTCCCGTGGGCCCTTGGGCGCCCTCGTCCTGGACGTCGTCGATGGTGGTGCCGCCACAGGCGGTGGCCAGCAGCATCACCGCCGCGGTCGCGGCGAGGAACAGGTGGCGTCGGGGGTCGATCATGGTGTGTCTCCCTCGGGGGTACGGGATTCGAGTGGGCGTGCGCGCCGGGAGCGGACCCGGGCCACGAGGTTGGGTGTGACGACGGAGGCGATGAGGATCGCGCCGGTGACGATGAGCAGGACGTCGCTGCTGACGCCGAACAACTGCAGGGCGTTGCGCAGGACACCGAGCAGCAGCACTCCGCTCATCACCCCCAGGATCGAACCGACCCCGCCGAAGATGGACACCCCGCCGAGCAGGACGGCGGCCACGACCTGCAGTTCCAGGCCGAAGGCGGTGTCGGCGCGTGAGGTGCCGTACTGCAGGGTCCAAAAGAGCCCCGCCGAGGAGGCGACCACGCCGCTGAGCGTGAACAGCCAGAACTTCGTCCACCTCACCGACACCCCGGAGAAGCGGGCGGCCTCGTCGTTGTTGCCGATGTCGAACAGGGAGCGACCGGTGCCGGTGGCGTGCAGGAACACCGCGAACAGTAGGGCGAGCACGAGGATCGCCACCGCGATCCAGGGCAGGCCCTCGACTCCGGGGAAGGGTGCGCGAGCCCCGCTCACCCAGTTCTGCGGGTAGCCGGCCACGGCCCGATCCCCGAGCAGCACGTAGGCCAGACCCCGGTACAGGGCCATGGTGCCGATGGTGACCGCCAGGGAGGGCAGCCCCATCACGGTGACCAGTACCCCGTTGAAGGCGCCGAGCAGGGCGCCGACCACCGGGCAGATCACCAGGGCCGTTTCGATCGGCACACCGGACTCCCACAGCACACCCAGGGTCGCGCTGGTCAGGGCCAGGGTGGAGGCCACCGACAGGTCGATCTCCCCGGTGATGACGATGAGGGTCATCGGCAGGGCCATGAGCGCGATGGCGGCCACGCTCAACAACAGGAAGCTCGTGTTGCGACCGGTGGCGAACACGTCGACGAACATCGACGCGCACAACAGCGCCACCACCAACGCGCCGACCACGGGGGCCTCACGGGCCGACAGCAGGGTTCTGAACCTTCCGGGGGCCGGGGAAGGGGCGATGGTGTCAGGAGCCACGGGGACCTCCTCGAAGCCTGCGCGCCGAGCGCAGCGCCAGCAGTCGATCCAGGCCGATGGCGGCCAGGATGAGCGCACCGACGACGGCCTGGTGCCAGAACTGGTCGATCCGCCAGATGGGCAGAGCGGCGGTGATGGTGGTGAGCAGGATGGCGCCCAGGGCCGCGCCGTAGACGGTGCCCACTCCCCCGGCGATGGCCACGCCGCCCACGACGGCGGCGGCCACCACCTGCAACTCCATACCGAAACCGACGGTGGAGTCGACGGTGCCGTAGCGGGCGGCGAAGAGGACCCCGGCCAGACCGGCCAGGGCGCCGTTGGCGACGAAGGCCGCCAGGACCCGGCGGCCCACGGGAATGCCGGACAGGCGGGCCGCCTCGACGTTGGAGCCGATGGCGTACAGTTCGCGGCCCGAGCAGTAGTGGGACAGGAACAGGCCCACACCGACGACCACGACGATGGCCACGGCGGCGGGCAACGGCACGCCCAGGAGACTCGACCGGCCCAGTCCCAGGAAGGCGGAGGGCATGTCGTGGGCGTTGACCTGGCCACCGTCGGCCCACCAGTGGCCGAGCCCACGGAAGGCGTAGAGCGTGCCCAGGGTGACGACCAGCGCGGGCACCTGGGCGAAGGTGACGAGGAAACCGTTCACCAGACCGCACAGGGCGCCAAGGGCCACACCGGCGATGAGCACCGCGGGGACGGGGAGCCCGGGGAAGGCGACGAAGAGGGTGCCGGCCCCGAAGGCCGACAGGCCCATCACCGAACCGACCGACAGGTCGACGTTCTTGGTGATCAGGACCAGCGCCTGACCCACGGCCAGGACCGACAACACGGTCGCGCCGAGGAAGAGGTCGCGCACGCCCTGACTGGAGAGGAACCCGGGGTTGTTCAGCCACGTGGCGGCGATGAGCAGGACCACGGCCAGGAGCACGCCGAGTTCACGGACCCTGCGGGTGCGCCGGACGCGCCCGGTCGTGGCGGACACGGCCGGGGCGTCGGTGTGGGTGTCGGTCACCGTCACGTCGTCCCCTTCCCCGCGGTCGTTCCGGTGGCCGCGTACATGACGGACTCCTCGGTGGCCTCGGATCGGTCGAGTTCGGTGGTGAGTCGGCCCTCGTGCATCACCAGGACACGGTCGGCCATGCCCAGGACCTCGGGGAGTTCGCTGGAGACCATCACCACGGCCACGCCCTCCCCTGCCAGGGTGGTGAGCAGGCGGTGGACCTCGGCCTTGGTGCCCACGTCGATCCCGCGGGTGGGTTCGTCGACGAACAGGATCCGCGGTTCGGTGGACAGCCACTTGGCCAGGACGACCTTTTGCTGGTTGCCGCCGGACAGGGTGGAGACCATGTCCGCCAGGTCGCCGAACTTCAGGTGCAAACGCTCGCCCCAGTGGTGGGCCGCCTCGTTCTCCGCCCGCGAGGTCAGCAGACCGGCGCGGCTGAGCGGGCGACGGCGGGTGGCGGTGGCGTTGCGGGCGATGGAGGACTCCATGACCAGCCCCTGCCGGCGGCGGTCCTCGGGGACCAGGGCCATGCGGGCGGCCATGGCGGCCTTGGGCCGACCCGCGGGAAGCACTCGACCGTGCACCCGGACCGTGCCCAGGTCGTAGCGGTCCACCCCGTACACGGCGCGTACGACCTCGCTCCGCCCGGCGCCCACCAGCCCGGCCAGCGCGACGATCTCGCCGGCGCGCACCGTGAAGGAGACGTCGGCGAAGACCCCCTGACGGGTGAGTCCCTCCACCTCCAGGACTGTCTCACCGATGGTCGTTTCCTGCTTGGGGTAGAGGTCGTCGACGTCGCGGCCGACCATGCGGCGCACCACGGTGTCCACCTCCAGGTCGTCGGTGGGGTCGCAGGAGACGAAGGCCCCATCGCGCACGACCGTGACCCGGTCGCTGAGGGCGAACACCTCCTCGAACCGGTGGGAGATGAACAGCAGAGCCGCTCCGGCGTCGCGCAGGGACCGGGCGACCCGGAACAGGCGTTCGGCCTCCACCCCGGACAGCGCGGCGGTGGGTTCGTCCATGATCAGGACCCGGGCGTCGCGGGTGATGGCCTTGGCGATCTCCACGAGTTGCTGGTCGGCGATGGAGAGTCCGCGCGCGGGGCGTTCGGGGTCGACCTCCACACCCAGACGGGTGAAGGCCTCCCCGGTAAGGCGCCGCATGCGGGTCTTGTCGACGGTGCCCCAACGGGTGCGGGGCTGGCGGCCGACGAAGATGTTCTCGGTGACCGACAGGTCCGGAAAGAGGGTGGGTTCCTGATAGATGACCGCGACTCCGGCCCGTTGGGCGTCGACGGGTGCGGCGAACTCGACGGGTGCGCCGTCGACCAGAACGTGGCCGTCGTCGGGACGATGCACCCCGGCCAGGGTCTTGACGAGGGTGGACTTACCGGCCCCGTTCTCCCCGACGAGGGCGTGGATCTCGCCCGAGTGGAGTTCGAGGGACATGTCCCGAAGGGCGCGGACGCTGCCGAAGGCCTTGCTCACGTCGGCGAGGGAGAGGACGGGCGGACCCGTGGGGCCTCGAACCGCCATGCTGTCCTCCTTCCGTTGAGGACTCGCGTCGAGGTCGATACGCGGGAGGGATCGATACGTGGAAGAGGGCGGTGGACAAAACGTTTTAAGATGAGGGTGATGTTAATTAGGCCACAGACAGCCGTCAAGGCATCCGGGAAACATCCTGATAATGGGTGTGGATCGCCTACGACCCCGCCCTGCACGGAGAAGAGCGCCCCTCAGCCCTGAGCCACTTGTACGATTGGCATTGACACGTTTCAATCACGGTGTGACCATGAGCGCACCCTCCAGGCTGGGAGTACCGCACGTGCCCGAGAACCCGAACCCCACCGCGACCCGGCGTTCCGTCGGCATCACCCAGGTCGCAAAGCATGCTGGGGTCTCGCCCGGGACCGTGTCCAACGTCCTCAACCGCCCCGAACGGGTGGCGACGGAGACCAGGGAACGCGTCGAGGCCGCCATCCGCGAACTCGACTACGTGCGCAACTCCTCCGGCAGCAACCTGCGGTCCGGGCGCAGCGACTGCGTGGGACTGCTGGTCTTGGACGTGACCAACCCCTACTTCACAGAGGTCGCGCGCGGGGTCGAGGACGAGGCGGTGGAGTCCGGCCTGGCGGTGCTGCTGCTCAACTCCGCCGAGGAGCACAGCCGCCAGGAGCGCAACCTGCGCCTGCTCGCCGGACAGCGCGCCGCCGGCGCGGTCGTCATGCCCATCGACGACGACCTGTCCGACCTTCGCTGGCTGAGCAAGCAAGGGATCCCCTGGGTCGCACTCGACCGCGGCGACGTGCCCATCGAGGAAGGATGCAGCGTCAGCGTCGACAACGAGGCCGGCGGGCTGGCCGCCGGTCGCCACCTCATCGGACTCGGCCACGAACGGATCGCGTTCCTGACCGGCCCCTTCTCCATCGACCAGGTCCACCGCCGCCACCAGGGCCTGCTCCAAGCCGTCACCGAGGCGGGCCTGGATCCGGATACGGCCCTCGACCTGGTGCACGTGCCCCAACTCAACCCCGAACAGGGCGAGAAGGCCGTGGACTCCGTCCTGGCCGGCGGGCCACGCCAGCGTTCCACCGCCGTGTTCTGCGCCAACGACCAGCTCGCCCTGGGATTCCGCAAGGGCCTCGGGCGGCGTGGCCTGCGCGCCCCCGAAGACATCTCGGTGATGGGCTACGACGACATCGACGTCGCCGCCCTCGTGCACCCCGGGCTCACCACGGTCGCCCAGCCCAAGTACAAACTGGGGCGCACGGCGATGAGTCTGCTTCGGGAGCACTTCGACAACCCCGACCACAGGCACGAGCGCCGGCTCTTCACCCCCGAGATCGTGCTACGCGGTTCGACGGCCGCGCATCGGGCCTGAGTTGGGCTGAGTTCGCTGAGCCGGCTGAACTGAAGGTTGTACATGTATCGGTTACGATCTTGGTTCGGTGCGGGTTTAAAACGATTCACTTTGGCGTGAGGGTGGGGCGCCTGGGGTTTTTGGCTCTTGGGGTTGTCGGGCGGGGTGGGGGTGGGTTCTTCCTCCTTCCCCGCCGCGTGATTGTTGCCGCCCGCACCGCACGCCTCAA
>NZ_DYZD01000258.1 GCF_020741345.1 Nocardiopsis listeri
CCTGAGGGGGTCCGGGGGAGGCCTCCCCCGGACATACGTCGGGGGCGGTGTTTCACGTGAAACACCGCCCCCGAGGATGCCGCTACCGGTCAGTCCGCCGGACGCACCACCACGTAGCGGTTGGGCTCCTCGCCCTCCGACTCACTGCGCAGACCGGCGGCCGCGACCGCGTCGTGCACGACCTTGCGCTCGAACGGGGTCATCGGCTCCAGCGAATAGGACTCGCCGGACTCCTTGACCTTGTTCGCCGCGTCGGTGCCGATCTGGAAGAGCACCTTGCGGCGACCCTCCCGGTATCCACCGATGTCCAGCATGAGCCGACTACGCTCGCCGGTCGCCCGGTGCACGGCGAGACGGGTCAGCTCCTGAAGTGCTTCCAGGACCTCCCCCTCCTCACCGATCAGCTCCTCCAGGGTGGCGCCGACGACCGAGACCATCGCGCGGTCGCCCTCGACGTCCATGTCGATGTCGCCGTCGAAGTCCGCGATGTCGAGGAGACCCTCGATGTAGTCCGCGGCGATGTCGCCCTCGTTCTCCAGGGCCTCGATGTCGATTCCGGCCTCGGGTGCCTGGGCCACCGCTACACCGCCGTTCTCTTCCTCGCTACGTCCCACAGCGTTCCCGTCTCCTCATATCCGTCGGTCCCTGGCCGTCGTACGCCTCAGGGGCATTGTCGCCTGCGCACTCGAAAATCGCCGCGGCCGACACGAAACAGGGGGCCCTAGCTGGACCCGCCGGTGCGCTTGGAGCGCGACTGCTTCTTCGGCTGCTTGCGTTCGATCTTAGGCTGTTCCGTCGGCTCCGGAGCGGTTTCGGGGGCCTTCTTGCGCCCGAGCATGCCCTTGGCCGAACCCTTGGTGGGGTTGCCCTGCGCGGCCGGGGCGGCCTCACCCGGAGCCGGCTGGTTCCGGTACAGGAAGTGCTGCTGCACCATGGTCCACACGTTGGAGGTCACCCAGTAGACCAGAACACCGATCGGCATCATGAGACCGAAGAGCCCGAAGAGGGGCGCCATGTACATCATGATCTTCTGGGTCTGCATCATCGGGTTGTCGGGCTGCTGCGCGATGCTCCGCTTGATGCTCTGACGCATGGTCAGGAACGTCGTCGTGCCCATCAGCACACAGGCGATGGCGATGACGATCTTCGCCATGATGGGGTCGGTGGCCCCCAACGCCTCGAGGTCCTCGGGCGAGGTGTTGAACTGGGCCGCGACGGGCGCGTGGAAGATCAGCGCCTCACGGGCGCTGTCGACCAGCTCCTGGGTGAAGCCGAACTGCACCTTGCCCTCGGCCACACCGCGCAGCACGCTGAACAAGGAGAAGAACACCGGCATCTGGAGCAGCAACGGGAGGCAGCCCATGATGGGGTTGGTGCCGCTCTCCTGGTACAGCTTCATCGACTCCCGCTGGAGTCGCTCCTTGTCGTGCTTGTAGCGCTCCCGAAGCTTGGCGATCTTCGGTTGCACTTCCTGCATCTTGCGCTGCGTGTTCATCTGTTTGACGAACAACGGCACCATCAGTAGACGCATGATGGCGGTCAGCAGCACGATGGACAGGCCCCAGGCCCACCCACTGTCGGGGTCCAGACCAACGAGGGCCAGACCCGAGTGGATCCAGACCAACACGTGGCCGATGATGTTGTAAAGCCAGTCGAGCACCGGCCAACTCCTCGGTGATTCGGTTCAGCTACTGGTCCCCGGAAGCGGTGCCGGTCTGCCCGGTTCCGCCCGTAGATTCCTCGGACTCTTCGTTCCGGCGCCCTCGGGGCGGCGGAACCGGATCAAGTCCTCCGGGGTTGAAGGGATGACAACGGGCGATACGCCTGACGGCGAGCCACCACCCGTACAACGCTCCGTGCACGCGCAGCGCCTCGACGGCGTACGCACTGCACGAAGGATAGAAGCGACAGACCGGTGGAAAGAGCGGGCTGATGAAACGCTGGTACCCGCGGATCGGCAGGATCCACAGACGCGCGAACGCCGTCGGTCTGTGCTCGGTCATCGGCTCGTCCACCGTTCTGCGCCCTCGTCGGGGCGGCGGTTCCCGTCTGTTCCGCTGATCGCGGGGTCGCTCTTGGCGGGCTTTCGCCCACCACGGCCACCCCTGCCTCGCGAGGCCCCACGGGGTCGCTGGGCCGCGGCGATCGCGTTGTCGAGTCGTACCGCCAGGTCCTCCTGGCGCAGCTGGGCGGCGAGAGGTTTGGCACGTACTACCAGCAGGCTACCGTTTGGCAGAATGCCCAATCGTTCCCGCATCAGGTGGCGCAGCCTGCGCTGTACGCGCTTGCGCACCACCGCTCCCCCGACCGCCTTGCTCACGACGAAACCGATCCGTGGCGGATCCGCCTGTTCGGAGATCTCCACGGCGTCGGGACGCTTCGGGGCGAGGTAGACCACGCCCAGGGCGTCGCTCGAAGCGCGTCGCCCCGAACGCATGACCGATCCGAACTCGGCGCTGTGACGCATCCGGTTCCGTGGCGACAACATCGGCGTTCCTCCGGGAGAGGGGCGGGCAGCAGCGGGCCTCACACTCGGAACGGCCCGTGTGCCACACGACAAAGGGACCGGCCGGCGAGAAGGCCGGACGGTCCCAGTGAAGACTTGAGGCTTCGCGTGGCCTAGTGGCTCACGGTCAGCGCGGAGCGTCCCTTGCGACGACGCGAGGCGATGATGGCGCGACCGGCGCGCGTACGCATGCGCAGCCGGAAGCCGTGGACCTTCGCGCGACGCCGGTTGTTCGGCTGAAACGTACGCTTGCTCACTACTGGCTCCAGGGGCGTGTCAGGAAAATGCTACGACGACCCCCCATGATATGCGGGGCCTTACGGTGCGTTTGCCGTGGCCGCGACGTCGTGCGGATGAACACACACGAGCGCAGGCAGAATCAACGGCATAAGCAT
Organism: Nocardiopsis listeri; assembly: GCF_020741345.1. Classification (GTDB taxonomy): domain Bacteria; phylum Actinomycetota; class Actinomycetes; order Streptosporangiales; family Streptosporangiaceae; genus Nocardiopsis; species Nocardiopsis listeri_A. The sequence continues at coordinate 2,902 of NZ_DYZD01000258.1, forward strand.
AAAGAAGATACGACCTGGTCGGGTCGAGGTCAAATCAGACCAGTCATCGCCGGTCCTCACCCGCCTGGACGGGGCACCCGGGTCGGTGTCGGGGCCACCTGCCACCGGCCGGCCGCCAGCCTGTGGACAAGTCGTCGTCCACAGGGCGGGAGAGTTCCACAGGGGAGGGAGTCTGTGGATAACCTCAGCCTGTGGATAACTTGCCGTCGGCAGCCCCCAGAAGCTCGAAAATCCTACAGACAGACGCCATACACACACCCTGACCTGCGGATTGTGGATAACTTTCAGTTGTGCACGACTGGCTGTCATCCTGTGGATAAACCTGTGCACAACGTGTGGACAACTGTCAGAACCTGTGGATACCGGAAGGTAGTCAAAGCCTTGGCGACTCACCGTCGAACGAGTTGTCCACAGGGTGGTTCCAGACCGGAAGTCCGGTTCCCTGGGGGAGGTCCTGCCCCGGCACCTCCCCCAGGGGAGGACAATGGAAGCCGTGGCCCCCGGACCCACGCACGGAAGTGACGCGCAACACCCACTCCCCCGTCCCCTCAACGCCTCCGAGCAACCCACCCGAATAGATTCGCATCGAAGGGACAGCAACCATGGCAGGTCACCTTGGCTGACGCACAGGTCAACCTCGCAATGGTCTGGTCGAGCGTGTTGGACGGGATCGACAACGACGCCCTCCCCGCTCACCAGCGCGCCTGGCTGCCTCAAACCCGTCCACTCGGCCTGATCGAGGACACCGCGCTGATCGCGGCACCCAACGAGTTCACGAAAAAGGTCCTGGAGAGCCGTCTCTACCCGGCCATCAGCAAGGCGCTCTCCGCACACCTGGGGAGGGAGATCCGGGTCGCGGTGACCGTCGACCCCACCGCCGTGCCCACTCCGCCCCCGACCCCGACCTCCCCGGGTTCCTATGGCGGCCCGGGCC
>NZ_DYZD01000259.1 GCF_020741345.1 Nocardiopsis listeri
AAGCCCGAACACCCCTACACCCAGGCGCTGTTGGACGCGGTGCCGCGCGTGGAGGTCTCCCGGGCCCAGCGTCGGGCCCAGGACCGCGCCGACCGTATCGATCGGGACAAGCGCGAGGGCACCGTCACCAAGCCCGGTGACTTCGCGGCCTTCACCCCCGCCACCGGTGAGGGTGATCCGCTGCTGAGCGTGCGCGACATCGCCCAGAGCTTCAGGGTCCGTGGGGGTATGTGGGGCCGCTCCAGCGACTTCTGGGCGGTCAAGGGTGTGAGCTTCGACCTGTACAAGGGCGAGACCCTCGGCATCGTGGGCGAGTCCGGCTCGGGCAAGAGCACGGTCTCGCGCATGATCATGCGTCTGCTGGAGCCCACGAAGGGATCGATCCACTTCGAGGGCCAGGACATCACCCACATGCGCGAGCGTGAGCTGCGACCGCTCCGCCGCGACGTGCAGATGGTGTTCCAGAACCCCTACTCCTCGCTGAACCCGCGTCTGACCATCGGTGAGAGCATCGGCACCGCGTTGAAGGTGCAGGGTGAACGGGACGGCAAGAAGATCCGCGCCCAGGTGCAGGACCTGTTGGAGCGGGTGGGCCTGGAGCCCAACCACTACAACCGGTTCCCGCACGCGTTCTCCGGTGGCCAGCGTCAGCGCATCGCCATCGCCCGCGCGCTGATCCTCAAGCCCAAGCTGATCATCTGCGACGAGCCGGTCTCCGCGCTGGACGTGTCCACGCAGGACCAGGTGCTGCGGCTGCTCTCGGAGCTACAGGACGACTTCGGCCTGACCTACATCTTCGTGGCCCACGACCTGGCGGTGGTGCGTCAGGTCAGTGACCGCGTCGCGGTCATGCGCAAGGGCGAGGTCGTGGAGATGGGCGACAGCGACAGCATCTACGAGAACCCGCAGAGCGACTACACCAAGCAGTTGCTCACCGCCGCTCCGGTCCTGGACCCGGAAGAGGCCCGCAGGCTGCGCGCCGAACGCGTGCGACAGCGTGCCGCCGGCTGAACGGTGACGGGGGAGCACAGAACGCGGGTCGGTCCGGTCAGGAGGTGGCGAGCCCCCGCAGAAGCGCCCGCAGACCGAAGAGGAATCGGGCCAGGGCCTCGACCTCCCCGGGGGAGTCATCACGGCCTTCGTGGCGCACCTGGTGTCCGACGGAACCCAGGCAGTACGAGAACAGGGAGTCACGCCCCCGGGCCACGTCGTCCCCGGACAGCCCGGCCTCCTCCAGGGCCGCGTCCAGCATGGCGACCGTGCGTTGCTCGGCCAAGGTCAACGGTGCTCGGTGCATCAGCAGCGACATGGCGCCCGAGTAGGTCAGGAGCCGGGCGCGGTAGGCCTCGGCCCACGCCGTGATCCGACGGTCCCAGGGCAGGTTCTCGACCTGGTCCGGGTCCTCCTCGTCGATCCCGGAGGCGGGCAGCTCCTCTTCCTCGGGCCCTTGGCCCTCGGTCAGACCGCTCACCACCCGAGCGGTGGTGACATAGGCGGCGATGGCGTTGAACAGTTGTTCCTTGCCCCTGGGGAAGTGATGGTAGATCGCCATGGCCTCCACCTCCAGGGCGTCGCCCAGCCGGCGCATGGACAGGCCGCCCAGGCCACGACCGGCGATGATGTGCAGGGCCTCCACGATGATGAGTTCGCGGCTGAGCCCTGCGTTGTTCCTACTGACCACGGGTTCCTCCGGGGGCTCATGGGGATCTACTGAGTAAGGTGACAGGTCCGGTCGGTGAACGCCCGCACCGACCCGCATCCCGGGTCGCAGGATGATCCTCGTCACCCCTAGAGTTGCGACGAGACCGCCGATGTTACGCCCGATGGAGAGCGCAAGATGCGAGTTCCCAAGCAGGACAGGACCCAGGCACGCGAGAGGCTCGCTCGTGACCAGGAGCTGGCCGACCGACTGCCCGAGCTTCTCAAGAGCGTGTCCGAGACCGAGGACGCCTTGGACTCGGCCCATCAGCACAACGCTCCCGTGGAGGAGCTCCGTGACCGCGGGTTGGCCCTGGACACCGCGCTCACCGACGCCATGCGCGCGGCCTACGCGCACGAGCGCGTCCTCGTCGGCCCCAAGGGGTACGTCGACCGCATCCAGCGTCGCAAGCGTCTGGCCCGCCCCGATGTCAAGCAGGCCACACAGATCGCCGAGCGTCTGCTCACCGAACGCGAGACCCACCGCCTGCACGGCATCCAGCGCGTGCCGCGCAGCGTGGTCTGATCGGATGGCCTTCACGGGCCCCTCGCCCCGCTCGTGGGCTCGGGGCCCGTGTGGCCGCCTCACGTGGTCTATCGGTGGGCGATAGGTTGGGGTGGCGTGCCCGGTCGAGACCGGGCCGGGAGCAGGCGATCCACGTAGGGAGCGAAAAGGGACATGGCGGATTTCATCCGCATTGATCCGGCATCGAAGGTACCGCCCTACGAACAGATCAGGGCCCTGGTCGCGATCGCGGCCGCCAACGGAGAACTTCCGGTCGGATACCGGTTGCCGACGGTGCGGGCCCTGGCCGGGGAACTGGCGGTCGCCGTCAACACCGTCGCCCGCGCCTACCGCGAGCTGGAGCAGGCCGGAGTGGTGGAGACCCGCGGCCGTTCGGGCACCTTCGTGGCGGCGGCCGGGGACGACCAACGCGCCGAAGCGCTCGCCGCGGCACGGGTGTACGCCGAGGTCATCACCAGAGTCGGCCTGGACCACGAGGAGGCCGTCGAGATCCTGCGGGCGGCTCTGGAGGGCTGAGGCGCTCCAGGGGGAGGCGGCGCCGGTTTCGGTATCGGCCCCCGATCGACACGACGCACCCTGGGCGCTTGTGGTTCCATCACGCAGTGGTGATGACCATAACCGGACGAAAGTGCTCTTATCCCTCCTGAACTGCGAAGACAGAGGCTAATCTCGTAGTGGCGCCGTTCCCCTGACGGCGCCGGCAAGGACGAATCCCCCAAGGAGGCCCCATGAACAGGAGATCCGGCGGAGGACGGTCATCAGGAGGACGCTCCGGTGGCGGTCGTTCGGGCGGAGGTCGCTCCGGCGGTGGTCGCTCCGGCGGTGGCCGCTCATCGGGCGGCTTCGGCGGACGGCGGGCGGGTGGTTCCTCCGGTTCCGGTGGCGGCTTCAGCTCACGTAGTGGCCGCTCGGCCCGTGGCGGCGCCGCTCGCTCCGGCGGCGGTTTCAACTCCCGTAGCGGTAGCCCGGCCCGGCCGGCGCGTACCCCCAGGGCCGCCAGGCCCTCACGGACGACCCGGTCCAACCCCACCTACGTGGTCGCGCCGTCCTCCGGGTACCGGCGTCGCTGGTACGGCGGAAACCGGCACTACTACGACGACGGCCACGGTTACGCCCCGCGCCGCCGAGGCGGTGGCATCGCCTCCGCGATCGGCTGCCTGGCGTTCGCCGTGGTGGTGTTGGCCCTGGTCATCGTCTTCGCCGTCCTGTGACCCGTACGGTCCCCGCTCGGCCGTCGGATCCTTCCCCCACCGCAAATCACGAGTAGGAACGAGCAGCACCCGTGTCCCACCCCCGAACCACCTCCCGTGTTCTGTCCCTGGTCGCCGGTGCCCTGGCTCTGCCGCTGGCACTGAGCGCCTGTTCGGGTGATCGGGCCGAGATCGAGGCGGCCTGCGCCGACATCCAGGCCAACATCTCCGCGGTCGACATGGCCGTGTCCAGCATCGAGCAGGACATCCTCGTCGACGGGGTGTCCTACCAGGACCAGCACGCCGACGAACTGGTCGCCCACCTGGACGACGTCGAACGTCTGGAGGCGGCCGCCCGCGGCGACCAGCGTGACGTGGCGACCGAGCGGGCCGACGCCGTCGACGCCATCCTGGAGGAGCTGGACAACGGGGACGAGGCCGGACTGGCGGACGCCCTGGACTGGACCGCGGAGACGCACGACATGATCCTGCAATCCTGCGGATTCTAGAGAATAAGGCGGGGCGGGGACCGGACCGGTCCCCGCCCCGCCCGCGTTCACACCGGGCCTCGGCCGTCAGCGGCGCAAACCCGCCACCGCGACCAGGTAGAAGCCGATCAGGCCCAGCCACACCATGAGGATGGAGCCGGCTCCACCGGCCACCGCGGCGGCGATGGCCGTGGCCGGGATGCTGACTCCCAGACACACCAGGGCCAGGACCATCCGCACGGTGTTGGACGCCACGCCCTTGCCGGCCTCGTTCGCCCCCATCTGACGGGCGACGTGGTGTTCGACGCGCTCCTCGATGGCGTCGTCGACCCGCTCCACCAGGGAAGCGGAGATCGCGTCGTCGTACTCCGGTCCCAGCTCGCGACTCGCGCGCAACGCGGCGGCGATCTCGTCCTTGTTCCCCTGGGCTCGATTCGTCATGTCCGACATCGTCCCACCGCGCACGCGGTCGTGTTAAGACACGAGGTCGATTCCAGGGGGATCTCGGGGTTCTCCCCGAGACCGCGATCGGCGCCCCGCACAAGCCCCCGAACACACGGACGGGGCCGTCCTCCGAAGCGGAGGGCGGCCCCGTGTGTCCGTCGCGGTCCCTAGCTGGCGAAGTCCAGCAGTTGCTGGGCCCGGCTCGGGTGGCGCAGCTTGGCCAGAGACTGCTTCTCCAGCTGCCGGATGCGCTCGCGGGTCAGTCCCAGGTGCTTGCCGATCTCGTCCAGCGTGCGCGGGCGTCCGTCCATCAGTCCGAACCGCAGCGACATGATGGTCGCCTCACGCGGCTCCAGGTCGGACAGGGCGTTGCGCAGCTGGTCGGCCATGAGCTGACGGTCGACCACCTCGGAGGCCTCCGAGGCGTCCACGTCCTCGATGAGGTCACCGATGCGGGTCTCGCCGTCCTCACCGATGGTCGAGTCGAGGCTGATGGGCTGGCGGGTGACCCGCAGCAGCTCCTCGATCTGGGTCGGGGTCTTGTCCAGCTCGTGACCCAGCTCCTCGGGAGTGGGTTCGCGGCCCAGAGCCTGGTGCATGTCGCGCTCCAGCCGGCTCACCTTGCTGAGGAGCTCCAGGACGTGCACGGGCAGACGGATGGTGCGCGCGGAGTCGGCGAACCCGCGCTGGATGGCCTGGCGAATCCACCACATGGCGTAGGTGGAGAACTTGAAGCCCTTGGTGTAGTCGAACTTCTCCACCGCACGGATGAGGCCGAGGTTGCCCTCCTGGACCACGTCCAGCAGCGACATCCCCCGGTCGCTGTACTTCTTGGCCACCGACACGACCAGGCGCAGGTTGGCCTCGAGCATGTGGGACTTGGCCTTGCGGCCGTCCTCGGCCACCCATTCGAGTTCCTCGCGCTCGGCGTCGGCCATGGCGAAGGATTCGTCGATCTCGCCGTGCTGACCGAGCCGGTACTCGGCGTAGAGTCCGGCCTCGACACGCTTGGCCAGGTCCACCTCCTGCTCGGCGGTGAGCAGCTGGCGCCGCCCGATCGCCTTCAGGTAGGTGTGGACCGAGTCGCCCATGGCGGGTGACTGGTCGTCGAGGTCGGCCTCACCGGTCTCCGGGTCGATGGAGGCCTGGGTGGTCTCGGTCTTCTTGGTGCGTCGCGTGGTGCGGGTCTTCTTCCGGGTGGAGGGACCCTTTCGCGTTGCGACCTTGCCGGATGCGGCCTTGGGTGCCTCGTCGGTGTCGGGCACCGTCGCGATGAGAGTGTTTTCCAGCACGTCGTCCTCGGCGTCAGGTTCGGCCACCTTCACGGACTCCTCGCCCCCGTCGGCGAGCCGGACCCCGTGGTCGGTGAGTTCACGCAGGATGGAGCGGCCGTCACTGGAGGTGACTCCGGCCGCGGAGAAAGCGGTACGTAGTTCGGAGAGGGACAGGTGTCCCTGAGCACGTCCCTGGGTGATCAGGTCGGTCAGGGCCGCACTGGCCTCGGGGGCCGGTTTCGGAGCGGCGCCGTCGGGGGCCTGGGCCGAATGGCCGGAGGCTGCTAGGGCGGTGCTCGTCATCGGGGCACATCCCTCCCTTCCAAGACGTGTGGCACGTGGCGGAGGGTCACCGCCGACTGGACGCGCCAATATGTCCAACGTGTCGGCGAGTCAAATGTTCCCTGTCTCGATTGGATATCGAGGATGGTGGCATAGATCACCGGGTCGTGAGTGGCGGTGGGCGTGCGGGTGCGGGTATTGGAGACGCCGCCATGCCGGCCCTCGGACACCCCGGGGCGGGACCGTCCCGACATGAGAGAGGCCGCGCGGACGCGTGCGGGTGAGCCGACGGCTGCCGCCAACTGCGGACCTCCTTGGAAACGGGGGCCGAAGATCTCGGTACTCGGATAGACGTCAGGGAGCTTTGGGAAGTTCCCCACCTTTTCGGTTCTGATCGGGATCGATCGTGGTCGAAGGGGTCAGGACACCTTGTGCGCTCCCGGGAGACCCTGGCCGGCGGGTGATCGAGGCACCGAGAACGGCGCCCGCCGCGGCCAGGGTCCCATGGGTTCGGGTACTACCGGTAACGCCGCTGCGTGGGGGACGAATTCCCGCAGGTCCTCGTGTTCTGTCGGGCCGGACGGAGAACCCCTCGTTCAGGGGACGGGGCGGCGCAGCGCCACCAGGTCCGGTTTGCCGGAGGCGAGCATCGGCAGCTTCGCGCGCACGTCCAACTCCCGAGGCGCGGCGTAGGCGGGCAACCGCTCGCGCACGTGGGAGCGCAGTTCGTCCAGGACGGGTGGGTCGGCGGGGTCGGACGGGACCACGACCGCGCACACCCGTTCGCCCCACTCGGGGTCGGGACGGCCCACCACCACCGACTCGGCGACCTTCGGATGCTCGCTCAGGATGGTGTTGACCTGCCCGGGGACCACCTTGTGCCCACCGGTGTTGACCACCTCGTCCACACGGCCCAGCACCTGGAGACGACCGTCGGGCCCGAACCGGCCCAGGTCGTTGGTGCGCAGTCGTGGCCCGCTGCCGTCGTCGGCCAGGACGTCGGGGTCGACCGTCGTCCCCGGGGGCGTGCGGTAGTCGGTCAACAGGGTCGGGCCGCCCAACAGGATCCGTCCGGGGCCGCCCTCCTCCTCGGTGTCGATCCGTACCCGGACCCCGTCCAAGGGGACGCCGTCGTAGACACACCCGCCGCAGGTCTCGCTCATGCCGTAGGTGGTGATCACTCGACCACCCGCGGCGCGGGCGCGCTCCAACAGGTCGGGTTCGGCCGCCGCGCCGCCGAGCAGGATCGTGCCGAACAGTGACAGGTCGGCGCCGGCCGCGAGGAGTCGACGAAGTTGGGTGGGGACCAGGGAGACGTGGGGGCGCAGTCTCTCGGCCGCTTCGAGGACACCGTCCACGTCGAAGGGGGCGTGCGCGGCGCGCGTCCCGGTGACGTAGGCGCGCGTCATCACCTGCACCCCGGAGATATGGCCGGCCGGCAACACGCACAGCCAGGTGTCACCGTCGGTCGCGCCGATCCGGGCCACGGAGGCGCGGGCCGACGCTCGTAGCGCGGTCGAGGACAACTCCACCCCCTTGGGGGCGCCGGTGGAGCCCGAGGTGGTGATGAGCAACGCCGCGTCCGGCCCCACCGGAACACCGTGATCGAGGGGGACGATCCCCTCCGGGGTGCACAGCGACGAGGGGCGCATGGAGGCGAGGAGTTCGGTGACGCGGGCGGCGGGGGTGCCGTCCGGAACGGGCAGCAGGGCCGGTCCTGTGCCGTCCAAGGCCTCGACGAGCATCGCCTCCAGACGCTCAGGGGGCAGACCGCGTACGGCCTGGAGAGGACGTCCATCCTGCGCGAGAGGGGACGGGGACCGGTGTTCTTCGACTGCTGCCACGGTGCCCCAGGGTAGCCCGGGCGGTGGAGCGGCCCGGCTCTCCGGAGCGTCGGATCCGGGCCTGTGCCCGCGTTCCTCGACCCGCCTGGCAGAATGCTCGGAGTCGACGTGCGGACGCCGGGGTCTTGCGGGTCCCTCCCGTCCGAGCGTCTCCTGGGATTTCCGTGCGAGGGAGAAGTAGTAGCGGTGAGCTGCGTGACCGATGGGGACGGGTCGGACGGGCGAGCGGGGGAGTCCGCTCAGGGGCGGGCCTTCGCGATCGGTCTGCGCAATCGTTTCCGCCGTATCACCGTGCGAGAGGGCCTGCTCGTGCGCGGGCCCGCCGGGTGGGGTGAGTTCTCGCCCTTCGCCGAGTACGGGCCGCGCGAGGCCTCCCGCTGGTGGGCGGCCTGCCGTGAGGCGTCCCGCCAAGGGTGGCCCGCACCCGTGCGCGACCGGGTCCCGGTCAACGTCACCGTGCCCGCCGTGGACCCCGAACGCGCCGCGGCGATCGTGGCCGCGGGAGGGTGCTCCACCGCCAAGGTGAAGGTCGCCGAGAAGGGCCAGGACCCGAGTGAGGACATCGCCCGGGTGGAGGCCGTGCGTTCGACAATCGGCCCCTCCGGCCGGGTGCGGATCGACGCCAACGGTGCCTGGGACGTGGACACCGCCGTGCGGATGGTCCGGGAACTGGACCGCTTCTACCTGGAATACGTCGAGCAG
>NZ_DYZD01000260.1 GCF_020741345.1 Nocardiopsis listeri
CACCCAGCGCGCCCTGGTGCGAATGCTGCGCGACGCGGGAGCCGCCGAGGTGCACGTGCGCATCTCCAGCCCACCCGTCCTATGGCCGTGCTACTACGGCATCGACTTCGCCACCCGCGCCGAGCTCATCGCCGCGAACCTGTCGGTGGAGGAGATCGCCGAGTCCGTCAACGCGGACTCGTTGGCCTACGTGGACCTGGACGAGCTCATCGCCGCGTCCGAGCAGCCCAAGGACCAACTGTGCCGCGCCTGCTTCGACGGGGTGTACCCGCTCCAGGTCGACGCCGAATCCCAGGGCAAGCACCTGCTGGAGAAGGCCTGCGGCACCCCCGAGGGCTCCGCGCTGGCATCGAACCAGAAGTAGTCACCGTGCGGCGGGCCCTGGTGCCCACCGCACGCTCATCTGTCCGGCCGGATCCTTCGGCGTGCCCTCTTCAGGGGGCGGCGGAACGAACCGAGCAGATCATCCGAATACACGAGGAGAACTCGCGTGGCAGCCGACAGCACAGGGACGAAGGGCGCGTACGCGGCGGCGGGCGTCGACATCGCCGCCGGTGAGCGCGCCGTCGACCTGATGAAGCGTCACGTCGCGCGTACGCGCCGACCCGAGCAGGTCACCGACGCCAGCGGTTTCGCCGGCCTGTTCCGCCTGGACACGGCCAAGTACAAGGACCCGGTCCTGGCCACGTCCACCGACGGCGTGGGCACCAAGGTGATGCTCGCCCGGCAGATGGACAGGCACGACACCATCGGCGTCGACCTGGTCGCGATGGTCGTCGACGACCTGGTGGTCAGCGGGGCCGAGCCGCTCTTCATGACCGACTACATCGCCACCGGATCGGTGGTGCCCGAGCGCATCGCGGAGATCGTCGGCGGGATCGCCGAGGGTTGTCACCAGGCGGGCTGCGCGCTGATCGGTGGGGAGACCGCCGAGCACCCGGGGGCGATGGAGGCCGACGAGTACGACCTGGCCGGCGCCGGAACCGGTGTGGTCGAGGGCGACGCCATCCTGGGCCCGGATCGGGTCCGCGAAGGCGACGTCGTGATCGCGATGGGTTCGTCCGGCCCGCACTCCAACGGCTATTCGCTGGTGCGCCACATCGTGGACTCCGCCGGGCTGGACCTTCGTGCCGAGGTTCCGGAGCTGGGCGGTGTGCTGGGCGAGGTCCTGCTCACCCCGACCCGGGTCTACGCCAAGGACTGCGTGGCGCTGACCGAGGCGGTGGAGGTTCACGCCTACTCGCACATCACCGGCGGCGGCCTGGCTGCCAACCTGTCCCGGTCCCTGCCCGAGGGCCTGGCAGCCGAACTGGACCGTTCCACCTGGGCCCCGCTCCCGGTCTTCGATTACCTGGCCGACAAGGGCGGTGTCTCCCGCCAGGACATGGAGGCCACGTTCAACATGGGTGTGGGCATGGTGGCGATCGTGGCGGCGACGGACGCCGAACGCGCGCTCCGAGTGCTCGCCGAACGGGAGGTCCCGGCCTGGCGTCTGGGCACGGTGAAGAACGGTGCCGGCCTCGCCACACTGAAGGGCGAGTACCGGCGAGCGTGAGAAAAACGGACGCGAATATAGCCGGTGCGAACCACCTGCGTGGTTCGCACCGGCTATATCCACCTGTCCGCGACGGCTTCCGGTGTGAAGCCGTGGCCGCTACAGGTCAGCGATTGATTCCGAGCGACCTGAAAGTCTCGGCGACGTGTGACTACTTGTCGGAGTCCGAGTACTTGTCGGCAAGATCCGCGTAACGGTCGACCAGGTCATCGTGAGGCTCAGCGTAGGGATCGTCCGGACCCGACGGTCCGGAGGGAGACCCCTCATCCTCAGCGACACCCAGCTCCGACCGCAGCCGATCAAGGTCGGTCCCGCCGGTGCTGTACTTGAGCTTCCGGGCGACCTTCTGCTGCTTGGCCTTGGCTCGGCCGCGCCCCATTGGCTCGACCCCCTCAACGATTGGGTTCCGACGAACCCCAGATCACTTACTAACCCGCAGTACCAGGCTGATGGCCGTCAAACGCGACTGACGGCCGGCGCCAGCTTACGTACACACACAACCGTACCTGGTCGGACCGCGCCGTGCCTACGCCACCCGGGGGTGACGGGTGTGGTGTGCGCACGAAAGCCTGTCCCGCCAGGTGTTTCTCACGGTGAGTGTCAGAGGCAACGATCTGTGCCACGATGCGATCGTGCTGCCCTACACCGCGTACCTACGCGTCTACCAACCGATCGCGTCCTTCCCTCCGCGTGACCGACGGTACTGGGAGGAGTACGCCACGTCCGAGGATCGGCCGAAACGGATCAACGCCCTGGCCGCCGAACAGGCGGAGAACCTGGGGCGGACCATCGGCACTCCCCCGGTCGTCGCCCCCGCCCAGGAGAGCGGGGACGCCTACCTGCGCCGGGTGGAGGAACGGTTGTACGTGTGCCCCTGGCAGACCCGACTGCGCTGCTGGCGCTCCTTCGACGAGTTCGCCACGGACATGCCCAAGCCCCTCGTCGAGGCCTTCGTTCCCAGGCAGGAGGCGTCTCGGGCGGAGACCGGTTACCGACAGTGGCGCGAGTCGGGAGCACAGACCAAGCCGTTCATCCTGTCGAGCACGTGGACGATACCGGTGCCGTGGTTCGTGCCCTTCGAACACCGGGAGCGCTGCCTGGTGCTGTCGGCCGACACCACCAGGACGTTGCTGTACCTGACACACACCTCCCAGGCCCGCCGACGCCTGGAGCACACGGTGGCGGTGCTGCGGGAGAACATCGGGGAACACGCGATCTCGGGGTCGATCGAACGGCTCGTGGACTGGTTGGAGTCCGTCGCCCACCCCGACTCCCTGCTGGAATTGGACTACGGGGGGCTGCCGCACCTGCTCAGCGACGACCACCTGAGCGAGGACCACTCGGTGGCGGAGATCTCCGACGCGATCGAGGCGTTGGCCAAGGGCGACGGAGGTCGTGTCGTGGAGCTGCGCCGACGCATCACCCGCCGATGGAAGTCTGTGCGCGCCCTGGAGCACGCCAACTGAGGGTCATGGACCCATCAGGTTTTCGTGGACGACCACGATGACGTTGTCGTCATTCCGGGCCGGAAACGGTGGAACGCCACGCCGATGCACAACCTGGTACACCAGGTTTCTCACCCCATCCCGAGCTTCTTTCCGCACGTGACGGCGTTGTGGAACCCGGTCCCATTCGCCCGCGACATCAAGGGTGGTGAAACTGGGCATAACGCCCGATAGGGATCGACGTAGACTGTAGTGAGTCGGTCACCGAGTGCACTCTGAGTAACCGAGAAACCCTTGCCACGCCGCGAATCCGCGTAACCCGACCCATTGGCCGAAGCGGACGAGCGCACGAGGCGCGAAACCGCCCATCTCCTTCCAGAAGGCGACCGATCAAGGGCTCGCCCCTCTCCCCCGAGCTCGGCATCCGGGTTTCGGTCAGGTCTGCCCTAGCACTTCGGGCACTCCGGATCGAGAAAAACGAGGCCTGAGAACGAAGTTTTGACCGAATACGCCACATGCCACTAAACGTGTCGCTAGAATCACTTAGCGTGACGCGATCACGGGCGGCTTTCGAGGGCCTCCCACGTGCAAAGTTGCTTGGAGTGGTCGCGCAATCACCTCGGGTGATGCCAGTATGGACTTAGACGACATACTGGACATCCGGGCCAAGTGCCAGGAAAAAGGCTCAAGGATCGGCACACAGATCCAGGAGGAGAGGCCGTACACATGTCAACTCGCACGCCCGAGGCGGAACCCCTGTTGACCCCCGCCGAGGTTGCCACCATGTTCCGCGTGGACCCCAAGACCGTGACACGCTGGGCCAAGGCGGGCAAGCTGACCTCGATCCGCACCCTGGGCGGCCACCGCCGCTACCGCGAAACCGAGGTCCGCGCTCTGTTGGCCGGTATCCCGAGCCAGCGTACGGAGTGATCTCCCCGGTCTGTGCCGATTCCGGGGGGAGCGGCCGGACGGGCTCCGGCCACTGAGGACAAGAAGTGCCTGGGCGGGTCACCTGGATGAGGTGACCCGCCCATTCTCGTGCGTTCGAAAGCTCGTTGAAGAGCCGCCAAGGCCGGACCGGACCGTGGACGACCGGGGACTTCGTCCTCACCCACGTTGTCCGGAACAGGTCCTCCGAGTTCGACCGGAACACCGGTCGGATCAGTCCTCGATCCGGTCGTCCATGGCCGTGGTGCGTTTGCGGGCCAGGAAGGTCGCGGTCGCGCCGCCGCCCACCGCGACCACCGCGGCGGTGATCAGCGCGGCGATCGAACTTCCGGTCGTCGCGAGCCGACGGCTCGGAGCCGCCGCCTCCTCGCCGGGCTTCTCCCCGCGTTCGCCACGCTCCGCGCGTTCGCCGCCCTCGTCACCGTTCTCCGTCTCGGTCGCGTGGGTGGAACCGATCGCCCACGTGTCCGCGAAGTCGACCGCGAACCCGTTCTCGGCGGAGGGGTCGCCCACCTGGACCCACACGGTCAGGGCGGAACGGACACCCTCGCCCTTCCAACCCTCCTGGTCGTCCTCGAAACCGCTCTCGTGCTCGATGAAGCGGACGCTGACGGGAACCTCCTCGGCCGTCTCACCGTCGGCGTCGAGGACCTCCAAGGTGTCCTCCGCGGTGTACTCGCCCTCGAAGTCGGGGATCGGTACACCGAAGGCGGTCAACTCCCCGTACTCCAGGGTGGCCTCGGTCCTGCCGTCGTAGCCCGCGGCGGCGGTGGAGCGCACGTCCTCCAGGGTGAACTCGATCGAGTTGCCGTCGGTGGAGACGTTCTCGGACTCACCCTCGCCAAGGATCACCACGTCCTCCGAGGTCGGGGACTCGCCGGGCGAGGGCGAAGGCTCCTCGAAGGGTGTGTCCGGGGTGGGTTCGTCGGCCTGCTGCCGATCCCGCTCGGGCGGAGTCCACGAGCCACCGTTCTCGCTCCCCCCGGAGTCGTCGTCCTCCGGCGCGTCGGTGGGCCCGTCCTCGGAACCGTCCGAGGGGCTCGACGAAGGTTCCTTCACACCATCGGGCAGGTCGATCATGCCGAGGTCGACCAGGTCCTCCACGCCGAGTCGGACCCGGGCCTGATCGACCCTCGCCTGTGAACTCGCGCCGGTCCCGTCCGCCACCAAGGTCCGGCTCTCGCCCTGGACCCGCGTGTACCCGGCCAACGGGCCGAGGAGGGGGTCGGCGGCGGACTCGTCCTGGCGTTCCCCACCGAAACTGATCGCCGTGGAGTAGCCGGTGACCAGATCGCCGTCGGCCACCCAGGCCTGCGCGCTGGCCCAGACCAGCGGACTCGCGGAGGCGGGGGCCGCGGAGGCCACGCCGAGCGCGCCCAGCGCCACGAACAGCGTGCCGCCGGCGATCAGTCGGCGAGCGGACGGTACGGCGGGAGTCACCACAACACTCCTGTTGTATCTGGGGGATGCCCGACCCGAGGGTCGGTGCCGCCCCGGTGACTGTGCACCGGAACCGGGGGCACGTTCCGACCTGGTGGCCGGGCGCGGTGTTTCACGAAAGCTCGAAGAGGGTCTCGAACCGGTCTGGGTGGGCGATCGGGTGGAAACGGGTCGGGTGGAACGCCCGTGCGCGTGGCGGTCCACACCGCGAGCCTAGTCGCTGGATCACGAAACGGAAACCGTCCTACCGACGACGATGTCATGTCCATGGGGTGACCGTTGGCGGAGCGCGGGGCGATCACGAGTCGGGTTCGGCGGGTCTTCCAGACCCGGGTCGGAAAGGCCGTCCAACGCCGAGGGGCCCTGGGAACCGCGCGGTTGCCGTGGGTCTCATGACCGTTCCGGCGTCGGCGGTGGAGCCTGTCGGGGCGACGGGCCGGATGGGCGGCGGCGCCATCGGCGAAGATCGAATCACGAGAACACTGATCACGAACAGATCACGACGATTGTTCGGCCGCGCCGGGTGGTCGCCACGGAAGGGATCTGTGAAGTTCCTTCCGATCGGTGAACCCTGCCGAGCCGGCGCGTCATTGAAGTTTCCATAAGCAGGAAGGCATCCGGACTCCGTTGCTTTCTCGCATAGAGATATTCGGAGCTTTGTCCGCTTTCGGACCTTCGACATGGAACGTTCGTCACCCTTTGTGGGGGTACGGCCGGGTCTCGTCGACCCGCTAGGTTGTGGGCATGCTCGACTCCGCACCAACAGAGCGCCCGGGCCGTGTACGCGCCCTGGCCCTGCTCTCGCTCGCGGTGCTGTTGACCGCGGCCTGTTCAGCACCCGCCGACGGTGCCCCGGACGGCGATCCCACGGCCGCCCCGCCGTTGCCGGGCCCCGAGGACTCGAACGGGGAGAACGGCGACGATGGGTCCGGGGAGGGCCAGGACGGCGCGGCGAACAAAGACGGCCCGCTGGGCGATCGGGTGGTGGTGATCGATCCCGGGCACAACGGTGGCAACGCCGCGGCTCCGAGCGAGATCAACAGCCCGGTACAGGTCGGCAACGGCGAGAAGGCCTGCGACACGGTCGGTTCGGAGACCGCGGACGGCTACTCCGAACACGAGTTCAACTGGGACCTGTCGCTTCTCGTCCAGGAGCGGTTGGAGGCCGACGGGGTCGAGGTGATCCTCACCCGCGAGGACGACGAGAGTGTCGGCCCCTGTATCGACAGACGAGCCGAGATCGGCAACGAGGCGAACGCCGACGCCGTGGTGTCCATCCACGCGGACGGCGGCCCGGAGTCCGGCCGCGGATTCCACGTCATCACCCCCGGTGAGGTCTCCGGGTTGACCGAGGACATCGTGGAGCCCTCCGCCCTGCTCGCCGAGGACCTCCGACGCGAGTACCTGGAGGGTAGCGACATCCCCTACGCGGACTACCTCGCCGACGAAGGGCTGGACGAACGCACCGACCTGGGCGGGCTGAACCTGTCCACCGTGCCGAAGGTGTTCCTGGAGACCGGGAACATGCGCAACCCCGAGGACGCGGAGCTCCTGAGCGACCCCGCCTGGCAGGCGAACGCCGCCGACGCCATCGCCACGGGTCTGGCCACCTACCTCATGCGCGACTGACGCCCTCCCTTACGTCCAGGAGGGGGCCACCGAGAAGGGCCGAGGGGCGGGGGACCGGTCGAGGCCGGCGGCTCGGCGTCCTTGACGTCCGAAGCGGGCGGCGTGTCCTTGTCGCGCTCCCTCGGTGGGGTCCTGTCGTCGCTCTCGGAGTCGTCCTCCTCGGGGCCGAGTCGATGACGGCGTCGGCCGTGGCGGTCGTGGTGCCGTCGACGGTCGGCCGGCCGCCGATGCCGCCGGAGAAGGAGTCGGAGACCGTCCGTTCCTGGGTGATGCACGTTTCCGAGACGCCGTCACCACCGACGGCCGAGGCGTGTCCCCAGCCGTAAGTGTCCGCGTGGGCCGGCATCACGGTGGCGATATACCCAGAGCGCCGAGAGCGGCGAAGGCCGCCCCGCCCTGAAGCACACGTCGAGCACTGAAACGAGCGTTCTTCAAGATCAATCCTTTTTCGGATCGTTCTGACCCGAGGGAGGTCGGGCCTGGCCTGGTCGCGCTTTCCACCGCGAAACTCACAAGGCTCGGGAAAACTCACAGGATCTTCGACCAGGGGTCGGACATGGGAGATCGGACAGGACACACAGAAGTCCTTGACCTGCCACAACGAGGCATGGAATCGACCACGACCCGCGAAGGCCGGGGCCGGAAGAGCCGGTTCCTTCATGTTCGCCTGCTTGACAAGAAAAACACAGACGGGAAAGGCATGGAACCGGGGAACCGTATTTCAGAAAGGACACGATGGAGATCGAAAATCACCATTCGTGACGGTGGTCGAAGAATTCAGTGATCCTTCGAGAACCGTGTGAACCGTTCGCCGGCACGAGCGTCTCACCTGGAACGGCCCACCGGGGGCTCCGGCTGTTCACGGCCTTTCCGATGGTGCGCGTCACTCCGCCGACCACCCGACCGCGTCGTTACCCGACCTTCCGGGCGGAACGGGACCTACGTCCACACTCGGCCAGAAACACCGGCCGGCATGGCGCGGGCCACCCCGCCTCGGCATAATGCGGTCCATGAATCCCCCGGCCACGGCCCTCCCAGAACCCGAGTTCGACCTCGTCCTACGCGGGTTCGACCGCACCCAGGTCGCCGACGTCGTCGAACAGGGTCTACGCGCCCTCGTCTCACCCGAGTCCGCAACGATCTCCGCCGGGCGGCTTCGAGAGCTCGTGCGGGTTCCCGATTTCGACGTGGTGTTGCGGGGACTGGACCGCGACCAAGTGCTGGGCTACCTTGGCCTGCTCGCCGACCGACTCGATGGTCGGTCGGCCGGCCGACGAGACGGCACCCGACCACCCATGGGCTCCTGACTCGGCCCCTTCGACCCGTATGAACTGCACAATGGGGACCATGCCTCTGACACCGGCGGACATCCGCAACAAGAAGTTCCACACGGTGCGCCTGCGCCCGGGCTACAACGAGGAGGACGTCGACGCGCTCCTCGACCGGATCGAGGCGACCCTGGTCGCCTTGGAAGGCGGGCCGCGCAAGGGGCCTCTGATCACCGCCGAGGAGATCCGCAACTCTCGTTTCCGCACCACTCGGATGAGTCCCGGGTATCGCGAGGACGAGGTGGACGACTTCCTCGACACCGTGATCGCCGACCTCGCCGGGCGAGGGCTGGGCCAGCCGGCACCCCCGCCGCTGCCGCCGCATCCGAACCAGGACGATCCGAGACGATCCGCCGCCCCGGCGCCCGGGCATCCCGGGGCGAGCGTCCCCGGTGGCGGCGGACCCGGAGCGGGCGACCCCCGGGCCGGTGGGCGACCCGCTCCTCGGCCCCCGGCCGGTCGGCCGGTGCCGTCCGGCCCTCGAATGACCCCGGACGACATCCGCAACCAGCGCTTCGCCACCACCAGGCTGACCACGGGATACAACGAGCAGGAGGTCGACGAGTTCCTGGACCGCGCCGAGTACACGCTGGGCGTGCTGCTCCAGGGGCGTCAGGATCGGGCCACCCTCACCTCGGGTGAGGTGGAGCGGGCCCAGTTCGCCACCACTCGGGCCAGGCCGGGCTACGACCCCGCCCAGGTCGACCGTTTCCTGGACGTCCTCGCCGACGAGCTGCGCCTGTACGAGCACCACTGACGGACACCCGGAACACCCGCACGGGAACACGCCGTCAGCGACACACCACGCCAAGGAAAGCAGAACGTAATATTCGAGTACAGGGAGTAGTCATCCCATGCCACCGGCGGCTCCGGGAACAGTGACCCCGTGCCTTCGGCGGCTGGAGGGGAGCAGCATGCAACACGTCACGCCGCCCGGAACGCCCGCCCCGGCCTGCTCGGTCCACACGGCCGCCGGCCGCGCCGCCATGTCCAGGACCCACCGCACACCACGGCCGGCCTCACTCCACGGCCACGCGCCGGAACTGTGCGCCGAGGATTGCGGAGACCACGTGGTGCTGACCCCCCGGCATCCTTGGGAACGGCCGCTGTTCGCCCTGTGCACGGCGGTGTCCGTGGCGATCATGAGCACCCTGTTCCATCTGGTGTGGTCGATCGGGTCGCTCCCGTGGGCCGTGACGGCCTTGGGCGCGGTGCCGTTGGTGTGCTGGTGGGTGAGCGGGCTGAGGTACGCCCGCGAACGCGCGGAGTCGGTGCGCGTCTCCCCCACCCAGTTCCCCGAGGTGTACCGCATGGTGGTGTCACTGGCCCGGGAGATGGGGCTGTCCAAGGCCCCGGAGGCGTACGTGCGGCGCGGCGAACCGTCCCCGCGCACCGACGCGTCCGGGCACGGGTTGCGCAGGTACCTGGTGCTTCCCGGAGCCCTGCTCGACGGGTCCGGTCGGCCGCGCGACCCCGAAGCGATGGCGTTCCTGGTCGCCCACCAGATCGGGCACATCACCTCAGGGCACACCGGCTACTGGCAGCGCCTCGCGATCCTGGGTGCCGAACTCGTCCCGGGGCTGGGCTCGTCGTTGGCCCGAACGCGGGAGTACACGGCGGACGACCACGGTCTGGCGCACGTCCCCGAGGGCGCGTCGGCGGTACGACTGTTCGCCGGTGGATCGAGCCTGTACACGCGGGTGAACCTGGGTGAGATGGCCGCTCGTGCGTCGGTCGACCGGGACCCCTCGTTGTTCGTGTACCACTTGCTGTCGCGGCGACCGGGCAACGTCCGGAGGATGGCCGCGCTCCGGGACCGCAGCCGCAGGGGGCGCGTTCTCATTTGAAACCGGGACGGTCCGACCGTTCCTCCGCGCGGCGGGCTGCGGGCACCGGCCCGGAACTCCTAAGGTGTTCGCGACCCTCCCGAGAACCTCGACACCCTCGAACTCATGTTCGATAGACTGGCATGGTGAGTCTTCTGAACGAGCAGATCGACGTCCGTTCCACCGACAAGGGGAACCCCGCACGGTTCACCTGGCGTGGCCACACCTTCCGGGTGCGCAGGATCATCGGCGACTGGCCGGCCACGACCGAGGCCTCCGGCAACCGGACCCACCTGCTCCGGGTCTCCGCGGAGTCCGAGGCCGGCGAGCCCAGCATCATCGACATCAGCAAGGACGTCGCGTCGGACCGTTGGACCATGCGGCGTCAGTGGAACTGACCCCCGGATCCATGCCCCGGCCCACGCCGCCGGCCCGTACCCCGGTTCGGACCTCGCGGTGGCGCCGGGATCACCGGAGGTAGTGGGGCGTGCCTTCGGGATGGCGGGCCTTGTGGATGCGTTCCAGGATGCGGTCGGCCATGGGAGGTAGTTCCTCCTCGGTGAACCAGCCGACCTCCAGGCTCTCGTCGTTGTCCGCGCGTGCCTCGCCGCCGATGGGCCGGCAGCGGAAGGCCAGGTCGAGGAACTGCACCCGGTCGCCGTTGGGGTAGGTGTGCGGTTCCTGGGTGATCACGGTGACCAGGCGTTCCACCTCGATGTGCACGCCGGTCTCCTCCCACACCTCGCGGACCACGGCCCGCGCCGGCTGTTCGCCCGGTTCCAGGATCCCGCCCGGGGTGGCCCAGCGGCCGTCGTCGGAACGTCGGTGCAGGAGGACCCTGTCCTGGTCGAGCACCACAGCGGTCACCCCCACCAGGGGCAACAGGTCGTGGCCGACGTGTTCGCGCAGGCGCTTGAGGAAGTCAGGAACCGGCATGCTCCGACCGTAGCGCGTACTCCTCGGCGAGGATCGACATCAACACCGCGTCGTGCCATGTACCGTCCCAGCGCAGGTGCTTGCGCCACACCCCCTCGCGGACGAACCCGGACTTCTCATAGGAACGTTGGGCGTGGGTGTTGAAGTCGAACACCTGTAGCGCCACCCGGTGGAGCCCCGCGGTCTCGAAGGCCTACTCCAGGACGGCGTCGGTGGCCGCCGTGCCGTGGCCCCGCCCGGTGAAACCCATGTCGTTCAGGGCGATCCGGTAGTTCACCTCGGCGTTGTCCGGGTCGAAGTCGATCAGGGCACAGTCCCCGACACAGGTGTCGTCGGCGTAGACGAGCCGGTCGGCCCGGTCGTGGTGGTCCGGGCGACTCGCGGCGAAGGCGCGCAGTTCTTCCTCGGTGAAGATCCGGTGGGTGCCGGTGAGACGACGGACCTCTGGATCGAGATCGAGGATCGACGGGATGAAGTCGGCGGCGTTCTCGGCACCGAGCGGGACGAGCCGCACCCCGCGTCCGTGGAGGGTGGGCTGGTCGCGCAAGAGGTCGGGAGGCAGCATGATGGGAATCCGATCAACGGGCCCTGTCGTGGGCAACGGGTTTTCGAGGGGGTCCTGTTGGAGAGGGTCAGCTTCCAGACTGTCCGGGAGACCAACCTGCGGTCGGTGTTGGGGGCCGTGCGGGAGCTGGCGCCGTGTTCCCGGGCGGCCGTGGCGGCGAACACGGGTCTGAACAAGACCACCGTCTCCAGTCTGGTCGCCGACCTGATGGAGCGTGGGCTGGTCAGGGAGACCGGGGAGACCTCGCAGCGCAGGGTGGGCCGTCCAGGGGTGCTGCTCGCGTTGGACGACCGATCGGTGGCGGCGGTGGGGCTGGAGGTCAACGTCGACTACCTGTCGGTGGTGGCGGTGGACCTGTTGAACCACGAGCTGGTGGAACGGCACGTCCCCTTGGACGCGCGGGCGGAGGGGGCCGCAGAATGCGCCCGAAGGATCTCCGAGGCACTGCGGGAGGTCGCGGAGGATCCCGCGTTGCGGGGGCGCCGCCTGGTGGGGGTGAGCGTCGCCGTTCCGGGGTTGATCGACGTGCCGTCGGGGGTGGTGACCCGGGCTCCGAACCTGGGGTGGCGGGACGTGCCGCTGGGGGACCTGGTCCGCGGTTCCCTGGAGGGGGTTCCGGTGTCGGTGGACAACGACGCCGACCTCGGTGCGATGGCCGAGTTCCGGTTCGGTCCGTGTGCGGGCATCCCGGACCTGGTGTACCTGACCGGTGAGGTCGGCATCGGCGCGGGTGTGCTGACCGGCGGCGAGCTGGTGCGCGGTTCCGGTGGGTGGGCCGGGGAGGTCGGACACCTGGAGCTGGAGCCGGGCGGCCCGGAATGCTCCTGTGGGCGGCGGGGTTGCCTGGAGGCCCTCGCCGGGGTGGGCGCGATCCTGCGCGAGGCGCTGCCCGGATCTTCGGGCGAGGTCGCCGACCTGGTGGCGTCGACGGTGGAGCGCGCCGAGGCGGGCGACCCGACCGTCCTGGGCGCGTTGGAGCGGGCGGGCGATTGGCTCGGACGCGGGGTGGCGGTGCTGGTCAACGTGGTCAACCCGGGCGCCGTGGTGTTGGGCGGTTACTTCGTGCCGCTGGCGCCGTGGTTGCTCCCGCGGTGTCGGGAGGCAGCGCTGGCGCGATCCTTCGCCCCCGACGCGGGCGGTTGTCGCGTGGAGCCGTCGGATCTGGGGATGAGCGCGGCGGCCCGGGGTGGCGCCGCGGTGATGATCCACTCCCTGGAGACGGGAGACCTTCCGCTACCCCGTTGACAATTAGTTGTTGCTCTAGACAAACTGTTCGCGTCCGGCCTCGGACCGACCCCCAGGAGCGCAGCCATGTCCGACTACCAGCCCACGCCAGAGGACAACTTCACCTTCGGTCTGTGGACCGTGGGATGGCAGGGCGTCAACACCTTCGGTGACCCCGTCCGCCCCCCGCTCGACCCCGTGGAGGCGGTCCGCCGTCTGGCCGAACTCGGCGCGCACGGCATCACCTTCCACGACGACGACCTCATCCCGCGCGGCAGCACCACCGCGGAACGCGACGCGATCATCGCCCGGTTCACCGCGGCCCTGGAGGAGACCGGGCTGACCGTGCCGATGGCGACCACCAACCTTTTCTCCCACCCGGTGTTCCGCGACGGCGGATTCACCTCCAACAGCCGTGACGTACGCCGGTACGCGCTGCGCAAGGTCATCCGCAACATCGACCTGGCCGCCTCGCTCGGCGCGCGGACCTACGTGTGCTGGGGCGGCATGGACGGCGCCGAGTCCGAGGCCGGCAAGGACGACCACGCCGCCCTCGACCGTCTCCGCGAGGCCTTCGACCTGCTGTGCTCGTACGTGCGCGAACAGGGCTACGACCTGCGTTTCGCCATCGAGCCCAAGCCGAACGAGCCGCGTGGCGACGTCCTGCTGCCCACGGTCGGCCACGCGTTGGCGTTCATCAACAGCCTCGAACACTCCGAGATGGTGGGGGTCAACCCCGAGGTCGGCCACGAACAGATGGCCGGGCTCAACTTCGCGCACGGCGTCGCCCAGGCGCTGTGGGCGGGCAAGCTGTTCCACATCGACCTCAACGGACAGCGTGGCGTGAAGTACGACCAGGACCTGCGCTTCGGCGCGGGCGACCTGAAGGAGTCGTTCTTCCTGGTCGACCTGTTGGAGCGGGCCGGTTACGCGGGGCCCAAGCACTTCGACTTCAAGCCGCCGCGGACCGAGGACATCTCCGGGGTGTGGGAGTCCGCCGCGGCGTGCATGCGCAACTACCTGATCCTCAAGGAGAAGGCCGCGGCGTTCCGCGCCGACCCTGCGGTGGCCACCGCCCTGGCCGAGGCCCGGGTGCCGGAGCTGACCGAGTCCACCCTGTCCCCCGGTGAGAGCGTCGCCGACCTGCTCAAGGAGGACCTGGACCTGGACGAGGTGGGCCGGCGCGGCTACCACTTCGAGCGCCTGGACCAACTGGCCCTGGAACACCTGCTCGGCGTGCGCTGAACCGTCGCCGCGCGCCTCGGAGCCCGCCACCGGCCACCCGGTGGCGGGCTCCCGCCTCGGCCATGGAACCGCTCAGGCTCGGCCCCCGTCGAGGACCACCGTCGAGACCGCCGCACCCGCGTGCCCGAGGACCGGGTACGGGTCGCGGAGACCGGTCACGGGTTCGACCGAGCACCGCGCCTCCACGATCCCTTCCTCGGAGTGAGAAGGAGAACGTCGTGGTCGTGGGTGCGCTCGGCGGTGACGACCGAGACCGCGAAACGCATGGTGACGGGGACGTCGTCGCGCAGGGAAACGACCAAGGCGATGACGTTGCTGCGCCGTTCGGCCGGGGAGCCGCGTAGTCGTGGCCTTCCGGGTCCGTCGGATGCGCCGTACGTGGTCTCGTGGTCCTCGACCGGGACCTTCATCCGGCACAGGGCACGGGCGGTGAACGGAGCGACGAACGGCGCGGCCACGAACATCTCCGCCCCACGGGCGGAGGGAACAGGGGTGGCGGGGTCCACCCGCCCTGGGCCGGGACCCGGGGCACGGCGTTGAACAGGTCGGGGACCGCCGGAAGGAAGACGAGCAACGGCACCGTCCCGGGCACGGGGAGCTCTCCGGAAATCCGTTCGTCCTCGTCTACGGCGATCCGGTCCACTTCGAGGCGTTCCGAGGACCGTGGTGGTCCCGAGGCGGGGCGGCCACGGGACCTCAACGGGTTCGAGCGGTGGCTAACCGGCCTGCCGTTTGGCCTCCAGGGCCTCCATCGCCGCGATCGCGGTGGCGACGGTCTGGTGGACCGGTACCTGACGGTGCAGGCCGACCAGGCGGACGACCTTGGTGACTCGTTCGTTCAGGGCGGCCAACGACAGTGAACCGTTCTGCTCACGAACGGTCCGGTAGGCGTTGATGATGACGTTCAGCCCGCTGGAGTCCATGAAGTCCAGCGTGGACAGGTCCAGGATGAGCCACGGACCGTGATCCTCGATCGTGGTCCCGATGTGCTCCTGGAGGTCTGCGGCGGTCGCGATGTCGAGCTCTCCCTCGATCGCGACGATCACGCTGCGGCTTTCGACCCGCGTGCTCAGTCCGAGCCTGTGCACGTTCACTCCTCCCGGCCCCACGTTCAGATGGTGAGGGGTCCCTCGCTTAACCATACGCAGCCCGACCGGGTACGACCACCGGGTCCGGCCCCACTCCCACAGAACCGATCCGGTGCGGAGGATTCCCTCGTGCCCGAGCGATCTGGTCGGTCGTTGGACACACACGGTATAAGCGAACCGCCGCGACGGGAATGCCATCGGGCAAGAAATTTTCGCCTCATGGGCGAGAACCTCGTTCCGGTGTCCGGTTTTCGACCGTTGACACTGGGTTATTTCACGACATCGGAACCGGTGTGGTCGGCCGCCCCTCGGAGAGCTTCGGTGTCCTCTTCGGAGCGGTCACGTTCCGTTTCCACGTCTCGAACACCATCACGCTGTGTGAAGGAATCCAGCAGAGTGCGGGCGGCCAGGGTGGGTGTGGTCTCCCCCGAGCGCACCCCGGCCTCCATGTCCGGGATGAGATCCGACACCTCCCGATCGCTCAGGAAGGTGTCCATCAGCCGATCCCGGACCTGATCCCACATCCAGCTGACGCCCTGGGCGCTGCGACGCTCGGCCAGGGCACCGTCGCGCTCCAGCACGGCCCGATGTTCGAGCACCGCCTCCCACACCCGATCCAGCCCGTCACCGGTCAGGCCGCTGCAGGTCAACACGGGCGGACGCCACTCGGGGTGGACGGGCTGGAGCAGCCGCAGGGCCCTGGAGAGCTCACGGGCGGCCTTGCGGGCGTCGTCGGCGTGCGGCCCGTCGGCCTTGTTCACGGCCACGACGTCCACCAGTTCCAGGACACCCTTCTTGATGCCCTGGAGCTGGTCACCGGTGCGCGCCAGAGTCAGGAAGAGGAAGCAGTCCACCATCGCCGCGACGGTGACCTCGGACTGCCCGACACCCACCGTCTCGACCAGGACCACGTCGAACCCGGCCGCCTCCATCAGCAGCATGGTCTCCCGGGTCGCCCGGGCCACCCCGCCGAGGGTCCCGGCCGTGGGCGAGGGACGGATGAACGCGTTCGGGTCGACCGCCAGCTCGGACATCCGGGTCTTGTCACCGAGAATGCTGCCACCGGTCCGGGTGGACGAGGGGTCCACGGCCAGCACGGCCACCCGGTGCCCGTTCGAGGTCAGCCGACCGCCGAGCGCGTCGATGAAGGTCGACTTGCCCACCCCGGGCACCCCGGTGATCCCCACCCGTTGCGCCTTGCCGGTGTGCGGCAGCAACCGCACCAGCAACTCCTGGGCTGCGCGCGCGTGGTCACGACGGCGCGACTCCACCAGGGTGATCGCCCGGGCCAGGGTCGGCCGGTGTCCGGCCAGGACCCCCTCGGCCAGGGCGTCCACGTCCACCGAACGACTCCTGCGCGCCGCCACGGTCACTCCCCTTCCAGGTCCGTTCCCAGACGTTGTTCGAGTTCGTCGAGCAGGTCGACGGCGGCTTCGGCGATCACCGTGCCCGGCGGGAAGATCGCGGACGCTCCCGCTTCGCGCAGCTCCTCGAAGTCGCCCGGAGGGATGACCCCACCGACCACGATCATGATGTCCGAACGGTCGAGCGCGGCCAGTTCCTCGCGCAGCGCCGGCACCAGGGTCAGGTGCCCCGCCGCCAGGGAGGACACCCCGACCACGTGCACGTCGGCCTCCACGGCCTGGGCGGCGACCTCGCTCGGGGTCTGGAACAGCGGACCCACGTCGACGTCGAAGCCGAGGTCGGCGAAGGCGGTCGCGATGACCTTCTGGCCACGGTCGTGACCGTCCTGGCCCATCTTCGCCACCAGGATGCGGGGACGACGCCCCTCCGCCTCGGCGAAATCGTCGACGCGCGCGGTCACCCTGTCCATCAGTCCGGCGGCGTCGGCGTTGCCGGCCGCTTCGTCCTTGTACACACCCTGGATGGTACGGATCTGACCGGAGTGACGGTTGAAGACCTTCTCCATCGCGTCGGAGATCTCTCCCACGGTGGCCTTGGCACGGGCGGCGTTCACCGCGGCGGCCAGGAGGTTGTCGGTGAGGTTCTCGTCCGCCTTGGACTCGCGTCCGGCGGCCTCGGTCAGCGCGTCCAGTGCGGCGCGCACCTCATCGTCGTTTCGTTCCTCGCGCAGGCGGCGCAGTTTCTCCAGCTGTTCGGCGCGCACGCGGGTGTTGTCGACCTTGAGCACCTCGATCTCGTCGGCGGTGTCGGGCCGGTACTTGTTGACGCCGATCACCGGCTGACGGCCCGAGTCGATACGCGCCTGGGTGCGCGCGGCCGCTTCCTCGATGCGCATCTTGGGCAGGCCGGCGTCGATCGCGGCGGCCATGCCACCGGCCTTCTCGACCTCCTCGATGTGCGCCCAGGCCTTGCCCGCCAACTGTCGGGTCAGGCTCTCCACGTAGTAGCCGCCGCCC
This sequence comes from Nocardiopsis listeri, assembly GCF_020741345.1. Lineage (GTDB taxonomy): Bacteria > Actinomycetota > Actinomycetes > Streptosporangiales > Streptosporangiaceae > Nocardiopsis > Nocardiopsis listeri_A. The sequence goes on from NZ_DYZD01000260.1 coordinate 17,611, forward strand.
CAGGGGTCGACCACCCGGGTGGTCCCGGACTCCTGTTGCAGCAGGAGCTGGGTGTTGCGGGCGATACGTGCGGAGAAGTCGGTGGGCAGGGCAAGCGCCTCGTCCAGGGCGTTGGTGTGCAGCGACTGGGTGTGTCCCTGGGTGGCGGCCATCGCCTCCACACAGGTGCGGGCCACGTTGTTGAACACGTCCTGCGCGGTGAGCGACCAGCCGGAGGTCTGCGAGTGGGTGCGCAGGCTCAGCGACTTGTCCTTGGTCCCGCCGAGGTCCTTGACCAGACGCGCCCACAGCAGGCGGGCGGCGCGCAGCTTGGCGACCTCCATGAAGAAGTTCATGCCGATCGCCCAGAAGAACGACAGCCGCGGCGCGAACGCGTCCACGTCCAGACCGGAGCGCTGACCGGCGCGGATGTACTCCACCCCGTCGGCGAGCGTGTAGGCCAGCTCCAGGTCGGCCGTGGCCCCGGCCTCCTGCATGTGGTAGCCGGAGATCGAGATGGAGTTGAACCGCGGCATCCGCTGGGAGGTGTAGGCGAAGATGTCGGAGATGATCCGCATCGACGGCGTCGGCGGGTAGATGTAGGTGTTGCGGACCATGAACTCCTTGAGGATGTCGTTCTGGATGGTCCCCGACAACTTCTCGGGCGACACGCCCTGTTCCTCGGCGGCGACGATGTACAGCGCCAGGATGGGCAGCACCGCGCCGTTCATGGTCATGGAGACGCTCATCTTGTCCAACGGGATGCCGTCGAACAGTTGACGCATGTCATAGATGGAGTCGATGGCCACCCCGGCCATTCCGACGTCGCCGGCGACCCGAGGGTGGTCGGAGTCGTAACCGCGGTGGGTGGCCAGGTCGAAGGCGACCGACAGGCCCTTCTGTCCGGCGGCGAGGTTGCGCCGGTAGAAGGCGTTGGACTCCTGGGCGGTGGAGAACCCGGCGTACTGTCGGATGGTCCACGGCTGGTTGACGTACATGGTCGGGTAGGGCCCGCGCAGGTACGGCGGGACGCCCGGTAGTCCGTCGACGAAGTCCAGGCCGGCCCGGTCTGCGGGGGTGTAGAGCGGCTTGACCCCGATTCCCTCGGGGGTCTGCCACTCCAGGGCGTCGGCGGCCTTGCCGGTCGCCTCCTCCAGGGCACGCTGCCAGTCGGCGCCGCCCTGTGCTCCCTGCCCGGTGAAGGCAGGCGGCTCCGGTGCGATGTCGGAGAAGTCGGGGATCATGAACTCGCCCCCTGGGCGTCGGTGGTGCTGACGGGAGGATCGGTGATGAGGACGTCCACCAGGTCGGAGAGCAGGGCCACCGCGTCACAGCCCTTGTGGGCGAACACGTCCACCCCCGCCTCACGGTAGGCGTCGCGCGGCGCCCCGGCGAGCAGGACCCGACGGGCGCCCGCCCCCTTCAGGGCACGTGCCAGCGTTTCGGCGTGCTCGGCGTACACCTTGTCGGAGGAACAGATGACCGCGACCCGGTGACCGGAGGCGGCGAAGGCCTCCGCCGCGGAGCGCGGGTCCTCCAGTGGCCCCGGGGAGTCGGCGGCGATCCCGCCCGCGGCGAGGAGGTTGGTGGCGAAGGACGCGCGGGCGGTGTGCACCGCCACCGGACCCAGCGTGGCCAGGAACGCCGTGGGGCGGTGGCCGGTCCGCGCCTTCTGGGCGTCGCAACGGTCGCGCAGCGCCTCGTAGTCCTGTCCATAGCGGCGTACCGGGAAGCCGTCGGCGGTCGGTTCGACCCGGCCGGGGTCGACCTCGCGCACCAGCGGTGTCTCCTCCAGGTTCGGGAACTCGCTCAGGCCGGTCAGCGGCGCGGCACGGGTGGCCAGATCCTGTCGGCGGCGTTCCCACACCTTGTCGACGGCGGCGCGCAGTTCACCGTTTGCGATGGCCTCGGCGACGCCACCGGACCGCTCCAGTTCCTGGAAGAAACCCCACCCGGCGCGGTACAGGTCCCCGGTGAGGGACTCCACGTAGAAGGAGCCCCCGGCGGGGTCGATGACCCGTGCCAGGTGCGACTCCTCGATGAGCAGCGACTGGGTGTTTCGGGCGATACGTCGGGCGAAGTCGTCGGGCAGACCGATCGCGGAGTCGAAGGGCGCGACGGTGACGGCGTCGGCGCCGCCCACTCCCGCGGCGAAGCAGGCGACCGTGGTCCGGAGCATGTTGACGTGCGGGTCGCGGCGGGTGAGCATCGCGTCCGAGGTCGTGGCGTGCAGGCGCATGGCACGCCGGTCGGCCGGCACTCCGGAGACCTCCAGCACCTGGTTCCACATGGCGCGGACCGCGCGGAGCTTGGCGATCACCGTGAACTGGTCCGCGTTGGCGGCCAGACGGAACTCGATCCGCCCGGCGGCGTCCGCCGCGTCCAGACCGGTCTCGACCAGGGCTCGCAGGTAGGCGGTGCCCGCGGCGATGGCCGCTCCGAGCTCCTGGGAGTCGGACCCGCCGGCGTTGTGCACCAGGGTGCCGTCGGCGACGAACAGTCCGAGGTGCGGGTGGCGGGCGGCCCTTTCGGCGGCGAACCGCGCGGCGTCGGCCACCTCGGGGCGCTCACCGGCCAGGGCGGCCGTGGTGAGCGGGTCCAGACCCAGGTGGGAGATGACACGGCCGTCGGGGACGTCGGCGTCGGCGTGCGCCGCCAGCAGGGCCCGGGCCGCGTCGAAGGCCTCGGTGCCGGGGGCCCGCAACACCACCGGGGCCAGGTCGAGGTAGACGTCGGCGAGGGCCTCGCCCAACCGAGAGACCCGAAGGCCGTCACCGCCGACGCCGATCCACAGCGATGCGACACCGTTCATCAGGTCGTTGTGGATACGCCTGCGCAGCTCGGCCGGGTCCGCGTCGCTGTGGCGCGCGCGGATGTCCCATCCGCCGGGCACACCGCCACCGGGGCGGTACCCGCGGGTGAACGGCGCCAGCCCGGGGTAGCCGGGGTCGGGCGCCGGCGGTGCGCAGGTGTAGAGGGGATCGATGTCGAAGCCGTCGAGGGTGTGCGTGGCGAGCACCGATTCGGGCGTCCGCTCCAGGCGGTCCTCGGCGACACCGCTCTTACGCAGCACCCCGGCGACGAGTTCGCGCCACCGCTCACGTGTGGCCGCCGGGAAACCCTCGGCCAGGTCGAGGGCCTCGGCGGACCCGCTCTCTGGAACGTCCATACTCCGAGATGGTAGAGAACGCCGTTCGGTCAAGGCGAGTCGGGGGCGGTTCGCCGCCCGCCGCAGCGGCCCCTCGGGATCCCTCACCTACTTCTTGTCATTGGCCCGTTTCAACCGGATCACACCTACCAGGACGAGAAGCATCAGACCGATTCTGAGACCCGCGGACACGAGCGCGACGGTCGTTCCCGGGTCGTCACTCTCCTCCTCATGGTCCTGGAACGTCTCGGCGACCATCGTGTTGTGCTCCTTCACGAAGTCGTCCCGTTGGAACAGGCGGATCGACTCCGCCGGCAGCTCGGGGCGCGTCGGCTCCACGCCGTCCTTCTCGGCCTTCCAATCGGCCAGACGGATGCTCTCCTGGGCGCCGTCCTCGGTCCCCGCCACACCGAATCCATGACCCATGTGGTAGACACCGTCGCCCCGGGTCCGCGCGGCGATGAGCGCCGGCACCTCTCCGGTCTCCCCGTCCACCTCGGCGAGCACGTCTCGGGCCCTTCCTCGACGTACGAGCGGATCTCATCGATGGTCTCGGCACCCACGGCCTCGGCCATGTGGTCGTCGACGTACAAGGGGTCCTCGCGCAGGGCCTCGGCGATCTCCGAGAGCCCGGTCGTCTCTCCTTCCGCCGTCCGCGCCCAGGCGTTCGATCCCCACGACAGCGCGCTGGAGAAGAGGCTCACGACGGTGATCAGGGTCAGGACGCGAGCTCTCATGAAGTTCACTTTCCCGTCTCGTACCGCGTTCATCCGGGCGGTCGTCCGCCGGGTACGGGGTGGGCCCCTAGCTCGCGTCGTCCTCGGGGGCGTCGGTCTCACCGTCGACGTCGGAGTCGGCCTCGGGGCCCGGGCCGTAGACGAATCGCTGCCGGCCCTGGACGAGGATGGCGTGCCCGGTGTCCGTGACGGCCTCCAGGTAGGCGTCCAGGTCGTCGGCGACCACGTCCATGGTCTCGGCCTCCAGCACCAGCTGGCTGTCGCCGTCCTCGTTGGAGCGGGTGTCCCCGTAGACGAACCCGGCGTGCGCGAAGGCGGGGGAGATCGCGCCCGCCTCGTCTTCCAGGCCCCAGCGGATCTCGCCTCCGACCAGGTCGACGGCGACCATGGGAGCGCCGCCGCTGGCCTGGGGGAGCAGGAGGGTGGTGGTGTCGGAGTCGTAGAGGCCACCGGGGGCGCCGGCCTCGTCGAAGAGGGCCGAGACGGGGTTGGCCCCGGGCTCCCGAAGCGTCCACAGGACATCGCCGTCGTCGATGTCGTGCGCGGACAACGTCGAGGGCGCCTCGGGCTGGGCCCAACGCAGCAGCATGACGTCCCTTGTGGGCTCCTCCTCGGGGACCTCCTCCTCGACGTCGTCCCCGTCGGTCTCCTCGTCCGCGGTCTCGCGGGCCTCGGGGTCCGGGACCTCGTACAGCCCGAGGACCTCCGGAACGCTCAAGGGGGCGTTGGACAGGCCGAGGTCCTCGTTCTCCGCGTCCAGCGACCAGAGGTGCTCACCGGTCTCCTCGGGGTCGACCGAGTAGGCGTGCAGGCCCGACTCGGCGTCCTCGAGCAGGATCGTGTCATCCCAGGCGGAGACCGGAACGCCCAGCGGGTCGACCGGTTCCTCTTCGGTGTCCTCGTCCTCGTCCTCGGGCTCTTCGGTCTCCCCGGATTCCTCGGTGTCCTCGTCGGGTTCGGGTTCGATGGCGTAGGTCCACAGCTCCTCGCCGTCGACGTCCAGCACCGTGTAGTCGCCGTCGGGTTCCTCGGCGCTCCACTCGCTCGGTCGACGCACCGCCAGCCCGTCCAGGTACCGGTCGTCGTCCTCGGCGGGCTCCCACAGGGTCTGTCCACGGGCGTCCAGCACGAACGGGCGGTCGTCGGTGTCGCTCAGGGCCAGGACCGGGTCGCCCTCGGTGTCGACGTCGAAACCCCGGAAACGCGCCTCGCCCTCCCAGAGGAGGTCGCCGGTGGCCGCGTCGTGCAGCAGGTGGCGGTCCTCGCCACCGGAGCTGATGAGGAAGGCCCCGCCCACGGGGCTGATGCGCACACCCATCGGGTCGTCGAGGATCTCGTGGACACCCGCGTCCTCACCGTGCAGGTGACGCAGGACCCCACCCTCGATCCCGGGCGGGGGTCCCCCCTCGAACTCGGTGGGGATGGGGGCGCTCTCCTGCTCGGCCGGCGACTCAGGTGGTTCCGGATCACCGGTACATCCCGCGACCAGCAGCGCCACGAGACCACAGGTCAGGGCCTGGGGCACGCGTGAGCTGCGCATTGACGGTCTCTCCCCATGAAACGATGATGATTACGGCAAATCCTAAGCCGCGGAGCGGGCGGGTGGATACACGGAGCCCACCACTCGTTACCTGTACGTGAACACCGAACGTTCAGGCGTCCGGGCCGGGTTCCACCTCGATCACGGTGGTCCCCTTGACCTCGAACTCGGCGCGGCCCCCGGTCAGTTCGGCCAGACGCACCTCGAACGCGGAAAGCCCGTCCTCGGGCAGGGCCACCTCGATACGGACCCGTTCCTCGTAGGCGACGTTCCGAACGTTGAGCGAGGAGTCGCGCAGGTCACTCTCCAGCCGCCCACCGAGAACGTAGTCGGCGTGGACGTCCACCACCAGCAGCGACCGACGCTCCAACAGTCCGAACTCCTCCACCGCCGCCGACACGGAGTTGCCATAGGCCCTGATCAGGCCACCGGCACCGAGCTTGGTGCCACCGAAGTAACGGGTGACGACCGCGACGGTGTCGGTGATCCGCCGGTGACGCAGCACTTCGAGCATGGGCACCCCGGCGGTCCCGGCGGGTTCGCCGTCGTCACTGGAACGTTGGACTCCACCGTCCTCACCGAGCACGTAGGCGGTGCAGTTGTGGTCGGCGTTCCAGTGCTCCTTGCGACGTTGGGCGATGAACGCGCGTGCGGCCTCCTCACCGTCCACCCTGGCCATGGCGCAGATGAACCGGGACTTCTTGATCTCGGTCTCGTGTTCGCCGCCGCGTCTGATCGTTCGCATGTCGCCTGTTCAGCAGAGGTCGTGGGTCCGACGCACAGTCTGCCGGCTTTCGGGACGAACCCGACGTGCCGAGGTTCTCGTCGTTGGCAGGACGATGAAAACGGCGTCCACCGCCCGGCGTCTCGGAGACGAGGCCCTTCGGAGGCGGCCGGGCGGGGTCGACCACAGGCCGGCCCGGCCCGGGGAGCTGACCGTCTCCACAGCCTGAGGTCGATCCGACGGTGGCGGGTCGGGACTGGTACGGTCCCCACGCCGGAGTATGCCGGGACGCGCTTGGAACCCCCACAGGGCAACGGACCCGACTCGACGCGTTCATCCTCCGCGAGCGCTTCGATCCTCCTGGCACACCAGAGTTTCCGCACTCGCCGTTATCCGGCATGCACATTGGGTAACGTTGCGGACATCAAGCGACTATCACCCGGGAGTCCCGACATGCGCACCACTTCACCCGCCGTCGGCCTGGCACTGACCGCCTTCCTCGTCGCCGGGTGCGCCCAGGGAGCGCCCACGACCAACGACGGTTCCGCTTCCGGCGCGGACCCCTCGGCCCAGCCCACCGTCGAACCCAGCGTGACGGCGTCGATCTTCCTTCCCCCGGGTGAGAGCACCGGCGCGGTCACCTACGACGAGACCGCCGTGCCCGAAGGCGCCACCGCCGACGTCCAGGTACGTGTCCAGGACGGGTCCACGTACGTACAGTTCACCGGAACCGGCCTGGAGGCCGATCGGGACTTCGGTGCCCACGTGCACACCGATCCCTGTGGCGAGAACCCCGACGACGCCGGACCGCACTACCAGGACGAGGCCGATCCGGAGGCGACCAAGGACGAGCCCTCCACCGATCCGGCCTACGCCAACCCGGAGAACGAGGTGTGGCTGGACATGACCACCGACTCCAGCGGCAACGCCTACATCACCTCCACGGTCGACTGGGAGTTCCGCGAGGGGGAGGCCAACTCCCTGGTCCTGCACGACGAGCACACCTCCACCCACGAGGGTCACGCCGGCACGGCGGGTGACCGCCTCGCCTGCGTGACCGTGGAGTTCTGAACCCCTAGTCGGGGATGAGCCGGCGCAGGACGAGCTTCTCGCCCAGCGCCCACGCGGTGGAGGCGCACAGGTACAGCCCCGCGGCCAGCGGCACGAACACCGCGACGAGCACGGTGAAGAACTGCAGGTAGGACAGGGCCCCGAGCATCGGCGGTTGAGCGGGGCCCGCCTGCGTGGTCGGCAACATGACGTACCGACGACTGGCCCAGGCCACCGCGGCCAGCACGATCAGTATCACGGCGAAGACCGGGGCGAAGGAACCGCCGGCCAGGGTGGCGCCCAGTTCGACCCCGGCGAAGGTGCGCCGCAACAACGCCTCGGTCCCGGGGGCGACCCCGATGAACAGCCCGTACAGGGCGATCATGATCGGAACCTGCGCGAGCCCCGGAAGGCATCCGGCCGTCGGGCCGGTACCCGCCTCGGAGTAGACCTTGCGTTGTTCGGCGATCAGCCGTTCGGGATCCTTGCGGTGGCGTTCGGTGATCGCCGCCAGACGCGGGGCGAGACGGGCGCGCTGCTTCTCCGCGCGCACCTGCGCCACCCCCAAGGGCAGGAGCAGTACGCGCACGGCCACGGTCAAAGCGATCACCGCCAGGCCGGCGGCGAGGGCCCCGGAGAACGGGGCGAGCAGGTCGGTCAGTACGGCGAGGATCGCCGAGAGCATGTCGATGAGAGCCGCGATCGGCCCGAAGGTGTACAAGGTGCAAGGCCCTTCGTCCAGGTGGAGAGTTCGGACGTGGGCCGCTCGTCGCGGATCGGGGCGCGCACGGGGCCGCGCCGAGCACACGGTGGAACGCGTGTCAGAGCGTGTGGCGGGGCATGGTCACCGAAAGGCGCACGGATCTAGAGAGCGGCCGGAAGGGCCCGTCCCGGCGCTCGGGGACGTGGTCGACCCGCCGCGTCGGGGTCACGGAGGGTGAGGACGGGCAGCCGGGCGGAACGCCGCCGCATCGCGTGTCCGGCGCCGGTGGCGCTGTCGCCGACCGGCCACAGGGCCGTGCCTCGCAGGACCATCCAGGTCAGGGCCGCGCCGACGGCCACCGCCACCAGCACGAGCGCGGGGCCCTGGGTTCCGAGGTCGAGGAGTTCGGTGGGAAGCACACCGAGGAGGAGGAAATCGAACAGGGGAATCAGGTAGTGCACCCGGCCCCCCTTTTTCCGTTTCGATCACCGTCGATACCGGCATCGATCGTATCCAGCCATCATCATACGGACAAAGGTGCTGATCAGCCAAGGGAGAAATTCCGCCGACACTCCGCCGACGTTCCACTCCGATCACGCGAACCTGTAGCTAAATGACACAGAGTAACCATCTCCGCCGTGTCTTTCCGGGCTCGCGCGAGCCTTCCGAAGAGGGGAACCCCGTGCCGATCCGCCCTGCGAACCTTGCCACCATGTCCGCGACCATCGCCGGAGCCATCTCAGGCATGTCCGACAGGGACCGGACCGCCCCGGTCCGTGTCACCTTCGAGTCGGGTCACGAGCAGAACGTGGAGAACGGCGGTTGCCGGGTGTTGGAGACCGGCCAGGGCGGAGTCGTGGAGATCGAAGGGGACTCACGCTTTGCCTTGTTCGCCGGGACCAGCTGCCAGGGCAGCCGCACCCTGGCCTCCGGTCACGGCAGCGTCCGCTTCGGCACCCCGGTCCTGGCCGGCGCCATCGTCATCGGCTGATCCCGACCCCGGTCACTCGTGGACGTCGCGACGACCGGCCTTTGACGTCGACGATGGCGACGGCGATCATCGGCGGTTCCTGCGCACCGAGCGGCCGGGGAGGCGATCGGTGCGTCGACCGTCCCGGACGGTGAACTCCCCGGACAACAGCACGTGTTCGATACCCACCGGGGTGCGGCGGGGGTCGTCGTAGGTGGCGCGGGCGGCGACGGTGTCGGGGTCGAAGACGACGAGGTCGGCGTGGGCCCCCAGCTGGATGATGCCTCGGTCGGCCAGGCCCAGGCGTTGTGCCGGTCGGGAGGTCAGGTGCCGCACGCATTCCTCCAGACCGAGCAGGCCCAGTTCGCGAACGTAGTGGCCCAGGTAGCGGGGGAAGGTTCCCCAACCACGCGGGTGCGGTCGGTCACCGACGAGGATGCCGTCACTGCCGGCGGTGTGCGCGCTGTGCCGCATGATGGTGCGGATGTTCTCCTCGTTGCCGACCTGGAGCAGACAGCCGCTGCGGAGTTCGTCGGCGACCAACAGGTCGGCGTACAGCCGGCCCGGCTCCTCGCCCCGTCGCAGTGCCAGGTCGGCGATGGAGTGCCCGACCGCCCAGGACAGGCCCGGGTCGGCGGTGCCGGTGACGACGAGGGTCCCCCAGTCCATGGGTACGCCGTGGTTGCCGTCGGTGCCCCTGGTCTCCACCTCCCACAGGATCCGACCGCGGGTGTCCGGGTCGCGCAACCGGTCGAGGGTGGCGGTGGTGCCGCCCTCCTGCGCCCAGCTCGGCAGTGGAGCGGCGAGGTAGGTGGCACTGGCCCGGTAGGGGTAGCTGTCGAGGGTGACGTCGAGCCCGAAGTGGACGGTGGCCTCGTCGATGGCGTCCAGGACCTCCGCGGCACGTCCACGGTTGCGCGGGAAGTTGACGTGGCAGTGGGCCAGGTGGAGCGGGACCTGCGCGCGGCGGGCCACGTCCAGGCATTCCTGGTAGGACTCCACGACCCGGGAACCGTAGTTTCGGTGGTGGGGGCAGTAGTAGCCGCCGGCGTCCCGGACCGGCCCGAGGAGGGCGACGATCTCGTCGTCGGTCGCGTACATGCCCGGGGTGTAGGTCAGTCCGGTGGAGAGCCCGTGCGCGCCGTCGGCCATGCCCTGGGCCACCATGGCGCGCATCCGGTCGAGTTCGGCGTCGGTGGGCGGACGGTCCTCGTTTCCCAGGACCGCCATCCGGACGTTGCCGTGGGGGACGAGGTAGGCGGCGTTGGTGGGGGCTCCATGGTCGACGCGGTCCAGGTACTCGCCGACGCTCCGCCACGCGTGGTCCAGGTCGGGGGTGCCGTTCCAGGCGGCGATCTGCTCGCGGATCGGTTCGACGGTGTCGTCGGTGACGGGGGCGTATCCGAGTCCGTCCTGTCCGAGCACCTCGAGGGTGACGCCCTGGCAGACCTTGGCCTCGTGCGCCGGGTCCGCGAGAAGGGCGAGGTCGGAGTGGGCGTGCATGTCGACGAAGCCCGGTGCGACGACGAGGCCGCTCACGTCGAGGGTCTCACCGGTGGATCGGGCGGCTCCGGGCGAGATGATGTGGCTGATACGGCCGTCGCGTAGGACGAGGTCGGCCAGGCGGGAGGGGCCGCCTGAGCCGTCGACGACCCGTCCCCCGCTGAGTACGGTCTCGGGCTGCACTGTTCCTCCGTTCGGGTCACCGGCGCCCGGCGCGGCGAAGCGCGGGTGTCGGTGTGGCCCAAGATACGCTTTCGGGCAAATAATTGGTAACTTTGTTGCCAGTAAAAGTGCCCATGGTCCGCCATGAGTCCGCACGAGCACCGGCGCGCGCATGTGCACGCGACCCTCCGACCGAAGGAGCCCCATGTCCAAGCAGGCGGTCCAGACCGACCGGGCCCCCGTTCCCGCCGGCGCCTACAGCCAGGGCGTCATCGCGGGAGGTTTCCTGTTCACCGCCGGGTTCGGCCCCCAGGACCCCGAGACCGGGCGGGTCGCACCCACCGTGGGCGAACAGACCGCCCAGGTTCTGGCCAACGTCTCCGCCGTCCTGGCCGAACACGGGCTGACCTTGGACGACGTCGTCAAGGCCACCGTCCACCTGGAGAACCTCAAGGCGGACTTCCCCGAGTTCAACGCCGTCTACGCGGAACACTTCACCGCCCCCTACCCCGTGCGGACGACCGTGGGCTCCGACCTCGCGAACATCCTCGTCGAGATCGACGTCGTCGCCAAGCTCAAGGACTGAGGTCCGGCCGCCCCGGGAAGCCCCGGGGCGGCCACTCCGTCCTTCGCGGTACCTACCCCGAACGGCGGGCGCGGACCACGAGGTCGTGCACGGCGTAGGTGACATCGTCGATCGTCTGTCGCCGTGGGCGGGACTCGTCGACGAGCACCTCCCACTCCCCCTCGCCGAGCGCCGCGGTCACCGCGTCACCCTCATAGAACAGTTCCGGCATGGGCGGCCGGGGCACCCCGGTCTCCAGGTCGCTCGGGTGGTGCGCGACGACCAACAACTCGCCGCCGGGCGCCACCGCCGCGGCCAGGTCCGCGAACAGGCGCGCCCTGGGGTTGGGGAGCATGTGCATGAACTGGGCCGTGACCAGGTCGAAGGGCGGCTCCGGCGGCGACCAGCGGGTCACGTCGGCCCGCAGCCACGTGACGCGTTCGGAGATCTGCGCGCCACGTTCCCGTGCGTGGGTCTCGGCGCGGTCCAGCGCCACGGACGAGATGTCGACCGCGGTGACCCGCCATCCCCGCTCGGCCAACCACAGGGCGTCGGCCCCCTCGCCGCTGCCCACGTCCAGGGCGCGGCCGGGTTCGAGCCCGGTGACCTCCGCCACCAGATGGCGGTTGGGCTCACCGCTCCAGATCCGGTCCCTGGACCGGTAACGCTCGTTCCAGAAGTCCTCGCCCATCTCCTCGGGCGCGGCTCCGTGTTCCTGGGTCATCGATCGACCACCTCCGCCAACACTCTCGTCGTCGGCGACCCACGAGACCACTTCCCTTGCCGATACGGCAAGCACTCGCCCCCGACCGGGGAAGGCGAGGAACCGCTCGGGTTTCTCACCGAAAAAGGAGAACCACTCTCCGTGATCATGTGTCACATCAGATGTCCCGAATCCCCCTGACAACTGGAAAAGGAACAATCATGCTCATCTGGCGCGGATGGGGCATCCTCGTCCCCCTCATCGCGGCGGTCCTCGCCATCCCCTGTGCCCTCGTCGTCGCCGAGGCGACGGGGCGGGAACACCTCGGTGGTATCGGCGCCGGGGTGGGATTCCTTCTCGCCGCAGTGGCCGTGTTCTTCGCGGGACGCAAGCTCAACGCGCCCAGGAGCGGATTCCACCCGGCGACCGGTCAACCGGTGGAATACCGCAACTCGCACACGTTCTTCTTCGTGCCGATGCAGTACTGGGCGTTCGTTCTGCCCCTGGCCGGCGCGGGCGCCATCGCCACCGCGTTCCCCCTGTAGAACCCCGATAGGCCCGTGAGGACCTCGGGGCCCTAAGGATCGTCCGGGTCCGGGGCTCCGAAGTCCTCCAGGCACAGCTCCAACATGGCCTGGATCCGCGCGGTGAGCCGCGTGCGCTCCTGCCCGCGCAGCGCCTCTCCCCCTTCGATGCGCCGCACCCGCCCCAGCCCCAACCAGACGGCGGCGATCAGGGAGGCGTGCACCTCGGCGTTCTCCCGTCCCAGGTACTCGATGAGCGGTTCGATGAACGCGCTCTTGAGCCGCCCCTGGTAGACCGCCTGCAGGTCCGGATCTCCGGCCGAGTGGTCCAGGGCACGCTGCAGCGTGCTCCCCTCCCCGTGCAGCCGCCCCACCGCGTGTTCGGCCAGTCGACGAGGCAGTTCCTCGACCGGTCCGTCGGTGATGAGTCGGGGAAAGACGCCGTCCTCTCGCAGGATCTCGGTGAGCAGCCCGGCCTTGGAACCGAAGTACCGGTTGATCAGCGCGACGTTCACCCCGGCGTGCGAGGCGATCATCCGGGAGGAGACCGAGCCGAACCCTTCCTGGGCGAAGAGCTCCTTGGCGCTGGTGAGGATGCGCTCTCTGGTCACCTCACGGCGACGGGTGGGCACGGTGGCGCCGCTTCCGGTCGCGTCCGGACGCTCCATCTGCACCCCTTGGGGCCTCGATACGACAGTCAGGACTCCAGGGTCCCACCTCTGTGGACCGAGCGCATACCGGTGGCGTTCGAGCGACATCGACTTGACAGGTCAACAGCGTTTACCTATACCTGATTCCGGATGCCGCCCCCGGCTGTCTTGCCGCGGGGCTTTCGTGCGTCCAGAGAACGGGGAACCCATGGAACAGTCGCCGAGCGGAATGTCGAAGACCCGGGACCCCGTCCCGAAGGCGAAACCCTCCGAGGATCCCGCGGCGACACCGTCGCCCGGACCCGCTCCCGACTATCCGCCACGGCGCGTCGTGCGTCGGATCATGGTCGGTCTCGTGCTGGCCATGCTCACCTCGATGCTCACCAACTCGATCATCGGGACCGCTTTGCCCACCATCATGGGCGAACTCGGCGGACAGGACCGGCTGGCCTGGGTGGCCACCGCGGCGCTGCTCACCATGACCGCATCCACTCCGGTCTGGGGCAAGCTCTCCGACCTGTGGGGACGCAAGCTCCTCTTCCAGATCGCCCTCGGCGTCTTCATCGTGGCCTCGCTCGCCGCCGGGTTCGCCCAGGACATCAACTGGCTCATCGCCGCTCGCGCCCTGCAGGGACTGGGCGTCGGCGGACTCGCCACCCTGCCCAACATCATCCTGGGCGACGTCGTCTCCCCGCGTGAACGCGGCCGCTACAGCGGCCTGATCGGCATGGTCTTCGGTGTGTCCACCGTGCCGGGTCCTCTGGTCGGCGGCTTCCTCGTGGACAGCCCCTTGGGGTGGCGCTGGTGCTTCCTCATCACCGTTCCCCTCGCCGTGGTGGCCTTCACCGTCGTCCAGTTCATGTTCCGGATGCCGTTCGCCCCGCGCCGAGACGCGCCGGTGGACCGCCTCGGGGCCGCGCTGATCTTCAGTGCCGCCAGCACGGTGATCGTCCTGCTCAGCCTGGGTGGGACCCAGATCCCGTGGAACTCGCCGACCGCCTACGTCATGGGCGCGGGCGCGGTGCTGCTGACGGTCTCCGCGGTCCTGGTCGAGCGCCGTGCCGCCGAACCCATCATCCCGCCCCGCCTGTTCCGGGACCGTACGTTCGTGCTGGCCTCCGCGGGCTCGGTGACCGTCGGCATGATGATGTTCGGACTCATCATCTACATGCCGCAGTACCTGCAGATGGTGCACGGCATGAGCCCCACGGTCTCCGGTCTGATGACACTGCCGCTCGTGGGTTCCTTCCTCACCACCTCGATCGGCTCCGGGTACGCCATCAGCGGCACCGGCCGATGGAAGGTCTACCCGGTGGTGGGCATGGTGCTGTGCGTCATCGGTTTCACGACGCTGAGCCTGGCGCAGGTCGACCCCGGGCCGACCACGATCGTCGTCGGGCAGATATGCGTGGGCCTGGGTTTCGGACTCAACATGCAGATCCTGCTCTTGGCCACGCAGAGCGCCCTGCCACTGCGTGACATGGCCTCCGGAACCGCCTCGGTGACCTTCTTCCGGAACCTGGGCGGCGCCATGGGCGTGGCCGCCTTCGGCGCGGTGATGGTCGGCCGACTCAACAACGAGCTGGCCGCCGCGGCCACCGCGGCCGGGGAGGCGATGGCCGCCGACCGGGCCGAGGGCACGGACTCGGGCGCCGAGGAGCTGTCGATCGGTCTGGAACAGGCCGCCGAGTCCGCCCAGGGTTCCCCCGAGCTGGTGCACTCCCTGCCCGGACCGGTCCGTGACGTGATCGTGGGCGCCTTCGACCACGCGATGCAGGGCGTGTTCGTCGCGGGGATCCCCATCGCCGTGATCGGGCTGGTCTCGGTGTCCTTCATGAAGGGGGTGCCGTTGCGCGGCGGAGGTCCCAAGCGGGATCGACGCTGACCCGGGTCATCCCATGACCGGGTCGTCCACACACCCCCGGGTTCAGAGGTAGCGGCGGAAACCCTCGGCCGAGTCGTCGAAGCCCAGGTTCCGGTAGAAGTGGTGCGCCCCCTGGCGGCTCTCGTGGGAGAGCAGCTCGACCTTGTAGCAACCCGCGCGGGTGGCCCGGTCCAGGGCGTCCTCCATGAGGGCCCTGCCGATGCCCTGGAAGCGGGTCTCGGGGTCGACGACGAGGTTGTCGACCACCGCCCACGGCTGGGCGTCGTGGGTCAGGTTGGCCACGACCATCAGGTCGAGGGTCCCGATGATCTGGCCTCGGCGTTCGGCCACAAGGACGGTGCGGTCGGGGTCGTTCTCCATCCGGGTCCAGGCCCGGACCGCGGCGGAGGACATGCGAACGTGCGCGCTCCGCGTATGGGTGGTGTCACCGAGTTCACGCAAGAGGCGCAGAATCGCACCGAGGTCGGACCGAATGGCCGCACGTATCATCATGGCTTTCGGCATCGTAGCCGACAGCCTGCGACAAGGCGGACGACCCCCTACAACCAGTCACAAAACGCCGAGGGCGGGACGACCGTCCCGCCCTCGAACCCGCCACCAGGCGGGGTACTTCCCGACGAACCCTCAGGGTTTGCGGATGACCCGCACGCCCTCGTCGTTGGTCGGAGGCTGCTGCCGGCCCTCCGGACGACGGTAGACGCCGGTGAGACCCGGGTCCCCGGTGTCGGTCGGAGCCTGCTCCTGGCCGCTCTGCGGCTGCTGCGGACCACTGGGTGCCTGCTGAGGCCCGCCCTGCGGCCGCTGAGGACCGCTCTGGGGCTGCTGCGGACCGCTGGGCGCGTGCGGCTGCGAAGCGTGCGGCGGGCCACTCGGAGCGGGCGCGTTGTAGCGGGCCCCCTGCGGCGGCTGGGGCGCGGCGGGCTTGGGCTCTCCGCCCTTGCCCTCCTCCGGCCGACCCTGCTCGTTCTTGGGCAGCGGCTGAATGCGCACCGTCGCCTCGTCCGGAGCCTGCGGCTGCGCCTGGGCTGCCTCGTCCTGCTTCGGCTCGGCCTTCGGAGCCTTGGCCTTGGCGGCCTCGGTCTCCGGACCCTTTGCCTGCGGGGCCCGGTTCTCGGGCGCCTGGTTCTGCGGCGGGCGTCCCTGCGGACCCTTGGGCCCGGTCTTGGGAGCCTCGGCCTTGGCCTTCTCCGTGTCGGCGGCGGCGTCCTCCCGCGAAAGGCCGCTCTCGAGCGCTCCGGCCTCGTCCTCGGCGGTGACCAGTTCGGCGAGCGTGGAGTGCATGTCCTTCAGACGACGCAGGGCCTCGGCGTGCGTGGCCGTGAGAGTGGCCAGCCGACGGTCGGCCGTGTCGTGGATCTTCTTGGCCCGGGCCTCGGCCTCGTTCAGCCGCCGCTCGCCCTCCTGCTTGGCCTGTTCACGGAGCTGGTCGGCCTCCTTCTTGGCGCCGGAGACCATCTCGGTGGCCTCGGTGCGCGCGGAGGAGACGATGCGCTCAGCGTGCTCCTCGGCGTCCTTGCGGTGCTTGGAGACCTCCTCCTCGGCCTTCTTCTGGGCCTCCTTCACCTCGGACTCGACCCGGGAGCGACGCTCCTTGGCCTCTTCCTCGGCGATCCGCAGGATCTCCGCCATGCGCTCGCTGATCTGCTCGTGCTCAGGCTTGACCTGGGCCTTTTCGCGAGCGATCGCGAGGTCGCGCTTGTACTGCTCCAGTTCGTCGTCCATCCGCTGAAGACGTTCGCGGAGGTCCTTGAACTGGTTGTCCATTCGGACGTAGTAGTCGTCGACGTGCGCCTTGTCGTAGCCGCCCTTGCGCACTGTCGGGAACCTGTCTTGCTGCAGTCCGCCGCCCGGCAACATATCGCTCATGTGCCTTTCATGTCCTTAACACCGTTGACTGCACGTCGCCGATGGTGAAGTTGCCCCATCTGTCTCAAGAACACCTAAGGCGTCCCCCTGTGCGAGTTCTGCCCTCAGGTGTCTGTTTCATGCACCGGCTCGGCTCGATGAGGGGCATCGGCCGAGAGCGGAGCGTGACGCCGTGGACACCGTCCAAACGACCAAGGTAGACACGGTCCGCGCCGCCTCGTCAAGATCCCTGACGGGTACTTCGCCGTACGGACCCTGGTCACCTACTTACTAAGGTATGCGCGATCATCCCCGCACGGGGGCCGAGCGGTCAACTTCCTCCACATTCGGCCCCGGGGGAACCGAACTCGGAAAAGAAGGACGTGGAATATGGGCAGCGCGACGGACGGCGGTGGCGTGGGCCGGGGCGGGGGTCCGCGGATCGGCGGCGCCCCCTTCGGCGAACCGGAGATCGACCCCACCGCCTGGATCGCCCCGGGAGCGGTCGTGGTCGGCCGCGTCCGACTGGGCGCCGAGAGCAGTGTCTGGTACGGGTCCGTCCTCCGCGCCGACACCGAGGACATCGTGGTCGGTGAGAAGGTCAACATCCAGGACCAGTGCGGCATGCACTCCGACCCCGGACAGCCCGCGATCCTCCACGACAACGTGAGCCTGGGCCACAAGGCGATGGTGCACGGTGCGATCGTCGAGGAGGGCGCGCTCATCGGCATCGGCGCCATCGTGCTCGGCGGTGCCCGGGTCGGCAAGGGCGCGCTCGTGGCCGCCGGTTCCCTGGTGGCCCCCGGCAAGGTCGTCCCACCGAACACGCTGTGGGCGGGTGTC
>NZ_DYZD01000261.1 GCF_020741345.1 Nocardiopsis listeri
GTTCACCCCTCCCGGCATCCGGCAGCCGACCGCCACGATCGCGATCGGGTCCTCCGCCGTGACGGGGGCCTGCCCCTGTGGCTCCGGCACGTCCTCCTCGGCCCCGCCGGGCAGCTCCTCGGAGAGGTGACGGACCAGGTCGTCGACGGTGGGGTAGTCGAAGACGAGGGTGACCGGCAGACCGACACCGGTGGCGGACGCCATCCTGTTACGCAGGTCGACCGCGGTCAGGGAGTCGAATCCCAGGTCGCGAAAGGCCCGATCGGTCTCAAGGTCTGCGGGGTCGTGCCCCAGGGCCGCGGCGACCTCCGCCGTGACCAGGCGCCGCAGCTCCCGCTCACGTTCCTCTCCTCGAAGGCCGAGCCAGCGGTCGTCTTCTTCGTCCGCCCGCTCGTCCGCCACCGCCCGGTCCCGTTCCCGGACCTCGGGAAGCTCGCTCAAGACGGGAAGGTCCTTGGTCCACGGCGACGAGTCCAGCAGGAGACGCCACTCGATGTCGGCCACGGCGACGCACACGTCACCGCTTCCGACCGCCTTGGCCATCGCGTCGACCGCCTTCTCCGCGGGCATGGCGGGTATACCGCCGCGGCGCAGCCGCTCGGAGGTCTCCTCATCGACGAGGCCTCCGCTGTCCCACGCCCCCCAGGCGATGGACGTCGCCGCGAGCCCTTGGTCGCGTCGGTGGCGCGCGAGACCGTCGAGGTAGGCGTTGGCCGCCGCGTAGGAGCCCTGTCCGGGGCCGCCGAGCGTGCCCGCGAGCGAGGAGAAGAGGATGAACGCCGAGAGGTCGTGTTCCCTGGTGAGTTCGTGCAGGTTACGGGCGGCGGCGATCTTGGGCCTGAGCACGGTGTCGTACCGCTCCGGGGTGAGACCGTCGATCAGACCGTCGTCGAGGGCCCCCGCCGTGTGGACGATCGCGTTCAGGTCGGGCAACCCGTCCAGGGCGGCGGAAAGGGCGTCGCGGTCGGAGACGTCCACCGCGACGATGGAGACGCGGGCTCCCTTGGCGGTGAGTTCCTCCCGAAGGCGGTCGGCCCCGGGGGCGGCCGGACCACTGCGGCTGAGCAGCACGAGGTGCTCCGCGCCGTTGTCGGCGAGCCATTCTGCGACCCTGCCGCCCAGCGCCCCGGTACCACCGGTGACGAGGACGACGCCTTCGGGTCGCCAGGAGCGGGCGACGTCGGGTGCCCGGACCAGTCGTCGAACGTACACCCCGGCTCCGCGCACGGCAGCCTGCGGCTCTTGGGAACCGGAGGCGAGGAGGGCGACCAGGTTCTCCGCGGCCGAGTCGTCGAGCCCTTCCGGCAGGTCGATCAGTCCTCGCCAGAACTGCGGGTGTTCCGTCGCCGCGATCCGACCCAGCCCCCAGGTGGTGGCCTGTTCGGGTTCGGAGACGGTCTCCCCCGGGTGCGCCGCGACGGCGCCGGAGGTCGCGGCCCACAACGGCACGTCACCACCGATGTCGTTGCACGCCTGCACCAACGCGTTGTTGAGCGTGAGTCCCAGGCTGCGTCCGGAGGAGGAGACGGCGTCTCCCCCCAGCGCGCACAGGGACAGCAGTCCTACGGGAGCCTCGACGGAGCGCAGGCGCTCCGCGATGGCGGCGCGGTCCTGGCCCGGAACGAGTTCGAGGAGCTCGCATCGTGCTCCGTGACCGTCGAGGGCGCCCAGCACATCCGTGACCAGGGGCGAGTCCCCCGACCCTGCGGGCACGGCGATCAGCCACCGTCCCGCGAGCTCGGGCGAAGCGGTGAGCTCGGTGCGCTTCCAGGCGACCCCGTATCGCCAGGACGATGTCTCCGACCCGATGCCGAGGCCGCGGACCGGCGCCTCGAGCCAGTAGTGGCGCCGTTGGAAGGAGTAGGTGGGCAGGTCGACGACGCGCCCTCCGGAGAGCAGGGCCTCCCAGTCCACCCGCACGCCCTGGGTGTGCAGACCGCAGAGCGAGTTCATGAGCCGGTCGAGCCCGCCCTGTTCACGACGCAGGCTGTCCGAGACGACGCTCGCGTCCAGGCGCCCCTCGTCATCGAGGGTCTCGGTCACGGCCGGGGTCAAAACGGGGTGCGGGCTCATCTCCACGAACACGTCGTGGCCGTCACGCGCCAACCTCCGGGTCGTGCTCTCCAGCTCCACCGTCCGGCGAAGGTTGCGGTACCAGTAGTCGGTGTCCTCCGCGGACAGCTCCAGTGGAGCCCCGAGGACGGTCGAGTAGAAGGGGACCGAAGAGTCGCGGTGCCGCACCGGGGCGAGGGCCGTGGCGAGTTCCTCGCGCAGGAGTTCGACGGCGGCCGAGTGCGAGGCGTAGTCCACGGGGACGCGTCGCGTCCGAACCCCTTCCGCTCCCAGTTCCTGTTC
Organism: Nocardiopsis listeri; assembly: GCF_020741345.1. GTDB lineage: Bacteria > Actinomycetota > Actinomycetes > Streptosporangiales > Streptosporangiaceae > Nocardiopsis > Nocardiopsis listeri_A. Next base: position 2,356 of record NZ_DYZD01000261.1, read on the forward strand.
GAGTCGGTTCAGTTCCTCGTCGGGACCGGACACGACGGCGGAGGAGGCACCGTTGGCGGCGGCGACGGCGAGCCCCGGGTAACGGTCCAGTTCGGTGCTCACCGTCTCAGCGGGGAGACCGACGGACAGCATGCCCCCGCTTCCCGCGATACGCGTCAGGGATCGACTGCGCAGGATGACCACTCGGGCCGCGTCTTCGAGGGACAGCGCCCCGCTCACACAGGCGGCGGCGATCTCCCCCTGGCTGTGACCGACCACGGCGTCCGGTTCCACGCCCAGCGAACGCCACACCGCGGCGAGGGAGACCATGACGGCGAAGAGGACCGGCTGGACCTGGTCCACCCGTTCCATCCAGCCCTCGTCCTCGGTTCGCAGCAGCTCCTCGAGCGACCAGTCGACGTGGTCGGAGAAGGCACGCTCGCACTCGGCGATCCGGCCGGCGAACACCGGGGATTCGTCGAGCATGCGACGCGCCATTCCCGACCACTGCGAACCCTGGCCCGGGAACATGAAGACGACACGGCGCTTGCGCCGCTGCCCCGCCCTACCTCGGCGCACCAGGTCGGAGGGGTCGCCTTGCGCGATGGCCTCCAGCCCCTTGAGCAGGTCGTCCTTCCCCTTGGCGACCACCGCGGCACGGTGTTCGAAAGCGGTCCGGGCCGTGGCGAGCGTGTAGGCGACGTCGAGCGGATCCTGGTCGGGTTCGTCCCTCAACCGGTCGCGAAGACGAACGGCCTGGTCCCGCAGTGCGTTCTCCGTCCTGCCGGACAGGACCCAGGGGAGGGCGGAGGACGCGACGGTCTCCGGGCCGACCGGCTCTCGCACCTCCTCGGCCTTCGGGGCCTCACGGAGGATGACGTGGGCGTTGGTGCCGCTCACACCGAAGGACGAGATCCCGACGGTGCGCTCCCGCTCGGTCTCCGGCCACGGCAGCGAGCGGACCAGCGGGGTGATCGAGCCTTCGGACCAATCGACCTTGGACGTGAGTTCATCGAGGTGGAGCGACCGCGGAAGGACACCGTGCCGCAGGGCCTCGACCATCTTGATCACGCTGAGCACGCCCGCGGCGGCCTGGGGGTGACCGATGTTGGACTTCAGCGATCCGATGTGCAGCGGGCGGGCGCTGTCGCGATCCCTGCCGTACGTGGCGATGAGCGCCTCGGCCTCGATCGGGTCGCCCAGGCCCGTCCCGGTCCCGTGGGCCTCCACCACGTCCACGTCACCGGGGTCCAGACGTGCGCCGGCGAGCGCCTGACGGATCACCCTCTGCTGGGCCAGACCGTTGGGGGCGGCCATGCCGTTGCTGGCACCGTCCTGGTTGATGGCGCTGCCGGACACCACCGCCAGGACGGGATGGCCGTTGCGGCGGGCGTCCGACAGCCTCTCCAGGAGGATGGTTCCCGCGCCTTCCCCCAGGCCCATTCCGTCGGCGTCGGCGGAGAACGCCTTGCAGCGACCGTCCTTGGCGAGGGCCTTGTGCCGGCTGAAGCCGATGAGGGAGATCGGAGCGGACATCACCGCCACACCGCCGACCACGGCGAGCGAGGTCTCCTTGCGGCGCAGGGACTGAATGGCCAGGTGCAGGGCGACGAAGGAGGACGAGCACCCGGTGTCGAGGGTGATGGCGGGGCCTTCCAGGCCCAGGGTGTAGGCGATGCGTCCCGAGATGACGCTGGTGGACATCCCCGTCACGAGGTGCCCCTGGACGCTTCCCTCCAGTTCGCGCCAGCCTTCGCCGTACCCCTGCCAGGCGGCGCCCAGGAAGACGCCCGTGGGGGTGCCCTTGAGGGAACGCGGAAGGATCCCGGCCCGTTCGAAGACCTCCCAGGAGGTCTCCAACAGCAGACGCTGTTGCGGGTCCATGGCCTCGGCCTCGCGGGGGGCGATACCGAAGAAGTCCGGGTCGAAGCCTCCCGCGTCCTTCAGGAAGCCACCGGAGTTCACGTAGGAGGTGCCCTCGTGTTCCGGGTCCGGGTGGTAGAGGCGTTCGAGGTCCCAACCACGGTCCGTGGGCAGGGGCCCGACCGCGTCCTCCTCACGGGAGACGAGGTTCCAGAGTTCCTCGGGGGAGGTGACCCCGCCAGGGCAGCGACAACTGGTGGAGACGATCGCGATCGGTTCGCGTTCGGCCTGCTTCAGCCTCTCGTTCTCCCGGACGGATGCGCGCAGCGCGGAAACCAACTGCTCGTTGTTCTCGGTCATTTCACACCTTCATCGGTCTCGTTCTGCATCGCCAACCGGACCAGAGAGTCGATGTCCATGTCGTTCACCTCGTCGGGGTCGTCGAGTCCGACCTCGGGCGCCCGACCCGGAGGGGCTTCCACGTCTCCTCGTGGGTCGGGGACCAGCAGCCCGTCCAGGTGGGCGGTGAGGGAGTCGGCGTCGGGATGATCGAAGACGATCGTCACGGGGAGCCGCAGCCCGGTGGCTCCTCCGAGTCGGTTCCGCAGGTCGACCGCTGTCAAAGAGTCGAACCCGAGCTCTCGCAAAGCGCGTTCGGGGTCGACGTCGTCCGGGCCGGTGTACTGGAGGACGGCGGCGATCTGGGTGCGCACCAGGTCCGAGAGTTCCCTCTCCCGTTGAGCCGGGCTCAAGGTGACGAGGCGGTCGGCGAGTGATCCGAGGGACGCCTCGGCCTCCTTCGGCTCCTCTGTCAGGAGTGCCGCGCGCGCTTCGGGCACCGTCGTGATCAAAGGGCTGGGGCGGGCCATGGTGAACACGGGCGCGAAGCGGCTCCAGTCCACGTCGGCGAGGACCTCCACGACGGGCCCGCCCTCAAGGACCCGGTGAAAGCCTTCGAGCGCGGCCTTCGGGTCCATGAAGGGGATGCCCCTGCTGCGCAGTTGTTCCTCGACGAGATCGGCGGCCATACCCCCGCCCTCGTCAGGTGACCAGATCCCCCAGACCACCGAACGCGCCGCCAGCCCCCTGCCCCGGCGGTGTTCGGCGAAGCCGTCCAGGTAGGCGTTGGCACAGGCGTACGCGCCGTGCTCTCCGCTCCCCCAGGCCGCGGACACCGAAGAGAAGAGGACGAAGTCGTCGAGCTCTCCGGGTTCGCTGAAGACCTGGTCCAGGGCGTCGGCGCCGGCGATCTTGGCGTGGGTGGTCGCCGCGAACTCTTCGACATCGGTGTCGGCCAGGCCGCGAAGCACGCCCGCGCCGGCCATGTGGAACACCGTGCGGACGGGGAAGCCCTCCTTGGCCGACCGCTCCTTGATGTGGGCCAGCGCGGTCGCGTCACCCGCGTCGCACGCGGTGATCTCCACCTCGGCGCCCAGCGCCCGCAACTCCCGTTCGAGTTCGGGCGCCCCGGGTGCGCCGGATCCTCGTCTGGAAGTCAGCACCAGACGGGGAACACCCAGTTCGGCCAGCCAGCGAGCCACCTGGGCGCCC
>NZ_DYZD01000262.1 GCF_020741345.1 Nocardiopsis listeri
GTGGTTCTTTCGGAGAACTCGTTGGCGGAGATGGAGCGGGTGGTGACCTTCGACGAGGGGGTTCTGGTGCCGCACTCCCCCGTGGTGGAGGAGAACCTGGATTCGGGGATGTCGTTGTTGGAGTTGTGCGACGCGACGGTGCGCTACAGCGACAACGCGGCGGCGAACCTGTTGTTGGACGAGATCGGGGGCCCTGAGGGCTTCACCGAGGCGTTGGGCCGGTTGACCGGTGACGAGGTGACGAACCTGACCCGGTACGAGGTGGAGATGAGCGAGGCCACCCCGGGGGACGAACGGGACACGAGTTCGGCGCGGGCCATGGCCGAGAGCCTGGAGGCGTTCACGTTGGGGGACGTGTTGCCGGAGGATCGGCGTGGGGTCCTGGTGGACCTGTTGGTGCGCAACACCACGGGGGACGACCTGATCCGGGCGGGGGTTCCGGAGGGTTGGGTCGTGGGCGACAAGACCGGTAACGGTGGTTACGGGACGCGTAACGACATCGGCGTGCTGTGGCCGGAGGAGGGCGACCCGATCGTGCTCGCGGTGTTGTCGACTCGGGACGTGGAGGACGCGGAGTCCGACGACGCGTTGATCGCGGAGGCCTCCCAAGTGGTGGTGGAGGCGCTGGGCTGACCTGCGAACCAGGTGGATTATCGGGGGTTCTGGTCGTTGCCGGACAGACTGGCCAGAACCTCCGTAACTACCCGACCATTTCGACCCCAAATAGGCCTTTTGTCACTTTATGGGGGTGCAAGCGCGCTGAACCGGTCACATCACGGCCACAACCTGAGCACAACCCGTGGGTTCGGTCGCGGTGAAGCTCCACCGTCCTCGATCCTTGATGTCGTGTAGCCCTGTCCGAACGGGCTTGGTGTGAGGAGAGGGGTATCGGGTGTTGACCGCGTTGGCCGGGGTGATCGGCGCGCTGGTGATCGGGGCCTGGGTCGTGGTGGCCTGGGGTTCCCGCCGTCACCAGCCGTGGCTGTGGACTCCGGTGGCGTTGCTCGCGGTCGTGCTGGTGGCCCTTGATCTTCCCGGCTGGTCTTTCGTTCCGATGCTCGCGTTGGCCGCCGGCTCCTTCGCCGAATTGGTGGTGGGCTCGCGTGAACAACCGGCGATCCGGACCAAGACGCCCGACGCCCCGTTGAGCACCGAACGATGGGCCGCGGCGGTCGCGGCACCGTTCCGTGTGGCGTTGGCCGAACCTTGGGACGTGGTGGCCCGGCCGAGCCTGCGACGTCGCTACCGACGGATGCTGGAGCAGCAGTGGTCGGTGGTGGACCGCGAGTCGCTGTTGGCCGCGGTCGACCGTCTGCTGGAGGAACTGCACTCCGGACCGAGCCTGGACCTGGCTGTGGACCTGCGGGCGGGGATGGCGCGTTCGCGTCTGCCCGACGGCGGTGAGGACACCGGCGCGATGGTGCGGTTGTCCGACGAACAGGTGGCGCGGTTGCGGTCGGTCACCGGGGTCTCCGAGGGCGACGAGACCGTGATGATCGGCGCCTACCAGTGGTGGAAGTCCGTACACGTCATCCGTCTGGTGTGCGGTGGGGCGTCGCTGGACTGGTTGAGTCCGGTGGAGACGCAGACCCTCCTGCGGCGGGTGGCCTCGGACCTGCAGCGGCGGTATTCCTCATGGGGGCAGTTGTCGTCGGCCTTCCACGCGGGTTATCTGCTGTGGCCGGACAAGGGCGTGGGCGGTCACCACGAGGACGCGGACCGGCTGTGGGTGGCGCTGGGTCTGTTGGACGACGACCCGGCCAGCCCGTGGAACCTGTTGCCGTGGGACATGCCGTTGGAGCGGGTTCCGTTCGAAGGCGCTTCCTCGAACCAGGACTGAGCCGGAACCGGCCCGTCCACTCCCCCGCCGCACCGGTCGGCCCGGAACGCTCCGGCGTGGCTCATTCCGCCGGGCTCCGGGCCGGACCTGATGCGGCCCGTGGGTTCGGGCGCCGTGGGCGCCCCGCGTCAGTTGTTGTTCAGGGCGACGGCGTCGCCGATTCGGTGAACGCGCAGGAAGTTGGTGGAACCGGTGGTTCCGGGCGGGCTGCCGGCGACGATGACGACCTTGTCACCCTTGTGGTAGTCGCCGAGCCGCAGGAGCTCGCTCTCGACCTGGCGGACCATGTCGTCGGTGTTGTCGACCCAGGGCACCAGGTTGCTCTCGACTCCCCAGGTGAGGGAGAGGTGGCCACGAGTGCTGCCCTCGGTGGTGAAGGCCAGCAGCGGGATGGGCGAGCGGTAGCGGGCCAGACGCCGGGCGGTCTCACCGGACATGGTGAAGGCGACCAGGGCCTTGGCGCCGACGGTCGCGCCGATCTCCGCCGCGGCACGGGCGATGGCTCCACCCGTGGTCTCGGGCACCCGGTTGAGGATGTGCGAGGCGCGCAGGGACTCCTGTTCGGCCGCCCCCACGATGCGCGCCATGGTCTCGACGGTCTCGATGGGGTACTTGCCGACGCTGGTCTCGCCGGAGAGCATGACGGCGTCCGCGCCGTCGAGGACGGCGTTGGCGACGTCGGAGGCCTCGGCGCGGGTGGGCCGGGGGGCTCCGATCATGGATTCGAGCATCTGGGTGGCGACGATGACCGGTTTGGCCTTGTCGCGGCAGCGTTCGACGGCACGCTTTTGCACCATCGGGACGTTCTCCAGGGGCAGCTCGACGCCGAGGTCGCCGCGGGCGACCATGACGCCGTCGAAGACCTCGATGATGTCCTGGAGGTGCTCGACCGCCTGCGGTTTCTCGATCTTGGCGATGAGGGGGACGGTGATGCCCTCCTCGTCCATGATGCGGTGGCATTCCTCGGCGTCGGAGGGGCTGCGCACGAAGGAGAGGGCGACCATGTCGACGTTCTGGTGCAGGGCCCAGCGCAGGTCCTCCTCGTCCTTGTCGGTGAGCGCGGGGACGCTGACGGCGACGCCGGGGAGGTTGAGTCCCTTGTGGTTGGAGACCGGGCCACCGAAGATGACGCGGGTCTGTACGTCGGTGCTGGTGGTCTTGGTGCACTCCAGGACGACGCGGCCGTCGTCGATGAGGACGCGGTCGCCGGGGCGAACGTCGCCGGGGAGTCCCTTGTAGGTGGTGGAAACCCTGTTCCGGTCTCCGGGGACGTCCTCGATGGTGATGGTGAACTCGTCCCCGGCTTCGAGTTCGATGGGCCCGTCGGGGAAGGTGCCGACGCGGATCTTGGGCCCTTGGAGGTCGGCGAGGACGCCGACCGCGCGATTGGCGTCCTTCGCGGCCTGCCTGAGGTTGGTCAGGCTCGCGAGGTGGTCGTCATGGGTTCCGTGGCTGAGGTTGAGGCGGGCGACGTCCAGGCCCGCGTCCACGAGACGCCGGAGGATCTCCGGGCTCGAGGTGGCGGGGCCAAGGGTCGCAACGATCTTTGCTCGACGTGTCACATGTATCACTTTAGAGCGTCCGAGGGATGGAGTGGTCTAAACCAGGTTGCGAACGGACGTATACGAGGTGGAGTGGGAGCGAATTCGGTCACCCTCGGTGACCGTTTTCGTGAGGTGTTCGGGTGGTCGGGGGTGAGGTCGGCGGGCCGTCGCAGGTTTCTTCGGGTCGTTGTTCTGTGGGCGTTTCGCCGTCGGTGAAGGGTGGGCCCGGTTGTTCGAGCGTGGCGTGGTGGTGGCGGCCCTGACGGACGAGGTGGCGGCCTTGGAGGAGGTGCTGTCGGGATTGTCGGAGTCCGATGTGGTGAAGTCGACACGATGCGTGCCGTGGGACGTGGCGGCGTTGTCGGTGCACACGGTGGGCTCGTTGAACCAGGTGTTGGTGGCGCTGGACGGGGGCGCGGCGGATCCGGACGCCGCTCTGGTGTCGGCGGCGGGGTACTACTCGCCGCGGGTGCGTTTCTCGCCGGAGGTCGACCGGGCCCGGGTCGACAGTGCGTTGGAGCGGGCCGAGCGTCGGTCGGACGCCGCCGAGCCGGGGCGGGTGTTGGGCGGGCTCCGGGCGCGGTTGTGGCCGCGTCTGGCGCGGGTGCCCGAGGATCGCACGATGGTGACCCGGCACGGTGATCCGATGCTGGTCACGGAGTACCTGGTGACCCGGGTGGTGGAGTCGCTCCTGCACGGGTTGGATCTCGCGGACGCGTTGGGGCGTGAGCCGTGGGCGAGCGACCGGGCCCTGGGCCTGGTGGGCGAGGTGTTGTTCGGCGGGGCCGACGCGGAGGCGCTGGAGAGGGTGCTGCCGGGCGCGCGTGGCGCGAACGCACTGGGGGCGGTGCGTGTGGTGACGGGCCGTGCGCCGGTGCGGGTCGGGCGCGCGGTGTTGGAGGGCGCGGGGGTGCGGGTCCTGGCGTTGGGGTGAGGCCACGCGATCGTGTGGCGCCCCGCGTGCGGTGCGGGGCGCCACGCGTTCGTGCCGTCAGAGGGATCGGCGTGGGTGGGGCAGGTCGGGTACCAGACGACCGTAGGCGCGCAGGATGCGCAGGCGTTGGATGGTGCGCATGCCTTGACGTTCGAGGGTGGCGGTGGTGTCCCAGTGGTCCCAGCAGGCGTCCCAACCGCCGTCGGGGCGTTGCTCCTCCTCGAAGGCTTCGAGGTTGCGGATGATCTCGGCGTCGGTGAAGAGCGGGCGGGCGATGTGGGCGGGGTGGCAGGCCAGGTCGAGTGGCGTGTGCACGTGGCCGGTGGCCCTGGGGTGGACGTCGATGACGGCGCGGATCTTGGTGGCCATGTGGTTCATGGTGGCCACGGCGCGAGGCCGGTCGGGCACGTACTGCAGGAAGGTGCAGATGCCGATGGCCTCGTGCGGGTCGGTCCAGTGGAGTCCGTCGATGGTCTTCCAACAGTAGGCCGTGGCGAGGTCGCGCCAGGGGTGGGCGACGTTGTTCTTGTGCAGCAGCCCGGTGATCATCGCGGTGACGTCGAGGCGGCTGGAGAAGTCGTCGGTCCCCCGGTACCAGGGCGCGGCTTCGGTGTGGCGGACGGTGGGCAGCACGGCGGGTACGCCGCCGTCTTCGTTGGCGGCGGTGGCGAGGAAGAGGCAGATGCCCTGTCCGATGTCCTCGGGGATGGCACCGAGTTCGTCGAGGTAGCGCAGGGCGGTCTCGGTGGCGACGGGTTGACTGCCATGGCCACGGAGGTCGGGGTCGAGGCCGTTGCCGTAGCCACCGTCGAGGTTTCGGTGGGCGGCGAGGGCGGCGTGTACGGGTCGTGCGGGCGCTGACTGGAAGTGGAAGGCGAAGCGGTGCCGGTCGATGAGCCGGGCGCTGCGCATGATGAAGTGGTCGGCTGCGCGGTACGAGTCCCAGGTCATAACGGTCATGTCTCGACCGTAGACCCGTGTGACCTGCGGGTGAAGGACGTGCGCGGGATCCATTCGCGATCTTTACGCCGGGTCCTCGGAGGGGGCGCGTCGGCGGCGCCGGTACAGCAGGAGACATCCGGTCCAGGAGACGGCGACGCTGAGGGCGACGAGGAGTTGGGCGGTGAGGAGGTGTTCGGTCGGGTAGATGACGCCGGTGAGGTAGTGCTCGATGAATCCTTCGGAGGGCAGGCCCGTCTGTCCGGCCTGTTCGCGTCCCCAGTTCTCGATCCGGGTGAGGGGGCAGACCCAGCCGATCACGGTGACGCCGAGGCCGTAGAGGGCGCAGGCCAGGTGGGGCCAGAAGGCGCGGGGCCACTTCCAGGCGAGGAATCCGCCGACGGCGACGTAGACGAGGAAGGCCATGTGCAGGACCATGGCGCCTTCACCGATCAGCCGGTAGATCATGGGGCGAGCCTAGGACGCACGTCGGGCGCGGGGTAGTCCCCCGCGCCCGACCGTTCTCGCTTCGAACCTTCGGTGTCCTACACGAGCGGGCGCTCGGTGGGCGGGATGGCGACCGGCAGGGTGGTGCCCTCGGTGAGGTGGCGGTCCACTCCGGCGGCGGCCGAGCGGCCCTCGGCGATGGCCCACACGATGAGGGACTGTCCGCGGCCCATGTCTCCGGCGCAGAAGACGCCGTCGACGGTGGTCTTGTAGTCGCCGTCGCGGACGACGTTGCCGCGGCCGTCGAGTTCGACGCCCAGGTCCTCGATCAGGCCCTCCTTCTCCGGGCCGACGAAGCCCATGGCGAGGGTGACGAGGTCGGCGGGGATCTCGCGTTCGGTGCCCTCGACGGGTTCGAAGCCGTTCGGTCCGCGTTCGACGTCGACGAGCCTCAGGGCGCGGACGTGGCCGTTCTCGTCACCGAGGAACTCCAGGGTGTTGACGGAGTAGATCCGCTTGCCGCCCTCTTCGTGCGCGCTGGTGACCTTGTACAGCATGGGCATGGTGGGCCAGGGCTGATGGTCGGGGCGGGTGGTCGGGGGCTTGGGCATGATCTCCAGCTGGGTGACCGACGCGGCTCCCTGACGGTGCGCGGTGCCGACGCAGTCCGCGCCGGTGTCTCCGCCGCCGATGACGATGACGTGCTTGCCCTCGGCGTGGATGGGCGCGCGGTCGAGGTCGCCCTCCTGCACCTTGTTGGCCAGGGGCAGGTACTCCATGGCCTGGTGGATGCCGTCGAGTTCACGGCCGGGGGCGGGCAGATCGCGCCACCGGGTGGCTCCGCCGGCGAGGACGACGGCGTCGTTGTCGGCCTTGAGTCGT
>NZ_DYZD01000263.1 GCF_020741345.1 Nocardiopsis listeri
CGAGGGCGTCGAGTTGCGCGGCTCGGACTTTGGACGGGCCGCTCCCGAAACGGCCGTCGGCGGGCAGCAGGTTCGCGGGAATCTGAATCTCGGTCACACCGCACAGCGTAGTGGTGGACCCGGTGACGCCGCCGGTCAGGGCGGCGATTGGTCGCGTGAAATCACGTGAACGGCGACGGAGCCCTTCACATGATTCGTTCCGCTGTCCGGTATTGGACAGTGAAGATTTCGCTTCACCCGGTGAAAAACAGTTCACCTTGTTGTCTAATGGGCCGCTTCCCAGGGGTGATGAGCGATACGAGCGGTGGAAGGAGGGCGCCTCGTGGTGGATCGAGAAGACGGCGACCGATCGGACGGAACGCCCCAGGGGGCCGGTGACGCGCCCCTGTTCCTTCGGGTCTTCGACGCGCTACGTTCACGTCCGCGATGGAGCCTGCATCGGCGGCTGCGCCGCATGGAGGCCCGTGTCGCCCACCGGCGCCCCGCCGGCAAGGGCAAGATCCAACGCGGCGATCTGGCCGAACCCCCGCCCGTACTCGATCTGGTGCTGGACGACGCCACCGACCACGCCGAGGTCCGGCGCATGCTCGTCCAACAGTGCGCCGTAGATCCCGTCTGGCTTCTCCCACCTCGGTCCACCGAGAAGCCGGAGGAGACCGGTAAGCCGGGGAAGGCGCGAATGGCCGACCCCGCCCACGATCCGCGTGAATGGTTCAAGGATCAAGGAACGCGTCTCCTGGGCCCCCAGGCCCGCCCCGAACTGGCCGACACCGTGCCGCGCGGCCTGCCCCGGGGGCGCTACGAAGCGCGCGACTCCGACACCGACGTCACCACCGACGAGCTCTACGACTACATCGAACACCTGGTGGACGACGGGTTCGCCTGGAAGGACTCCCCACCGAAACCGAAGAGGGGCCGCAGACCTCCACCTCCGCCACGTCTGCCGCGTCTGAACTCCCTGCTGTGGCTGCGCCGCTGCGACCTCATCGAGATCAGGAGCAGAGCGAGCGGCGACCGATCCGAGAAGACCCCCGAACACGGCCGTCTGGAGAACACCAGCCAGGGGCAGACCGCGGTCATCAACGGGTTGCGCGAGGCCCGCCTGAACCACGCGAGCCAGTATCGGGCAGACCTCCTGGACCGCGTCGAACAGGCCGGACACGGTTCGAGTAAGGAAGAGCCACCCTCGCGTGGCGAGATCTTCAGCGCCACCACGCTCGTCCACTGGCGCAGACTCGCGCGGGTCGCCGCCGTCACCTCACGTTGGGTCACCCGGATCTCGGGCAAGGCCACCTTCGGGCTGGCGGACGAGAAGATCCTGACCCCGCTGGCCTTCATCGTCTCCCTCGTCGTAACCGCCACTCCCTTCGCCTTCGTGGGTCTGGCCGCCCAACAGCTCGGCGAGATCGTGTCCCTGCTGACCGGCGTGTTCCTGGCGGTCGTCTACCTGCTCACCGTTTTCTTCTTCTTCCTGCCGTGGCGCCCCTACCGGTGGCTCAACCACCACCGGTACGTCATGGACCTGGTCGAGGATGAATCTCGGCAAGCACAGGAACCCGCGCCCGATGGCCAGGGAAGGGTCGGCAGGCACCGCGCACGTGGTGTGCACCTGCTCAACGAGCTCCACCATCCCCACCGCAACAAGGGGCGGATCGGCGGCGCCGACCAGCGGAAGGGGGCCCACCCACCCGGCACCCATCGCATCGCGGTGAACGCGTTGCTCGACGACCTCCACCAGGTCTACGGCGCGAACCGAAGTCGCGGGCGGGCCCGTTCCTCCCGCCCCGTCCTCGTCTACGACCAGCAGGGCCTGGGCCGCGTGGGCCGCTACCTCATCCGACTGATCGAGGACGAACGGCTGCGGCGCGCCCTGCCCGACCCCCTGCTGCTGGTGCAGATCCGAGATCGCGACGGGGAGAAGCCGCTGATCGGTGGCGAGATCGCCGTCGCCAGGTACAAGAACCTGCCGGAGTTCGACGGGACCGACACGGTCCTCAAGGAGATCCGTGGCTGGCACCGTGAACGCCACCTGTCCGGCGTGCTCGGCGCCCGACGCACCCTTACCCTGCACGTCGCCGAGCTGCCCCGGGAGTGGCGGGAGAGGAGCTGGCGGACCGAACCCACGTGGGTGATGACCCGACCCGTCAAGGCCGCTGCGGTGAGCACAGGCGCGGTCGCGGTGACCGGCTTCCTCGTACTGGCCGGTCTGGTCCTGATCCCGGAGCAGGCACAGGCGCTCCACCCGTGCATCGACGAGGGCGCCTGGGTGCCCCAGGGCATTACCAGGGTCAAGGGTAAGGATCGGAAGGAATGCTATGGGGTGACCTTCGGCGACTTCGTATTCGACGAACGGCTGCGGGAGGTCACCAAGCTGATCGAGGAACAGAACAAAGTGGTGGACGACTGGGGGAAGCCCTACGTCACGATCGCCTATGTCGGGGAACTGAGCGCCGCGGATTCCAAGGACTCCAAGGACTCCAAGGACTCCCCTTTGGCCAAGAACGAGGTCTCCAGATTGGCCGGGGTCCAGGGCGAACTACTGGGTCTCGCCTACAGGCAGGATCTATACAACAAGAATTCGGGAGAGGAAGAGCCCAACATCAAAATCCTCCTCGGCAACGTGGGGGAGGACTGGACGTACTCCGAGGAGACGGCCAAGGAGATCGTCGACATGGCGGAGGACGAGAGCCTCGCCATGGACCGACCGGTCGCCGCCATCGGCTTCGGGCACAGTGTGGTCAACAACAGCCTGGCGATCGGAGAGATCGGCAAGGCGTCCCTGACGATGGTGGGGACCACCGCCACCTTCGACGACGTTGCCCGGCCCGGGGCCGGAGAACACAGTCGCTTCTTCTTTCCGGTGGCGCCGTCCAACAGTCGTATCGCGGCGCAGGCCGCCAAATGGGCCTTAGCGGGTGTCTCTTGGACCGGTCACGAGGGGGAGAAGTTTGACCTGCCCCCGAGCACGACGGCTGTGGCGCTCGCCGATGCCGAGACCAATACCAGGGGCAAAGAGCACGAACAGTACGGTCGGCACCTGGCGCAGGAGTTCATGGAGGCCTTCGTCCAGGGCAATGAGGAAGAGGAGGGAGGAGATGCCTGGCACGGCACGGACGACCTCGATTCCGACGAGTACGCCGGCCAAGGGGTGTTGCTCTACCAGAACAGAAAGACCCTCAACGCTCAACTGAAGCGAATCTGCGAGAACCCACCCGATCTGATCTACTACGCCGGTCGATCGCAGGACTTCTCCGATTTCTACAAGGCGCTCAGGATCTCTCCGAAAAAGAAGTGCAACGAGGGTGAAGTGACCATTCTCGGTGGTGACGACATCTCCAAGTTCCTCTCCGACTCCGAGGAGCTCATCGAAAACAATTCCGAGCACCACCCGGTCTTCTACACGCCGTTGGCGCCCAGTGGCCCCTGGGGCGTCAACGGGGACGGCTCCGGCAGTAGCGACCAGGGTTTCTACGAGGACATGGACGATCTCCTGATCGACCTCTATATGAAGGACGAGAAGAAAGGCGACGTCGACGAGGAGACGGATGACTCGGGTATGCCGCTCGCGAACCGGCTGCCCTCCATCGCCCACGCGGCCATTGGCAACGACGCCCTCCTGGCTATCACCGAAGCGCTGCCCGAGATCGGGCCGGCCAAGGAGCAAACGGCGAACGATGGGCTGCTTCGGCGGTTCGGCCTCGACCCGGTGCCCTTCCTGCACACCGACGAGGACTACGAGGAGAAGCGGGACGAGCTATACGCCCAGGTCAAGACAGGAGGGTTCACCGGGGTCTCCGGGTACATCGCCTTCGACACCGACACCGACAACAACGGCAACTGGTTGGGCGACCGCATGGTGCAACTGGCGCTGGTTGGTCCGCGTCTGTCCGTCGACTCCGATGAGACCGACGAGACCGGCGATGTGCAACGTCAGCACGTCCTCCAACGTTGCGGTCTGAGCAGCGCGGACAGCGTTGAGAATGATGAGAATGATGAGCCGGGCGAGGAGTGCCTGAAGGTAGAAGTGGAGACGGACGAGGATCCATGACGGGCGGCGGGCGAGCGCCCGTGGACACGCGGGAGGCGGGGGCCGGCCGGCACCGCCGGGGCGCGACGCGAGATCATGCCGGATGTGGACCACCAGAACCCCGCCGAACTGCGGAAACCGTACATGGGTGAGCCCTTGCGTCGATCGGAGCTGGCGGAACTGCCGATGGCCCAGTTCCACCTGTGGTTCGACGAGGCCTACGAGTCGGGTCTGGCCGAACCCAACGCCATGGTGCTCTCATCGGTGGAACCGTCGGGCCTTCCCCGGTCGCGCACGGTGCTGATGAAGGGCTATGACGGCTCCGGCCTGCGCTTCTTCACCAACTACACCTCCCGTAAGGGTCGGGCCCTGGCCGCCGACCCCCGGGCGTCGGTGGTGTTCCCCTGGCACGCGATCCGCCGACAGGTGCTGTTCGCGGGTGTGGTGGAACGTCTCGACGACGAGGAGAACGACCGCTACTTCGCGTCCCGACCGCGCGGCTCGCAGTTGGGCGCCTGGGCGAGCGAACGGCAGTCGCGGCCGGTCGCCGATCGAGAGGAGCTGGACCACCTGTTCCACGAGTTCGACACGGTGTGGGGCGAGGACGAGACCATCCCGCGGCCCGATTACTGGGGCGGGTATCGATTGGTCCCACAGGAGGTGGAATTCTGGCAGGGTGGTCCGGACCGCATGCACGACCGGTTCCGCTACCTGCTCGGTGCGGACGGGGAGTGGGCGATCGACCGCCTCGCGCCCTAGCGGAACCGGATGGCCGGGCCGCTACGGGGTGATGTTGGTCGCTTCGTACATGGGTTCGGGTGTTGTCGAGTCACGATCCGGGGTGGGGGTAGAGGACTTGGGTAGTTCACTTTTCAACCGAATGTCCTGCACACCTGTGACCTCGGTCCCTTGTTTCCCATGAGTCTCACGGGTCGTTTGTGTCCGCATCGTGAGACGAAGGGGAAATTCGGGCTCGGCGCGCCAGGATATGCTTGAACCATCGGTGGTCGCTCCAGCGGTACCTCGGACGTCCCGGTTCCACTCGGCCCCAGGGAATCACGTGGTCCCGGCCTGTGTTGAGAGAGACCTGCCGTGCTTGTCGTGACCGCGCGACGGGCACAGAGCCTTGGGAGGGGAGTCTTGACCGCACACGGGCTGATCGACACCACGGAGATGTATCTCCGTACGGTCTTCGAGCTCGAGGAAGAGGGCATCGTCCCGCTTCGAGCGCGTATCGCCGAGCGCCTGCACCAGAGCGGACCAACGGTGAGCCAGACGGTCGCCCGCATGGAGCGCGACGGACTGCTGCGGGTCGAGAACGACCGCCACCTGGTGATGACCGCCGAGGGGCGCAGGCTGGCCACCCACGTCATGCGCAAGCACCGACTCGCCGAGCGCCTGCTCGTCGACGTCATCGGGCTGCCGTGGGAGGACGTCCACATCGAGGCCTGCCGTTGGGAGCACGTCATTTCCGAGGCCGTGGAGAAGCGTCTGGTGACGCTGCTCAACGCCCCCTCGGTGTGCCCGCACGGCAACCCGATCCCCGGCCTCGACGAGCTGGGCCTGGAGGGGTACGCACCCGAACCGTTCACCGACGACTCCATCGTGCCGATGGTGGACGCGGCCTCGAACACGGACACCACCGTCACCGTGCGTCGCATCAGTGAACAGCTCCAGCCGGACGCCGACATCATGCTCACCTTGCGCGAATCCGGGGTACAACCCGGACAGGAAGTGGTCCTTCGGGCTTCGGACGGCGGAGTGCGGATCATCGGCGAGGACGGTCACAGGGACCTCCCCGCGGATGTCGCCGGGCACATCTTCGTCGCCAAGCCGTGAAACGTCCGTACACGTTGATTGGTTGCTCATCGGGATTGTCTCATTGCGCTGCGGGAACGTTGACGGTGTTGCTACGCTCGCCCCAAGGTGCGGTCGTTCGGGGTACCCGGAGCGGGCATGTATGCAGCTCATGACGGCGAGGTGGCGGCTAGATGACACGGTGGGGTGAGCCCTTCCGGGAGAGCGACGCGCTCGCCACGGCAGAGGTCGTGGATCAGGCCGAGATCGCCATCGTCGTCATCGACCGGTTCAGCCTCCTTCGGTACTGGAACCCCTACGCTCGCGAGCTGTTCGGGTTCATGGGCGGTCGTGACCACGTCGGCCTGTCCCTGCTGGACATCGGCATCCACGAGTCCGACCGCGAACACGCCTCCCAACTGGCTCGCCGCGTCCTGCGCGGCGAGCCGTGGGAGGGGACCTTCGCGGTGCTCAAGGGCGACTCCACCTGGATCCACGTGCGAGCGCAGGCCGTGCCCATGCGCGACGACTCCGGGGAGATCGACGGCATAGCCCTCATCGCCCGCGAGGCGCTGCGCAGTGGTCGGGTCGAGGAACAGTACGGGTTGCTCGAACGGATCGGCAGCCGTCTGGCGGGCTCCCTGGAGTTCGACTCCACCGTCAAGGGCGTGGCCGGGATCCTGGTCCCCCAGTTCGCCGACCACTGCTTCATCGACCTCTACGACCACGAACGGCTGGTCCGGCAGGTCTCCGTGCACGCCGAGGGCTGGACACCCCCGCCCCACACCTGGTTCGACGTCGGGGACGAGGTCCGCTACCCCGAACGCCACTTCGTCACCCAGGCGCTGCGCCGACTCGAAACCGTGGTCAGCAGCGACTACCTGTACGAGAACTCGCCCAACGACCGCTCCGACCGGGTCTCCCGCCAGGTCGGCGTCACCTCCGCGATCGCCGCGCCGCTCCGTGCCCGCGGCGAGGTGCTGGGCGTGCTCACCCTGGCCCTGTCGGGCCTCTCCCCGCGGCAGAAGAGCAGTTACGGCGGCTTCGACCGCGACCTGGTCGGCGCCATCGCCTCCCGGGTCGCCCTGGCCATCGACAACGCCCGCCTGTTCGAGCAGGAACGCTCCACGGCACTGGCCTTCCAGAACAGCCTGCTGCCCGGCGACTTCCCGCCCCTGGACGGGCTGACGGTCGCCAAGCAGTACCTGCCGGCCGGGCCGCTGGAGGCGCACGGCCACGGGGTGCGAACCCAGGTGGGCGGCGACTTCTACGACGCGATCCCACTGTCCGCCGGACGGGTGGGACTGGTCATCGGTGACGTGGAGGGCCGGGGCCCGCACGCCGCCGCCGTCATGGGCCAGCTGCGCGCCGCCCTGCGCGCCTTCGCCCAGGCCGACCGCGAACCCGCCGACATCCTGCGCGAGCTGGACGAGTGGGTGCGCCAGCTGGGCACCCCCGACGACAAGGGCGGGGTCTGGATCCCCAGCGTCAGCTGCCTGTACATGGTCTACGACGCCTGGTCCCGGGAGCTGTCCTACGCCAACGCCGGGCACGCGTCGCCCCTCCTCATCACCTCCGAGACCGTGGAGACCCTGGACCTGGAGGTCACCGACCGCATGCTCGGCGTTCGCGCCAAGGGCGGGTCGGGGGAGGACATCGTCTACCACCAGGCCGACCTGCGCCTGCCCACCGGCGCGACCCTGGTGATGTACACGGACGGCCTGGTGGACCGCAAACCCCTGGGCGGCAAGGCCGACCCGGAGCGCGCCCTGGCCCAGCTGACCGAACGCGTGGCCGAGGTCGCGGACAAGGACGTCGAACAGATCGCGGAGGCGGCCGTGTACAGCGTGCCGGGCGAGCTGGACGACGACACCGCGCTGCTGGTCGTGCGCACGCACTCCGAGGAGCTGGCGCTGCGCGAGGGCTGGTTCCCGTCCGAGGCCTCCACGGTGGGCGAGGCCCGACACCTGGCCGCGGACACCTTCAAGGAGTGGGGCGTGGATCGGGACCAGGCCGAACTGGCCTGTCTTCTCGTCTCGGAGATCGTCACCAACGTGGTCATCCACGCCACCCCTCGCCCCGTGCACCGTGAGTTCACCGGCGGCGGGGTGCTGGACTCGGAGACCCCGATGGACGGCGGTGGGGTGACCGACGAGTTCGACGAGGACTGGAGCGACCTGCTGGAGGCCGCCGCCGAGGAGGACGAGTCCACCGACGACTCCGGTGAGAAGGAGTTCCTGCTCCGGTTGCGCCGTGGCGCCAACGCCGTGTGGGTGGAGGTCTTCGACCACGATCTGCGCCTGCCCCGGATCCGCAGCGCCGCCGCCGACGACGAGGGCGGACGTGGCCTGTACCTGGTGGAGCAGCTCGCCAGCCGGTGGGGTTCGCGTCCCACCCCGGACGGCAAGGCCGTGTGGTTCGAGATGCCGATGCACGCCCCCGAAGAGGTCGAGGCCGTGGAGGTCGACGAGGCGGAGAAGGTCGACGAGGACGTCTGAGACGGCGCCGGCGGTGTGACGGGTAGGGCCTCCGACCGTCCACCGCGGCTCCGGCCCTCCCCGTCGCTCCGGCCGGTGAGCACGGCCGTGAAGCAAATGGATCGGAACGCGCCGATTCGACGATTCACCCTCTTTTCCCAGGTGGGGTAACGTGCCCCGTTAAACCTGTTCCGGGTCACTGAAAAAAGGCCGTCAGCACACCTTGCCTTGCTGTAGTCGGATGGTTACTTTATCCAGTGGTAAACGGACATCCCGCTGCGGAAATGGTGGTGTGTGCATTGTCGTCCGGGGCGGGAAAACTGGTCCTGAGTTCCACTGGTGATTTTGGGGGACAAAGTCCCGATGGGCTCGCCGGTTCTCTTCGGCGACCCTGGGTGCTCGCCAAGAGGGGCGGTGTGTCCCTCCTCGGGGCCTTCGCGATCGTGGTCGCCCTCGCGGCTCCGGCGTTCGCCGAACCCCCGGCCGCCCTGCCCGCGAATTCCTCCGAGGCCGAAGCGAAATGGCAGCCCGCCTTCGACTACGACACGGACGGTTGTTATTCGACGCCCGCGATCGGGCCCGATGGCAGTGTCGCCGAAGGGTTGAACACCTCGGGTGCGCTGAACGGAAACTGTCGAGACCAGTCCGATCTGGACAACACCAATTCTTATTCTCGCGCCAAGTGCGATGACAGTGGTTGGTGCGCTTACATGTACGCCCTCTACTTCGAAAAGGACCAGGTCCTGCCCGGATGCTGTGGGCACCGGCACGACCTGGAACACGTCGTGGTGTGGGTCCTCGACGACGAGGCGCGCCACGTGTCGGCCTCGGCGCACGGAGACTACGACACCCGACCGGCGGAGGACCTCCTGTGGGAGGGCACCCACCCCAAGATCGTCTACCACAAGGACGGCGCCTCCACCCACGCCTTCCGGTTCGCCGCCGACCATGACGACCCGCCCGAGAACCACTACGGGGTGTGGCAGTACCCCGACCTGGTGGGCTGGGACGGTTACCCCGAAGGGATCCGGGACATCTTCGTGAGGGCCGACTACGGCTCCGCGCAGCTCGACCTCAAGGACGAGCGGTTCGGTGACTCGCTCGCCAAGGCCGTTCCCGACGGGATCGACTTCGACCCGTACGCCTGAACCATCGAGGCCGAGGCTCGGGCGGCCGGTCCCCACCCGCCTATGGGATCGTTCGTTCGTGCCTCGCCGATTCCCCGGACGCCGAAGGGCCCGCCTCGGGAGGAGGCGGGCCCTTGGTGCGTTCGACGTCGGTCAGCGCCAGGACCAGGCCCACAGCAGCATGCAGACGAAGATGAAGACCAGGACGATGGCGCTGGTCTTCCAAGGGATGTGGACCTTCGGGCGGAGCTTGCGGACTCCGAGGACCAACAGGAGGACCAACAGCCCCATGACGATGAGGCCGTCCCACGCTCCGCTCATGACCGGGATCCTTCCGGACGGGGGTTCAGGGCATGTTCCGCGAATACATACCCTGCTGCGCGGCGCATCCACGGAACACGCCCTAGAGGCCCAGGCCCCGGCCCACGATCTCCTTCATGATCTCGGTGGTGCCACCGAAGATCGTCTGGACACGCGAGTCCTGCCAGGCCCGTGCCACGGGGTATTCCATCATGTACCCGTACCCGCCGTGAAGCTGGAGGCAACGGTCCATGACCCGGTTGCACATCTCGGTGGTCCACCACTTGGCCTTCGCGGCGTCCTCGACGGTGAGCTCACCCCGGTTGAGCAGCTGGACCGCCCTGTCCACGTAGGTGCGGCCCAGGTCCACCTCGGTCGCCAACTCGGCCAGGACGAAACGGGTGTTCTGGAAGCGCCCGATCGGCCGACCGAACGCGGTGCGGTCACGGCAGTACTCGATGGTGTGCTGGAGAATGAAGTCGGCCGAGGCCACCGCGCAGGTGGCGATGGACAACCGCTCCTGCGGCAGGTTCTGCATCAGGTGGATGAAGCCCTGGCCCTCGGTGCCGATGAGGTTGCCGGTGGGCACGCGCGCGTCGTCGAAGAACAGCTCGGCGGTGTCCTGCGCCTTCATACCGATCTTGTCGAGGTTGCGGCCGCGGTCGAAACCGGGCGTGCCGCGTTCGACGCAGATCAGGGAGAAGCCCTGCGCGCCCGCCTCGGGATCGGTCTGGGCGACCACGACCACCAGGTCGGCGTTGATGCCGTTGGTGATGAAGGTCTTGGCGCCGTTGATCACGAACTCGTCGCCGTCGCGCACCGCGGAGGTCTTGATCCCCTGGAGGTCGCTGCCGGTCCCGGGTTCGGTCATGGCGATGGCGGTGATCAGCTCGCCTGAGGCGAAGCCCGGTAGCCAGCGCTTCTTCTGCTCGTCGTTGGTCAGGCCCACCATGTAGGGGGCCATGACGTCGTTCTGGAGGGTGATGCCGAGCCCGGTCGCGTGGGCGCGGCAGATCTCCTCGTTGACGATCTGGTTGTAGCGGTAGTCATGGATGCCCGTGCCCCCGTACTCCTCGGGCACGCCATGGCCGAGCAGCCCGACCCGGCCCGCCTCGACCCACACCTCGCGGGGGACGACGCCGTCCTCCTCCCACCGGTCGTGGCGGGGTACGACCTCTCGCCTGAGGAACTCGGCGACCGATTCGCGGAAGAGTTCCTGGTCGGCGTCGAAGAGTTCCCGCTTCATGCGCTGCTCCGAGGGTGTCGGGGATCACTGTGTTCCCACACGGTAACCGAATCGCGTTCGGTTATGAAGGTCGGGGGGCAAGTGGGTGCAAAGTTCCCGTTCTCCCGGGCGGTTCCCCCGAGGTGAGCGGGAAAGGGGTTCCTAATGTGGCCGCAGCGGGGGCGCCGGACGGTGAGCGTCCTCCGACACGACCTGGGAGGCGATTCGATGGCCCGTGGCAGCGCCGCCGACCATGGGGCGCAGGATCGGCGAGAACACCAGGGCGCGCGGATCGCGTTGATCATGACCGCCCTGATGCTCACGGTCCTGTTGTCCGCGCTGGACCAGACGATCGTGTCCACGGCGCTGCCGACGATCGTCTCCGACCTGGGCGGGCTCAACCACCTGTCCTGGGTGATCACCGCCTACCTCCTGGCCGTCACCGCCAGCACCCCGCTGTGGGGCAAACTCGGTGACCAGTTCGGCCGCAAGAAGCTGTTCCTGACCTGCATCGCCGTGTTCCTCGTGGGCTCGATGCTGTGCGGGATCGCCCAGAACATGCTCCAGCTGATCCTCGCCCGCGGCTTTCAGGGGATCGGTGGCGGCGGGATCATGGTGTTGGCCTCGGCCATCATCGGTGACGTGGTCTCCCCGCGTGAGCGCGGCAAGTACCAGGGGCTCTTCGGAGCGGTCTTCGGCGTCTCCAGCGTCGCGGGCCCTCTTCTCGGCGGGCTGTTCGTGGACCACCTGTCGTGGCGGTGGGTGTTCTACGTGAACCTCCCACTGGGGCTGCTGGCGTTCGTGACGGTCCTGTACTTCCTGCCCGGCCGTTCGCCCACCGGCCGACAGAACATCGACTACGCGGGCATCGTCCTGCTCGCCACCACCGCCGTGTGCCTCACCCTGATCGCCTCCTGGGGCGGGAGCATGTACGGCTGGTTGTCCTGGCAGATCATCGGCCTGGGGGCGGCCGCGGTGATCCTTGGACTGGGCTGGTGGCTCACCGCCCGTCGGGCCGCCGAACCGGTCATACCGCTGGGCCTGTTCCGCGACTCCACCGCCGTGGTGGCCATGGCCATCGGCTTCTGCGTGGGCTTCGCGATGATGGGGTCGATGGCGTTCCTGCCGCTCTTCCTCCAGATCGTGCACGGACTGTCTCCGACGGCGTCCGGTCTGCATCTGCTGCCGATGGTCGTGGGCATGCTGATCACCTCCGTCACGAGCGGCCGTCTGGTGACCCACACCGGAAGGTACAAGCCCTACCCGATCGCGGGGATGGCGCTCACCGCGACCGGACTGTTCCTGATGTCGCGGATGGGACCGGACAGCTCGCTGCTGCAGATGAGCCTGTACTTCTTCGTCCTGGGGGTCGGGCTGGGCCTGGTGATGCAGGTGGTGGTCGTGGTGGTGCAGAACGCGGTGTCCTACGACGACCTGGGCGTGGCGACGTCGACGGCCACCTTCTTCCGGTCGATCGGCGGTTCGTTCGGCACGGCCGTGTTCGGCGCGGTCTTCGCCGGACAGCTCGCCTCGAACCTGGCCGAGCGCGCGGAGGAGATCCGGCTGCCGCCCGGGGTGGAGCCCGCGGACCTGGAGTCCGACCCGAGGGCGCTGGACCAGCTCTCGCCCGGTGAACAGGCGGGCTTCCTGGAGTCCTACGCCGACGCCATCGACGTCGTCTTCCTGACGGCCGTCCCCGTGGCACTCGTCGGATTCGTGCTGGCGGTGTTCCTGAAGCAGATCCCGCTGCGCCTCACCATCACCACCCCGGACCTGGACGAGGCCTTCTCCCCGGTGGCGACGCCGAGCCGGTCCACGATCGCCCAGGTCGAGCACGAGATCTACCAGGCCACCGGGGCCGAGGGTGCCGAGACGATGTACGGCAGGTTGCGGGAGGCCGCCGGTCTGGACGCGTCCGTCGAGGCCTGCTGGGCACTCAGTCACCTGGGCGTCAGGGGGCCGCTTTCGGTGGAGCAGCTGCATCGGTTCTCCGGTCTGGCGGTGGCCCGGTGGGAGAACGTGCACCAGGAACTCCTGGAGAGCGGCTATCTGGTCCCCGACAGTGAGCCGTGGGAGCTGAACTGGCGTGGTGAGGACGCCGTCCGCAAACTCTACGAGGCACAGCGCACCGCCCTGCGCTCCTTGCTCTCGGACTTCGACCCGGACGAGCACCCCGACGTGTTCGAGGTCCTGGAGAAGGTCACCGGGGACACCCTGGGCGACCAGCGCGACGCGGCCCGCCTGGGCGGCGCCGAAGAGGACCCGGACCAAGAGCGCGGATGAGCCGGGGCAAGAGCGGGAAGTCGGGGGCGGAGGCTTGTCACGGAGACGAAACCGAATACAGTTCGGTTGAATAGGACGTCACATTCCAGCCCCTTGGAGGACCCCGTGGCCGAGGCATACATCGTCGGCGCAGTTCGTACCCCCGTCGGCACCAAGAAGGGCGCGCTCGCCGCGGTGCACCCGGCGGACCTGGGGGCGCACGTCCTCAAGGAACTCGTCGAGCGCACCGGGGTCGACCCGTCCGCGGTCGAGGACGTCATCATGGGCGTGGTCAGCCAGGCCGGTCCGCAGGCCCTGGACCTGGCCCGCACCGCGTGGCTCTCCGCGGGGCTGCCCGAGACCGTCGCCGGTGTCACCATCGACCGCCAGTGCGGCTCCTCCCAGCAGTCCATCCACTTCGCCGCCCAGGGCGTCATGTCCGGTACCCAGGACCTCGTCGTGGCGACCGGTGTGGAGAACATGGGCATGGTGCCGATGGGCTCCAACGTCCAGTACGCCATCGACAACGACATCCCGCTGTACGGCGAGGGCTGGGTCGAGCGTTACGGAATGCAGGAGATCTCCCAGTTCCGCGGCGCCCAGCTCATGTGCGAGAAGTGGGGCTACAAGCGCGAGCAGTTGGAGCGGTTCGCCCTGGAGAGCCACCGACGCGCCGCCGCCGCGCTGGAGGCGGGGCACTTCGACTCCCAGATCGCGCCGATCGCCGGTGTCACCCAGGACGAGGGCGTGCGCCCCGACACCACCATGGAGAAGATGGCCGGCCTCAAGCCGCTGCGCGAGGGCTGGGAGCTCACCGCCGCGATCGCCAGCCAGATCTCCGTCGGTGCCGGTGCCCTGCTCATCGCCTCCGAGCGCGCGGTGAAGCAGCACGACCTGACCCCGCTCGCCCGCATCGTTCAGCTGTCGCTGGTCGGCGACGACCCGGTCTACATGCTCACCGCGCCCATCCCCGCGACCCGCATCGCCCTGGAGAAGGCCGGCCTGAGCATCGACGACATCGACGTCACCGAGATCAACGAGGCGTTCGCGCCGGTGCCGATGTCGTGGATCGACGAGCTGGGCGCCGACCCGGCCAAGGTCAACCCGAACGGCGGCGCCATCGCCCTGGGCCACCCGCTGGGCGCCACCGGTTCGGTCCTGATGACCAAGCTGGTCAACGAGCTGCACCGCACCGGTGGCCGCTACGGCCTGCAGACCATGTGCGAGGGCGGCGGCCAGGCCAACGTCACCATCATCGAACGCGTCTGACCCGTGTCCTGGAACGGGCCGCGCACTCACGGTGCGCGGCCCGTTCACCGTTCCACTCGTCGGGGCAGGGTCGGTCAGCGAGCGGAGGAACGCAGGGCCTCGCCCCCCACGCCGTTGTCCAGGCCGAGCCAACCGGCCATCTCCGACAGTTGGTCCAAGAGCGCGGGCATGGTGTCGGCCGGGGCGTTCTCCTCCAGGGTGATCCGGCGGGCCAGGAGGGTTCCCGACGCGCGGTCGGCCTTGAGGTCGACGCGGGCGACCAGGTCCTCGCCCAGCAGGAACGGCAGTACGTAGTAGCCGTGTACGCGCTTGGCGGCCGGCACGTAGATCTCCAGGCGGTAGCGGAACCCGAACAGCTCCTCGGCGCGGTCCCGGGTCCAGACCAGGGAGTCGAACGGGCTCAACAGGGCCCGCGCCTCGACCTTGCGTGGGACGCGGGCGTCCTTGTGCAGGTAGGCGGTGCGGTCTCGACCGCGTACGGACACCGGGACCAGTTCACCGGCCTCCACCAGGTCGGCGACGGCGGCGCGGGTCTCGTCGCCCTTGAGCCGGAAGTAGTCGCGCAGGTCGGGTTCGGTGGCGATGCCGTGGGCCCGGGCGGCGATGGCCACCAGCTCCCGGTGCGCCTCGTCCGGGGTGGGGTGCGCGAGCCGGTGGACCTCGAAGGGCAGTACGCGTTCGGGCAGGTCGTAGCGGCGTTCGAACTGGACGTTGCGGCCGTTGGTGGTGAGGTCGCCGATCCAGAACAGGTACTCCAGGCACTTCTTGACCTCGGACCAGTTCCAGCCCCAGTGCTCCTTGACCCGGGGCGCGTCCTGGGCCAGTGAGCTCTCGACCTCGCGGGCGGTGGCCGGACCGATCCGGGCCACCTCCTCGTACACCGTCTTGACCAGATGCGGTTTCTCCTCGCGGATGCCGTTCAACCAACCGACGCGTTCCCGGGTACGGTTGCGTTCCATCCGGTGCCGCATGAGCCGGTGGGTTCCGGGTGGCACCAGGCTGGCCTCGTGGGCCCAGCACTCGACCAGCCGGGCCGGGCTCGACCCGACGGCGGTGGTGGTCGCGCGGTCCAGCAGGGCGGGGTCGTAGGCGCCCAAGCGGGCGAAGACCGGCAGGTACTGGCTGCGGGCGAGCACGTTCACGCTGTCGATCTGCAGGATCCCGATCCGGCGCAGCACCCGTGCCAGGTGGGCGAGGGTGGGCTCCCCCTTGGGGCGTGGGTCGGCGAAGCCCTGGGCGGCCAGGGCTATCCGGCGGGCCTGGGACGGGGAGAACTCGGCGTCGCGACGGGGGTGCGGTTCGACCATGCGACCCAACCTAACCTCCGGTACCGACGAACCGAGGTCGTCGCGGTTCAGGAGGGCGTTCGGTCGATCGACGAAAAAACCTTGCGCGCAATGCGAACCGTAAGGGGGGCTCGGCCGTCCAACGAAACGCGACGGAAAACAACCGAGCATGTGCCGGGAGTCGCACAACCCCGGTGCGGAGGACGGCCGCACCGGGGTTTCCTCATGTCAGAGGCGTACCCGGGCCCCAGGCAGGCGGGTGCGCCAAAAAGTCCGGTCCGAACCGGGCCGACCTGGGCAAAGGGTGGCACCGACTCGAACTCGCGCTGCGCAACGCCGCACGTAAGACCGGCACCCGCGTCGTGCCGGTCAACCCCGCCTACACCTCGCAGACGTGTCACCGGTGCAAGGTGGTGGACGCCCACTCGCGCAAGAGCCGAGCCGAGTTCGCGTGCACCGCCTGCGAACACACCGACCACGCCGATGTGAACGCGGCCAAGGGAATCCTTCACGCCGCGGGGCACGCGATGACGGTCTGCGGAGACCTCGCCGTCGGGCGGTCCGTGAAGCAGGAGCCAGCCTCCGCGAGGGCAGGAGCACCAACCGGTGTTGTCGCTGGTCGGAATCCCCCGGCTTTAGCCGTGGGGGAGGAAGTCAACTAGCCTTCTGCTGTGCGTATCGCGACATGGAATGTGAACAGTGCCCGAGCCAGGGCCGAGCGGATCGGCGACTGGTTGGACCGCAGCGACATCGACGTCGTCGCCATCCAGGAGACCAAGGCCCGTGACGACCAGTTCCCGGCGTCGGTCTTCACCGACCGCGGGTACGAGGTCGCCCATCACGGGCTCTCCCAGTGGAACGGGGTCGCGATCGCCTCGCGGGTGGGCCTCGACGACGTCCGGATCGGCTTCCCCGGCCAGCCCGGTTTCGGCGACCCCGAGGAGCGCGAGGCCCGAGCCATCGCCGCCACCTGTGACGGCGTCCAGGTGTGGAGCCTGTACGTGCCCAACGGGCGCGAGATCGGCCACCCCCACTACGACTACAAGCTGCGCTGGTTGGAGGCCCTGCGTCTGGCCGGCGCCGCCCGCCTGGCCGAGGACCCCCGGGCGCAGATCGCCTACGTGGGCGACTTCAACATCGCCCCCCAGGACGACGACGTGTGGGACATGGCCGCCTTCGAGGGGCTCACACACGTCACCGAACCCGAGCGCGCCGCCTTCACCGGGCTGGTCGAGGCCGGGTTCGAGGAGGTCGTGCGCGAGTACACGCCGGGCCCGGGCGTGTACACCTACTGGGACTACAAGGGGCTGGCGTTCCCCAAGCGCAAGGGCATGCGCATCGACTTCGTGCTCGCCTCACCGGCGCTCAAGGCCCGGGTGAGCGGTGCGAGCATCGACCGCGAGGAACGCAAGGGCAAGGGCGCCTCGGACCACGCGCCCGTCATCGTGGCGCTGGACGGGGCCGACAGCCGGCCGGTCGACCGAGAGAAGAAGTGAGCAACGACGTGAATTCCAAAGTGCCCCGCCTGGCGGTCTTCGGCAGTGTCAACATGGACCTGGTCGCCTACGTGGGAGAGATGCCGGGCGGTGGCGAGACCGTCACCGGGACCGACTTCCGTCAGGTTCCCGGCGGCAAGGGCGCCAACCAGGCCGTGGCCGCCGCGCGGGCGGGCGCCCGGGTGGCCTTCCTCGGCGCGGTCGGTGAGGACACCTTCGGGCTGGAGTTGCGCGCCAACCTGGAGGCGGAGGGGATCGACGTCAACGGACTGCGCACCGTGCCGGGCGTCTCCGGCATCGCCCACATCGTGGTGGAGGGGGACGGAGGCAACCGCATCATCGTGGTCCCCGGGGCCAACGGTGAGGTCTCAGGGATGCTCGAGTCCGACCGCGCATCGCTGGAGGGCGTCGACGCGATGCTGCTCCAGTTGGAGTTGCCGATGGAGGCCGTGGTGGCCGGGGCGCGGATGGGCCGTGAGGCGGGCGTTCCGGTCTACCTGACCCCCGCGCCCGCGCGTGAGCTCCCCGACGAGCTCCTGGCCGCCGTGGACGTGCTGGTCCCCAACCAGCACGAGGCGGCGGCGATCACCGGGCACGACGAACCGGTCGACGCGCTGGCCGCGCTGCTGGAGCGTGTTCCGGAGGTGTTGCTGACCCTGGGTTCGGCGGGGTCGTTGTACGGGCGTCGCGGCGAGGAGCCGGTGGCGGTCCCGGCGCGGAAGGTGAAGGCGGTGGACACCACCGCGGCCGGTGACACCTTCTGCGGGTCCTTCGCGGTCGCCCGGGCCGAGGGTCGTTGCGCTCGCGAGGCGATGGAGTTCGCCGCGGCCGCTGCCGCGATCTCCGTGGGACGGCACGGAGCGAGTTCCTCGATGGCCACGCGCGGTGAGGTGGAGGCCCTGCTCAAGGGTTAGCCGAGGGCGCGAGCGTCGCTTTGTCGGGCGCACGCCTTGAGAGTCCGGGCGGGTACGGCACCCGGACGGTTCAGGGCGTGTGCCCGATCTGCTTGAGGAAGGGCGCGGGGTCCTGGTTCTGGACGCGGACCTCCAGGACGATGTCGACCGAATCGCCGACCATCCGGCCGCCCCAGGGGAGCGGGCCGCCGTCTCCCACGCCGAACTCGGACAGGTTCAGCCGGGTGGTGGCGGAGAAGAAGTGTCCGTAGGTGTCGTTCGGGGACACGTAGTCGGGTGCCTCTCCGGCCCATTCCGCGGCCAGGACGATGGGACGTGACCGGCCGTGCAGCTCCAGGTCCCCGTGGACCCGGAAGGAGTTCCGCCGACGGCCGGGCTCCACGGAGGTCGAGGTGAAGCGCAGCTTCGGGTGGCTCGTGACGTCCAGGAAGTCGGCCGAGCGCAGGTGGTCGTCTCGGGCCCTCACCCCGGTGTTGACGCTGGCGGTGGCGATCTCCACCTCGATGGAGGAGAGGGTGGGGTTGTCGGTCACGTGCACCTGACCGTGAGCGTCGCCGAAGGTGCCCTGGACCCGACCGAAACGCAGGTAGTGGGCGACGAAGATCAGGCTGGAGTGCAGAGGATCCAGGTACCAGGTGCCCGGACCGGGGCCGAAGCCCGCTACGGCTGTCATAGGCGTTATCTCCCGATTGTCTGATATGGGACTTTTGTCCACATACTGTAAGTGTGACGTTCCACCGCAACGTGGAGTTCCGGTCCGAGTCGTGACGAGAGATTCGACTCGCCCTGCGCGGGAAGTCCTCGAAAGCGACCGTGACCAGCGAAATCACACCCTCTGGGAGGGTCTCTCGGACGGTCGGGGAGGGGCGGTGCCCGACCGGTTCCGGCCACCGCGGCACCGGCCGGGTCGGAGAACGAGAAAGGGCCGGGGCGTTCACCCCGGCCCTTCGCACACTCGTGCCTACATGTACTCGGGAGACTCCACACCGAGCAGGTCCAGGCCGCGCACCAGCACCCGCAGCGCCACCGCGACCAGGGCCAGCCGCGACTCGCGCTCGGCGTCGGTCTCGGCGGTCAGCACCGGGCAGTGCTCGTAGAACGCCGTGAGCGTCTGCGCCAGCTCGAACAGGTACGAGGACAGACGGTGCGGCTGCAGCAGGTCACCGGTCTGCTCCACCACCGGGCCGAAGCCCAGCAGCTTCAGCGCCAGATCGCGCTCGGCACCCTCGGACACGGTGATCCGACCGTCGATCCCGGACGGGTCCACCTCGCCCTTGCGGAAGATGGAGCGGATCCGGGCCTGTGCGTACTGCAGGTAGGGGCCGGTGTTGCCGGTCAGCGCCAGCATCCGGTCGAAGTCGAACACGTACTCGGTGTCGTGCGCGACCGACAGGTCCGCGTACTTCACCGCGCCGATGCCGACCTTGCGGGCGATCTCGGCCCGGCTCTCCTCGTCCAGGTCGGGACGGGTCTCGGCGACCACGGCGGCGGCCCGGTCGACCGCCTCGTCCAGCAGCTGCATCAGTCGGACCGGCTGACCGCTGCGGGTACGCAGGATCTTGCCGTCGCCGCCCAGCACGTTGCCGATCTGCACGTGCGTGGTCTCCACGTCCTCCGGCAGCCACCCGGCCTTGCGGGCGGTGGACCACACCATCTTGAAGTGCATGGCCTGCGGAGCGCCCACCACGTACAGGACGCGGTCGGCCTTGAGGTCGTCCACCCGGTAGCGGACGGTCGCCAGGTCCGTGGTGGCGTAGCCGTAGCCGCCGTCGCTCTTGCGGATGATCAGCGGCACCGGCTTGTCCTCGCGGCCGGTGAAGCCCTCGAGGAACACGCACAGGGCGCCATCGCTGATCTCGGCGATGCCCTTGGACTCCAGCTCCTCGCACACGTCGGCGAGCATGTCGTTGTAGCTGCTCTCACCGGCGAGGTCCTCGTCGGTGAGGGTCACGCCGAGCCGGGCGTAGACCTTGTTGAAGTAGACCTTGGAAAGGCCCACCAGCTTGCGCCACAGCCGCAGCGTCTCCTCGTCGCCGCCCTGGAGGGCGACCACCCGACGGCGGGCGCGCGCTGCGAAGTCGTCGTGGCCCTCACCGGAGGAGTCGAACTTGGTGCGGGCCGCCTGGTAGAAGGCGTTGGGGTCGGTGGTGAGCAGGTCGGACTCGGGGGAGTCCTCCCCGACCTCCAGCAGGTGCTCGATGAGCATGCCGAAGGGGGTGCCCCAGTCGCCGATGTGGTTCTGCCGGATGACGTTGTGACCCAGGAACTCCAGGGTGCGGGCCAGGGAGTCGCCCACGACCGTGGTGCGCAGGTGCCCGACGTGCATCTCCTTGGCCACGTTGGGCGCGGAGTAGTCGAGCGGGATGTTCTTCCGCTCCTGCACGGGCACGCCGACGCGGTCGTCGTCCAGGAGCAGGCGCGCCTGCTCGGCGATCCAGTCCTCGCGCAGCGTGAGGTTGATGAAGCCCGGGCCGCTGACCTCGACGTCACGGCAGACGTCGGAGACGTCCAGGTGTTCCATGATCGCCGCGGAGACCTCGCGGGGCTTTCGGCCCAGACGCTTGGCGAGCGCGAGTGCGGCGTTCGCCTGGTAGTCAGCGAACTGGGACGGGCGGATGACGGGGTCGGTGTCGGCGAACTCGGGACCGAAGGCGGCGCCGAGGGCGGACTGGACCCGTCGCGAGAGTACTTCCTGCGGGTCGGCCATAGCCCTAAGCCTACCGACCGGCCGCACCCGTCCCTACTGATATGGCCCAGGCCACATGCAGGACTTTCGGGGTCTGTCCCGAGCCCGAACCGGTGCCTAGGCTCGATGGCATGAGAGACAGGAACCAACTGTGGGATCCGGCCTCCCCCGGTGTCATGCGACTGCCCTCCGGACGATTGGTGCGCGGTCGTGGACTCGTCCTACCGCTGCCGGCCGGCCCGCGTCCGGAGTTCGCGGTGTACCTGCTCGACCACGAACCGCCCACCGTTCAGTGGGTGGCCCGGTGGGTGCGCTGGGAGGACTTCGGACTGCCCGCGGACGACACGGACACCCTGGAACGCCTGAGGGAGGCGCTGGAGCGTTCGGGGGAACAGCGGGTGGAGCTGGCCTGTCTCGGTGGTCGGGGGCGCACGGGAACGGCGCTGGCCTGCCTGACGGCCCTCGACGGTGTCCCCGCCGAGGACGCGGTGGGCTACGTGCGCGAGCACTACTCGACGCTCGCAGTGGAGACCACGGAACAGGAGGAGTACGTCCGCGGCTTCGCGGGGTGAGGTGGGGTCAGCGTTCGTCCTGGGAGCGCCGGTGGAGCCAGACCGGTGAACGGTGGGGCACCCGTCGGCGTATCCGTTCCTCCATCCGGCCGCCCGCCAGGTCGTGGGCGAGCCGACAGGCGTGGGCGATGCTCGTGTGGTGGCTGTCGCCGTGGGCGATCACCACCGTGCCGTTCAGACCGAGCAGGGCGGCACCACCGTAGGTCTCGCTGTCGAAGCGCTCGCGCAGTCGGCGCAGGGCTCCTCGTTGCAGCACGGCTCCGGCCTTGGCGATGGTGGAGGAGGTGATCGCCTCCTTCATGGCGTTGAGGGTGAACCCGGCGGTCCCCTCGACGGTCTTGAGCGCCACGTTGCCGGTGTGTCCGTCGGTGACCACCACGTCCACCTTTCCGGTGAGCAGGTCGTGGCCCTCTACGTTGCCCTGGAAGTCCATTTCCGGAACCTCGGCCAACAGCTCCACCGTGCGGCGGATCAGCTTGTTGCCCTTCCCCGGCTCGGAACCGATGGTCAGCACACCCACCCGCGGGTTCTCGACACCGAACGCCGTCTGCGCGTACGCGCAGCCCAGGTGCGCGAACTGCACGAGCATCTCCGGCTTGGCGTCGGCGTTGGCGCCGGCGTCCACCAGGATCGTGGGCGTGGGCAGGGTGGGAAGGGTCACCGCCAGCGCGGGGCGCAGGACCCCCGGTCGGGTGCGCAGGCGGACCGTGGAGGTGGCCACGATCCCCCCGGTGGAACCCGCGGAGACCAGGGCGTCGGCGTCGCCGCGTCGGATGAGCCGGCAGGCGACGGCGGCGCTGGAACGGGGCCGTCGCCAACTGGCCAGGGCGCCCTCGTCCATCGCGATGCTGTCCTCGGCGTGCACGACCGGGATGTCGCGCAGGGCGCCCTCCTCGGCGAGCATCGCCGCGATCTCGGTGCGTCGGCCCACCAACAGCACCCGAAGGCCCAGTTCGCGGACGGCCGTCACGGCCCCGCGCACGATCTCTCCGGGTGCGTTGTCGCCACCCATGGCGTCCACCGCGATGATCGGCGGTGACGTTCGCGGAGCGGGGGATTCCGCGTCGGGTGTGCCACTCATCGTCGGTTGTTTCCTCACAGTCCGGGGATGGTACCGCGTCACCCTCGTCACGCCTTTGACGGGCGCGTTCGTACACTCATGCGAGGATACTTCCAGAATGTCCAGGTCAGGGCTGGATTTCGTGCGGGGTGGGTACAAAACCCCTTGCGGGGGTATACCCGCTCGCCGGCTCCCCTGCTCGGAACACTCCGTGCACGGGAGACAACCGAATTTTCATCCACAGGTGGTCCACCGGTACCCGTAATACCGGAGGCCACCCGCTCAGGGCTGCCTTCTCGGCGCCCTGCCCACCGCAGGAGAGGAGAGGCGTGAGCGTTACGCCTGACGTGGCACAGTCCCCGTCCGCCGGACGTCGGTTTCGTGCCTACACGACGAAACACCTCGACGAGTTCACGGCACGAGCCGGTCTCTCGACCGACGAGCGGCTCGCGGTCAAGGCGGTGGCCCACGTGCTGCCGTTCCGCGTCAACAGCTACGTAGTCGACGAGCTCATCGACTGGGATGCCGCTCCGGACGATCCGATCTACCGACTGGTCTTCCCGCAGTCGGACATGCTCCCGCAAGAGGACGTCGCCCGCATCGCCGACCTGCTGAGCGCGGGTGCCGGGCGCAAGGAGCTCAACGAGGCCGCCAACCAGGTCCGCGCGAAGCTCAACCCGCACCCCGCCGGCCAGATGGACCTCAACGTGCCCACCACGGGCGACGAGGAGCCCATCCCCGGCATCCAGCACAAGTACAGGGAGACGGTTCTCTTCTTCCCGAAGCAGGGGCAGACGTGCCACGCGTACTGCACCTACTGCTTCCGCTGGGCGCAGTTCGTCGGTGACGCCGACCTGAAGTTCGCGTCGGGCGAGATCGACCAGATGGTCGAGTACGTGCGTTCGCACCCCGAGGTCACCAGCGTCCTGTTCACCGGTGGCGACCCGATGATCATGGGCGAGGGGGTCATCTCCCGGTACATCGAGCCGCTGCTGGAGATCGAGCACCTCGAGGCCATCCGGATCGGTACGAAGGCCCTGGCCTACTGGCCGCAGCGCTTCACCACCGACCCGGACGCGGACGACACGCTGCGCCTGTTCGAGAAGGTCGTCGCCTCGGGCAAGAACCTCGCGTTCATGGCGCACTTCTCGCACCCGAACGAGATGCGTCCGGAGCTCGTGCAGGAGGCCGTGCGCCGAATCCGCGCGACCGGCGCCGTCATCCGCACGCAGGCGCCGCTGATCCGCACGATCAACGACGACTCCGCCACCTGGGAGAGCATGTGGCGGACGCACCTGCGGCACGGCATGGTGCCCTACTACATGTTCGTGGAGCGAGACACCGGCCCGCAGGACTACTTCGCGGTACCGCTGGCCGAGGCCTACGACATCTTCCGTGGCGCCTACCAGAAGGTCTCGGGCCTGGCCCGGACGGTCCGTGGGCCGTCCATGTCGGCGACCCCGGGCAAGGTGTGCGTGGACGGGGTGACGGAGATCGCGGGAGAGAAGGTCTTCGTCCTCCACTTCATCCAGGCGCGCGACCCGGAGCTGGTCGGCAAGCCGTTCTTCGCCCAGTACGACGAGAAGGCGGCCTGGTTGTTCGACCTCAAGCCCGCCCTGGGCGCCACCCACCTGCCGTGGGAACAGGCCCCGGTCGGCGCCAACGGTCTGGTCGATCCCACCCGCATCTGACACCGGGTGTCGGACGCGGGAGGTTCGTGCGGTCCCGTCCGCCCACCCCTTAGGGCGGGCGGGACCCGGCGGGTTCGGCGGTCCCTTACCGCCGCACACGCCACGGACTCGAACGGCCTTTGAATAGACGGAGCCCGACACCTGGATTGGTGCCGGGCTCCGCTCGTGTGTACGCCGTGGACGGATGGTGGCCCGCGCGGCACGGGAGTGGACCGCGTGGACCTCGACGTACACACGTTCCCGGGCTGGCTCTTCTTGGGGGATAAAGGTGCCCGGGGCGGGGCCGAGGGTCAGCTCAAGAGGGCGTCGAAGTCGCCGGTCTTGGCGCCTCGGACGAAGGCCTTGATCTCCTCGGGGGTGTAGACGAGGGCGGGACCCTGGGGATCCCGGGAGTTCCGGACGGCGATGTCGCCGTCGGGGAGGGTGGCGACCTCTACACAGTTCCCGTCCGGGTTGCTCCAGCTGCTCTTGGTCCAATCGACCCGTAGCCGGTCCGCGGGAACGCCGTTGTAGATCGGATACATCCTCAACCTCCTGGAACTTCGGGGGACTCGCGGGTGGTCCACGGGCGGCTCCAGCGCGCCGCTCTCATCGGATAGGGCCGCCACGGTCCCGCCGATCGGGTCGGCCGCGCCACCGGATGGTCCTGATGTCCCCTTGCGAGGCCAAAGCGTAGTGCATGCACGTGCATCCGTGATTGCATCGGCAAACACTCATGAGTCTTCGCGGAGAACCCCGGTGGAGGAACCGCATGTCAGGCCTAACGCGTGGCGGGCTCCGATGGTTCGCCGTTTTCGGATCGTTCTTCACTCGTGGCCGAAGTAGGACACGCCGGGCAAGAACGAAGCCCCGGACGCGGGGCGGCCGGGGCGGAGGGGAGACGGGGACGGGGGGACGGAAAGGGGGGTGGTGGTCAGTCGCTGTAGCGCTCCAGGAAGCCTTCGAGGATGCCCTCGGTCTGCGCCGGCAGAGGGGCCTGGGTGGCGAGGTGGTCCATGGTCTGGGCGTAGCCGCTCGTGTCGTCGTACTTGTCGAAGTACAGCGCGCTGTTCAGCTGTTCCAGGTAGACCACGTCGGGCAGCTGCGGCGTGGGGAAGCGCATGATGCTGAACGGACCGCCCGCCGCGGGGTGACCGCCCATGTCGAAGGTGGCGATCTGGATGGTGATGTTGGGTCGCCGAGCCATCTCGATGAGGTGCTCGATCTGCTCGCGCATCACCTTCGAGTCGCCGTAGGGCCGGTGCAGGACCGCCTCGTCGATCACCGCCCACAGCCGCGGGGCGGGGATCTCCGCGTCGGGCCCGTCGGACAGCCGACGCTGCCGATGCATGCGCATGTTCACGCGACTGTTCACGTCGTCGTCGGAGGTGGCCGTGCGGGAGAGGCGGATGACGGAGCGAGCGTATCCCTCGGTCTGCAGCAGTCCGGGGACGAACTGCACCTCGAAGGTGCGGATCACCGACGCGGCCTCCTCCAGGCCGACGTAGACCCCGAACCAGTGGGGAAGCACGTCACCGTACTTGTGCCACCATCCCTGGGCGTTGGCGCTGGAGATCAGACCAAGGAGAGCCTCGCGCTGCTCACGGTCG
This sequence comes from Nocardiopsis listeri, assembly GCF_020741345.1. Taxonomy (GTDB): domain Bacteria; phylum Actinomycetota; class Actinomycetes; order Streptosporangiales; family Streptosporangiaceae; genus Nocardiopsis; species Nocardiopsis listeri_A. Next base: position 25,779 of record NZ_DYZD01000263.1, read on the forward strand.
TCCACTCCGTAGAGTTTCAGCAGGTCGTCGACATCGCGACGTTTGAAACTGACCTGACCGAGCTCCATTCGGCTGATCTTGGCGTGGGACGCGCGGATGGCGTATCCGGCGTCGTGCCGGGAAATGTTCTTCTCCTGGCGCAACCGTCTGAGCTGGGTGCCCAACAAAATGCGCAGCACTGTGGGCCCACCACTGGAATTGGCCAGGAAATCCTGTGTGGCCTGGTGGTTCTCGACGGGATCGGCTACCACTTCGCCTCCCTAGGAGTGGTATTGGCGCGAGCGACCGCTCAGTATACCGATGCTGTTCTCGCCTCGACAGGTCTCGACGTGGAATCGGGGTGGGACCAACGTCCTGTTCTACGAATCAACGGCGATGAAGGTGAATTCTTCGTGAGGCCCCCTACCAATTGGGCGGAAGCTTCCTATAGGGTTGCCGAACGTTGATCTGCACGTGCATCTGTGTCTTACGTCTGTAAGCGACATACAGGGTACTGCGGAAGCGGACTCGCGAACCGACATCACCCGTGAGGACAGGGATGAACGCAGAGCTGATGCCCTCGGAGCTGCAGGCCAGGGCATCCTGGGGCCACCCGGCACTACCGCGGGGTCGATGGGACGTCGGGCTCGGTGACCTGAGGATCGGACAGGGCACGCTCGGGCTCGGTGCGGCGGCGCACGCCTACGCCGCGGTGCCCACCTCGGTCGGCGCGGCCCGACGATTCGCCGTCAGGTGCCTGAACGAGTGGGGGATGGCCGAGGTCACCGAGAACCTCTGCCTCATCGTTTCCGAACTCGTCGGCAACTCCTGTCGCCACGCCGTCTCCGGACGCGTCCCCGAGGACACCCGTGTCCTCCTCCAACTCCGACCACTACCCTCCGTCGACGCCGTGGTCTGCATGGTCGCCGACCCCGAAGAGCGGGGGCCGATGCGGGTCTCCGCGCACCAATTCGCCGAATCCGGTCGTGGCCTCGGCCTCGTCGCCGCCTTCGCGCGTGAATGGGGATGGAATCCCATCGCCGGACACGGAAAGGTCGTCTGGGCGGAGTGCGGACCGGACCCCTTCTGACCTCGAAGGGCATCATCGGACACACCCCGGACGCGCTCCGGAACGGAAAAGGGCGGAAGGGTCCGCGGGAGAGCGGGGACGACTCCTCTGGGCGAGTAGGCTGTCAACGCATGTCGGTATTCGACCGGCAGCGGTAGACGAACAACCCCACAGACCCCGAACCGTGGGAGTGAGGCGTGGCCGTACTGGACCCCGACCGTGAGCACTTCCGTTGCGATGGCACGACCATCGTGCGCTTGGACGGCGAGATCGACATCGCCACAGCCGAGGAGGCCTACTCCCGGCTGAGCACCGCCGTCCTGGAGGCATGCGCGATCGTCGACCTGTCCGGAGTCGGCTTCATCGACGCCTCCGGGGTCAACGTCCTCATCGGAGCGGCCCGACTGGCCTCCGGCCGCCGGCGGCACCTGTTGATCGCGAGCGCTCCCCGGCAGCTCCACCGGATCCTCGACGTACTCGAACTGCGCTCCGTGCTGCCGACCCATCCGGACACCCTGGCGGCCCGCGCCACCCACGCCGCATGGGCGTCCCACTGAGCGGTGCGTCAAGAACAGGGCGTGCCGCCCGGGGGAGGCCCCCGTTCGACACGCCCCGTCGGGGATGTTCCTACTCCTACTCCACGGTCACGCTCTTGGCGAGGTTGCGCGGCTGGTCCACGTCGTTGCCCTTGGCCAGGGCCAGCTCACAGGCGAACACCTGCATCGGGATCGTCGAGACGATCGGCTGCAGCAGGGTCGGCACGGCCGGAATCTCGATGAGCACGTCCGAGTACGGCCGGACCGACTCGTCGCCCTCCTCCGCGATCACGATGGTGCGGGCGCCACGGGCGCGCACCTCCTGGATGTTCGACACGATCTTGTCGTGCAGCACGCTGCGACCCTTGGGGGAGGGGACCACCACGACGACCGGCAGACCCTCCTCGATCAGCGCGATCGGGCCGTGCTTGAGCTCACCGGCGGCGAACGCCTCGGCGTGCATGTACGCCAGCTCCTTGAGCTTGAGCGCACCCTCCATCGCCACGGGATAGCCCACGTGGCGGCCCAGGAACAGGACCGTGTCGGCGTCGGCCAGCGAATGGGCCAGCTCACGGACCGGCTGGACCGTGTCCAGGACCTTCTCGATCTGCTCGGGCATGGTGGCCAGTTGGGCGATGACGGCGTTGATCTCGTCGCCGAACTTCATCCCGCGGACCTGCGCCAGGTAGAGCCCGATCAGGTAGCAGGCGGCCAGCTGGGTGAGGAAGGTCTTGGTGGCGGCCACCCCGACCTCCGGACCGGCGTGCGTGTACAGCACACCGTCGGATTCGCGCGGGATGGTGGACCCGTTCACGTTGCAGATCGCCAGGACCTTGGCGCGCTGCTCGCGGGCGTAACGGACCGCCATCAGGGTGTCCATGCTCTCGCCGGACTGGGAGATGGCGATGACCAGGGTCTGCTGGTCCAGGATCGGGTCGCGGTAGCGGAACTCGCTGGCGACCTCCACCTCGCAGGGGATCCGGCACCAGTGCTCGACGGCGTACTTGGCGATCAGACCCGCGTGGTAGGAGGTGCCGCAGGCGATGATGACGATCTTCTCGACACCGCGCAGCTCGGCGGGGCTCAGCCGCATCTCGTCCAGGGTGAGCTGGCCGTCGACGGTCACCCTGCCCAGGAGGGTGTCGGCCACCGCGCGCGGCTGCTCGACGATCTCCTTGAGCATGAAGTAGTCGTAGCCGTCCTTCTCGGCGGCGGACGCGTCCCAGTCCACGTGGTACTCGTTGACCTCCACAGGGTCGCCGTCGTAGTCGGTGACGACCACGGAGTCGGCGCGCAGCTCCACGACCTGGTCCTGGCCCAGTTCCACGGCCTCGCGGGTGTGGGCGATGAAGGCCGCCACGTCGCTGGCCAGGAAGTTCTCGCCCTCGCCGCGGCCTACGACCAGCGGGGAGTTGCGGCGGGCCGCGACGACCAGGTCTGGGTCGTCGGTGGAGACCGCGACCAGGGTGAAGGCGCCCTCCAGGCGCTTGCAGACGTCGCGCATGGCACCGGCCAGGTCACCGTCGCCCCGGCTCGCCAGCGTGGTGCTGAGCAGGTGGGAGGCGACCTCGGTGTCGGTCTCGGACAGGAACTTGCAGCCCTGCTCCTCCAGCTCCAGCCGGAGGGCGGCGAAGTTCTCGATGATGCCGTTGTGGACGATCGCGACCCGGTTGTCGTTGTCGACGTGGGGATGGGCGTTCACGTCGTTGGGGGCACCATGGGTGGCCCAACGGGTGTGCCCGATACCGGCGCCGTCTCCGGAGATGGGTCGCTCTTCAAGGGCCCGACGCAGGTTGGCGAGCTTGCCGGCCCGCTTGTCCGTGTGCAGGGCGCCTCGGCCCAGCACGGCGACACCCGCGGAGTCATATCCGCGGTACTCCAACCTCGCGAGGCCGTTCACAACGACCTCGAGCGCCGGTTGCGGCCCGACGTAGCCAACGATTCCGCACATGGCCGTCAGCGTAAGTGAAAAGGTGTGCTGGTTCGACCAGGCAGAGGTCCATACCACTCGATGTTTTCGCAGGTCGCGGTATAGACCATTTGGTGCACGCGGGGCGGATCGCGCAGGTGGGGGGACTGGTCTGGTCCGCGAGTGGAACCGGTTCCACCCCGTCCGGATCCGGACAAAAAACCTTCGGAGACGGCGTGGTGAACGTGTGGTTTCGGGCACGATCACGCACCAGGTCGGCCAATGAGGGGGCCGGCCGCCCGGTGCGGCGGAGCGGCTGCTCTAGGGTGGTCAACCGTGTCTCACGTGACGAAGAACGGCTTCTCCTCACCGTACGTGGAGTTGGACCGCGCGGCCTGGGCCGCACTCCGCGCCTCCACGCCCCTGTCCCTGACCGAAGCCGACCTCAACGAGCTTCGCGGGACCAACGACCCCACCTCCCTCGAGGAGGTGCGCGACATCTACCTGCCCCTGTCCAGGTTGCTCAACCTGTACGTCGGTGCCACCCAGCAGCGGCACGCGGCGGTGCGCGCGTTCCTCGGCGAGTCCGATCGCCCGGCCCCGTTCATCATCGGGGTCGCCGGAAGCGTCGCCGTGGGCAAGTCCACCACCGCGCGGCTCCTGCGATCCCTGCTCGCCCAGTGGCCCAACCACCCCGATGTCGAACTCGTCAGCACCGACAACTTCCTGTACCCCAACGCCGTCCTGCAGTCCCGCGGACTCATGCGGCGCAAAGGGTTCCCGGAGAGCTACGACCGACGTGCCCTGGTCAGGTTCGTGTCGGAGATGAAGGCCGGCGCCGAGCGCCTCGACATCCCCGTGTACTCCCACCTGCACTACGACGTGGTGCCCGGCGAACGCCAGACGGTGCACCGGCCCGACATCCTCATCGTGGAGGGCATCAACGTCCTGCAGCCCGCGACCGCCGGGCGTTTGGCCGTCGCCGACTTCTTCGACTACTCCATCTACGTCGACGCCAAGGCGGAGAACGTCCGCAACTGGTACCTGGACCGGTTCCGGGAACTGCGCCGGACCGCCTTCTCCGACCCGCGGTCCTACTTCCACCACATGGCCACCACCATCGGCGAGGACGAGGCCGTGGATTTCGCGGCCAACACCTGGCGCACCGTCAACGAGGTCAACCTCGTGGAGAACATCCGCCCGACCCGTGGCCGCGCCACCCTCGTGCTGTTCAAAGGCGAGGACCACCGCGTCAGTCGGGTCCGCCTGCGCAAGACCTGAAAGACGAAACCGGTCAAAGTCTGCGCAAAAGGGCGGGGTCCTCCCGTTCGGGTAGGTTGGATCGTTCGGCCTCGCAACCCCACGGGGTCGTCTGTGCGCGCTCAATGGATCGGAACGAACCGGACCTTCACGGTGACCGGGGCGGGACCGCGCGCACGCGCGAAGCCGCGTCCTGTCCCGCCGACCAGAGGTCCGCCCATGACCGCGACCGATCCCACGACCACTCCCGCCGAGCCCGGGCCCGACCCCGAACTCGAATCCGAACGCCGCCACCTCGACGCGGCCCGCGCCGCACTGAACCGCATGCGCGAGCACGTCGACGCCACCGAACTGCTCTTCGGTGACGCGGTCAAGGACAAGGTCACCGACGCGGCCCTGCGCCGCGGCCGTGAGCGCCGACTCGCGGAGCTGACCGACATCCCCGACGCGCCCCTGTACTTCGGGCGCCTGGACTTCGACCACGGCACCGTCTTCCTGGAGGAGGACGAGGAGGGCGAACCCGATCCCCGGGACGCCGACGCCCCCGACCGGATCCGCATCGGCCGCCGCCACGTGTACGACGCCGACGGCCGCCCCATGGTCCTGGACTGGCGCGCGCCCATCAGCATCGCCTACTACCGGGCCTCGCCCGCCGACCGGATGCTGGTGCGCACCCGGCGCCGCTACGGCTTCACCACCGCTCTCGACGACGACGGCGAGCCCCGGACGCTCCTCACCGCCTTCGAGGACGAGGACCTCCTGGCCGACCCGGACGCGCCGGCCCCCGCCAGTGAGCTCCTCAACGCGGAGATCGAACGACCGCGCACCGGCCCCATGCGCGACATCGTCGCCACCATCCAGCCCGAGCAGGACGACCTGGTCCGCGCGCCGTTGGAGACCACCCTGTGCGTCCAGGGCGCGCCCGGCACCGGCAAGACCGTCGTGGGCCTGCACCGCATCGCCTTCCTGCTCTACACCGAGCGCGCACGGCTGTCCCGCACCGGGGTGGCGATCATCGGGCCCAACCGGTCCTTCCTGTCCTACATCCGCGATGTCCTGCCCGCCCTCGGCGAGGTGGACGTCCACCAGACCACCGTCGTCGACCTGCTCACCCGGGACCTGCCCGAACGGGCCAGGCACGCTCAAGGGTGGATCCGTCGGGTGGAGACCCCGGAGGCCGCGCGGGTCAAGGGTTCGGTGGTCATGGCCGAGGTGCTCCGCCGCGACCTGTGGTCGAACCTGCGCGAACCGGAGGAGACGGTGATGGTGCGCGGGGGCTCGCGTCGGTGGCGGCTGTACCCGGAGGACGTGCGCCCGCTCGTCACCGAACTGGCCGAACGCGGGGTCGCCTACGGTTCGGGGCGCGAACTGCTCTCGCACCGCATGGCGCACGTGATCCTCACCCAGATGGAGGCCGAGGGCCGGACCTGCGACGACCGCACGCACGCACGGGTACGCCGGGACCCGGCGATCCGTACGGCGGTCACCGCCCTGTGGCCCAAGATCGACCCGCTGAAGATGGTGCTGGGGCTGCTCACCGACCCCGAACGCCTGGCCCGCGCCGCGGACGGCCTGCTCACCGCCGAGGAACAGGCTCTGCTGTCGCTGCCGGGCGACCCGCGCGGTCCCAAGTCCGCGAAGTGGTCGGAAGAGGACCTGGCCCTGGTGGACGAGGCTGCGGCGCTGATCGAACGTCCTTCCGGGATGGGACACGTCGTCGTGGACGAGGCCCAGGACCTGAGCCCGATGCAGTGCCGGGCGATCGCACGACGCAGCGGTTCCGGTTCGCTCACGGTCCTCGGTGACATCGCCCAGGGCACGAGCCCTTCGGCCGCGCGGAACTGGTCGACGCTCCTGGAACACCTGGGCAAACCCACCGGCCACCTGCACGTGCTGGACCGCGGCTACCGGGTGCCCGCGCAGATCATCGACTTCGCCGCCCGGCTGCTGCCCACCATCGCCCCGGGGCTGGGGGCTCCGTCCGCGGTGCGCCGGTCCCCGGGTGCGCTGCGGCTCACCCCCGCCGTGGGAGACCTTGCCCCCGTCGTGGGGGAGGCCTGTCGTACCGCGCTCAAGGGCGAGGGATCGGTGGGGTTGATCGCCGCCGACCACCAGATCGCCCGACTGCGCTCGGCCCTGGCGGCCGAAGGGGTGGAGGCGCCCTTGTTGGGCGAGGTCGGTCTGGACGACGCACGGCTGATCGCGGTCCCGGCGAGCCTGGCCAAGGGTCTGGAGTTCGACGCCGTGGTGGTGGTCGAGCCCGCCGCCATCGTCGAGGCCGAGGAACGGGGCGCCAACCGTCTGTACGTGGCCTTGACCCGAGCGGTGAGTTCACTGCACGTGGTCCACGGTCGCGCCCTGCCACCCGAACTCGCCTGACTCGGGCACGGGGACGGCCCCGAAGGGACCTTCGGCCGGAAATGGCCGGCCCGGGCGAAACCTCGGCGCCACTTTCCACGTCCGACAGGGGCGAGGAGACGTGCGAAGGGGGAGCAACGATGCGGGGAGTCGTCCTCGACGATCTCAGGTACCCGGAGGGGACGGGGGACCCGGCCCTGGACCGACGACTGCGACGGGCGTTGGAACGGGCCGGGACCGACGAACCGGAACGCGCCGACGAGGACCTGCGCGAACTGCACCGGGAACTCACCGGGCGGCTGGGCGCCGACCATCCCGACACATTGTCCGTTCGGGTCCACGCCGCGCTGTGCCTGGAACGGCAGGGTGATCCGGTGGGGGCCGCCGTCGACCTCAGCGGGCTGTGGGGAGAACTGTCCGTGAGCGTCGGCCCCCTGCATCCCCACATGCTCGCCCTGCAGGCCGAGATAGCCCGGCTGTGGGGAGAATCCGACCTCGTCGACCTGGCGGCCGACGGCTACGGTCGCCTCGTGGCCCTGCTCGAACAGGCCCGTGGCGTCGACGACCCGGACTCCCTCGCCGCCCGGGAACGGCAGGCCTGGTGGACCGGGAAGACCGGACCACCGGAAAAGGCCGCGCTCGCCTACGCCGAACTGCTGGACCGACAGCGCCTCGCCCTGGGCCCCAACCACGCCGACGTGCTGGAGAGCCGCGGGGAACTGGTGCGCTGGTACTCCGCCGCCGGCGACCGGGCGAGGGCGGCACGGGTCTGCGCCGACCAGGTCGCCGCCCGAGAACGCGTCCAAGGGCTCTCCCACCCGGACACCCTCGCGGCCCTCCTCCAATCGACGCGGCTGCACGCGGAGGCCGGTGATCCGGCCGGCGCCGCGCGGGCCTGCGCCGACCTGCTCCGTGCCCGGCTGACGACGAAGCCGCTCCGGGACAGGGAGGTCCTCAACACCCGACGGATGCTCGCCCACCACCGGGTCGAGGCCGGGGACCTGTTGCGGGCCGAACACGACTACGAGGAGCTTCTGCCGGACCTGACCGCTTCCCTGCCGTCGGACCACCGCATCACCCTGCTGACCCGGTTCGGCCGCGCCCGCCTGTTGTTCCTGTTGGGCGAAACCGACCTGACCAGGTCCGAGCTGGCACAGACCCTCCCGGACCTGCGGCGGGTGCTGGGGGAGGACCACAAGGACGTACTGGACGCCTGGTTTCTGCTGGCGGCCTCCATGGTCACCACCGGTGAACTGGAGGAGGCGCTCATCGAGGCCGAGGCGCTGCTGCCGCTGCTACGTCGTCGGTACGGACTGCGCCACCACACGACCCTGTTCGCGCGGGCACACGTTCTGGAAGGACGGGGCGACCCGGCCGCTCTCGACGTCTACGGGGAACTGCGCGGCGAGTGGGAGCGGATCTTGGGCCCCACCCATCCCAACACCCTGCTGGTCCGACTCCGGCTGGCCACCGAGGGAGATCTGTCGGAGGCGGTCGAGTGGCGCATGCTCACCGGCCTGTTCGAAGAGTTCCGCTCGGCGTTGGGGCCCGACCACGGGCTGACCATCATGTTCCGGGCGCTGCTCGTCACCCTGGAGGAGGACGAGGCCACCGCCCTGTCCGATCTGGGTGAACTGTACCGGCGGTGTGTGGAGAACCTGGGAACCGACGCCCCCGGCACCCGGGCGGCGCTGGAGGCCTACACAGAGTGGCTGGGATTCGTCGTCGGCCGGGAGAGCGGCCTCGAAACCCCCGAGGCCCCCGACGCCCCCGAGGCCGCGGAGGGCGTCGGGCGGGTGGTGTGACGGTGGGTCAGCTCAGCCGCTCGGGCGCGCGGAGCCGGCCGCGACGCCGCTTCCAATGACCGGGCACCAACCCCACGGCCAGCAGCCACAGGGCGACCGTCACCAGGTGGAGGCGTTCGGCCAGCCCCAACGCGACCCCCGGGGAGCCGTCCCCGGCGGAGAGGTACAGTCCGGCGGCGAGCACCAGGACGACCACGGCGGACACCGCCTGCGCGGCGGTGATCAGTGCCAACACCAGCCAGGAGCGTTCGCCCGCCAGGTGCCGGTCCCTGGTGAGCGCGGCCGAGGCCACCAACGCCGCGAGGGTCGCGACCACGGCCAGCGGCGGCTGGACGACGCTCACGCCGTCCACCCCCTCCATCACCGACTCCACCGCGCACGCCGCGTCGGTGGACACCACGCACCGCCCGGGCGACAGGGACGAGGCCAGGGAAGCGACGCCGAACACGATCATGGACCACCACGAGATCGTCAGCAGGCGCCGAGGTCGCTCGGCGCCCAGCGCCAGTCCGAGGCCGGCGGCGAGCACGACCAGGATCGCGGCGGTCCGATGGGCGCTTTCCAACATCCGGCCGAAGGTGGAGGCGGGGTCGGCCAACGCGCCGGTGTCGGAGCCGAGCCCGACAGGGAAGACGACCTCCAGTGCCCACATGCTGTAGACCACGGCGGCCACCACCGCGGCCACACGGCCGTCACGGTGGTCCCAGTGCAGGTGTCCGGTGTTCGAGTGGGACATCGCGTTCCCCATCCGCCGATGAACTCGCCTATGTCTCTCGGACGCGACCTGACGTCCGCGCGTTCCGTTCCTGCGGGGACACTGGTCGTCCTGGGACCTTACGTCACCCAACTCGCGGCGGCACCGTTATCCGCCGGTGCGTGTTCACGCGGCATCATCGGGAAGAGCACGGGAACATCGGCGGAGGCGAAGATCCCATGACCGCCGATACCTACGGAAAGGGCGCACGCAGATGAACGGCGCTACCACGACACGATGGATCGTCGTGGGGGTGGACGGCAGCGACTCCAGCAGGCACGCGTTGGAATGGTCGGCGTATCAGGCCATGCTCCGTGGCCTGGGCGTGTTGATCGTCGCCGCCGCGCGCCCGCTGGCCACGGACGGTTTCGACGTGTGGTCGAGCGTCGAGGAACAGGCCGAAGCGGCCGAGGGCTCGGGGGCGCGGTCCCTGCTCGACCACGCCCAGGACTGGGTGTCGCGACTGTTCCCAGAACTGTCCGTGCGCACCCGGATGTCGTACGACCGGCCCGCCCAGGCCCTGATCACGGAGTCCCACCAACCCGGGGTGGCGGCGGTCGTGGTGGGGTCGCGCGGACTGAGCGGGATCGCCGCGGCGTTCGTGGGGTCGGTGGGCATCGAGCTGGCCGCCCGCTCACCGGTGCCGGTCATAGTGCTGCCCCGGGACCACGCCGCCGCGCACGGGGTGCGCAGCCGGGTCATCGTGGGGGTGGACGGCTCCGAGCCGAGCCGTCGGGCGTTGGAGTTCGCCTTCGACCAGGCGGAGTTCGCCGACACCGACCTGGTGGCGGTCAGCGCCTGGCAGCCGTTGGTGGCGTTCGCCGCCGCGACCGGTCCCATCCCGCCGGAACTGTTCGACGACGCCACGGCCGCGGAGGCCGCCAGGCAGGCCCTGGACGAGGAACTGATGGACCTGCGGCCGGCGCGGTCCACCGTCCGGGTGCACACGCGGGTGGTCCGCGCGCACCCGGTGGTCGCCCTTCTGGAGGAGGCCACACCCGCCGACCTGATCGTGGTGGGATCTCGCGGTCGCGGCGGTTTCCGCGGCCTGCTGCTGGGCTCGGTGAGCCACTCGGTCCTGCACGGCGCCCGGGGCCCGGTGGCCATACTGCGTTGATCTGCGAAGGCCCGGCAGTGGTCTAGACGGTGCTCTCCAGCGCCTTCGACGGTGTTCGGTCCGCACGCCCCGACGGTCTTCGATCCTCGTGTGACGAACAGCACCGTGTGTCGTTGTGGATGCGGCACCGGCCCGTAACGCAGGGAAAAGCGGCCCCGAACCGTGCCGGGGCGAGCCCGTCGGACGTGCGCGGGCGCACCGTGGTCGAGTGCCCGAATCCCTTGTCTCGCAGCGGAAGTCGATATTCCATGCTCTCGTTATTAGACCACTGGCCTAGACCAATTGGTCAGTCTTGCCCCTCGTCGTTCATCATTCGAGAGATCTCGTCATTCGAAGAGGAGCCGTTGTGACTGCTGACGTGGGTATTGACGTGGGCACCGCCCTGACCGACAACGAAGAACTCATCTCCTGGGTTCGTGACGTCGCGGAGCTGACCCGGCCGGACGAGGTCGTGTGGTGTGACGGCTCCGAGGAGGAGTGGACCCGACTCACCGACCTGCTGGTCGAACAGGGCACGTTCACCCGCCTCGACCCGAAGAAACGGCCCAACAGCTTCCACTGCAAGTCCGACCCGAGCGACGTCGCCCGAGTAGAGGACCGCACCTTCATCTGCTCCGAGCGCGAAGAGGACGCGGGCCCCACCAACAACTGGATCGCCCCGGACGAGATGCGCGCCACCTTCGGCGAGGTCTTCAAGGGCGCCATGCGCGGCCGCACCATGTACGTGGTGCCCTTCTGCATGGGTCCCCTCGGCGGTGACATCTCCCAGCTCGGTGTCGAGATCACCGACTCCCCCTACGTCGTCGTCTCCATGCGCATCATGGCCCGCATGGGCGCCGCCGCCCTGCGCCTCATCGAGGAGCGCGGAGAGTTCGTCAAGGCCATCCACTCCGTCGGTGCCCCGTTGGAGCCCGGGCAGCAGGACGTCGCCTGGCCCTGCAACACCACCAAGTACATCTCGCACTTCCCCGAGACCCGCGAGATCTGGTCCTACGGCTCCGGCTACGGCGGCAACGCCCTGCTCGGCAAGAAGTGCTACGCGCTGCGCATCGCCTCGGTCATGGCCCGTGACGAGGGCTGGCTCGCCGAGCACATGCTGATCCTCAAGGTGACCCCGCCGCAGGGCGAGTCCCACTACGTGGCCGCCGCCTTCCCGAGCGCCTGCGGCAAGACCAACCTCGCCATGCTCCAGCCGACCATCCCCGGCTGGAAGGTCGAGACCGTCGGCGACGACATCGCCTGGATGCGTTTCGGCGCCGACGGGCGGCTGCGCGCCATCAACCCCGAGGCCGGCTTCTTCGGCGTCGCGCCCGGTACCGGCGTCAAGACCAACGCCAACGCGGTCGAGACGCTGTGGGGCAACAGCATCTTCACCAACGTCGCCCTCACCGAGGACGGCGACGTGTGGTGGGAGGGCCTCACCGAGGAGCCCCCGGCCGGCCTGACCGACTGGAAGGGCCGCCCCTGGACCCCCGGGTCCGGTGAGCCCGCCGCCCACCCCAACTCCCGCTTCACCACCCCGGCCGGGCAGGCCCCGACGATCGCCGACGAGTGGGAGGACCCCGCGGGTGTGCCGATCTCGGCCATCCTGTTCGGTGGTCGCCGCGCCACCGCGGTGCCGCTGGTGAGCGAGTCCCTGAGCTGGCAGCACGGTGTCTACCTCGGTGCCAACGTCTCCTCCGAGAAGACCGCCGCCCAGGAGGGCTCCGTCGGCGAACTGCGCCGCGACCCGTTCGCGATGCTGCCGTTCTGCGGCTACAACATGGGCGACTACTTCGCCCACTGGCTGAAGATCGGTGCCGGCGCCGACCAGGCCAAGCTGCCGAAGATCTTCTACGTCAACTGGTTCAAGAAGAACGCCGACGGCAAGATCGTCTGGCCGGGCTTCGGTGAGAACAGCCGCGTCATCAAGTGGATCGTCGAGCGCCTCGAGGGCGACGCCGAGGCCGTGGAGACCCCGATCGGTCACGTGCCGACCGTCGACGGCATCGACACCGAGGGCCTGGACATGTCCGACGAGGACATGAAGTTCGTCCTCGACGTCGACACCGACGTCTGGAAGCAGGAGGCCGCGCTGGTCCCCGAGTTCTTCAAGACCTTCGGTGACAACCTCCCGAACGAGCTCTGGGACGAGTACCACGCGCTGGTGAACCGACTGGACAAGTAGCCGTCCAGGTCGTCCCCTCTCCTTCCGCACCAGGGGCCGGCCGACGTCGAGGGGCGTGGGCACGACGGTGTCCGCGCCCCTTCGTCGTGGGTCAGCGGCAGGAGACGTAGCCGGTGCGGAACGTCGTGTCCTGCTCCGAGACGTGCATCCGCCCCTGGACGTTGCCGATCGAGGCGATACCGGTGGTGAAGGAGGCGGACCGGTCCGTGGAGATCACCCGGGGTCCGCCCTTGCGCTCAAGGCGACCGATCTGGCCGACGCGCAGCTCCACGGTGATCCGGCCTCCCGAGGCCTTGGAGTAGCTCACCCTCGCGGTGGTGCAGTCGGTGGTCCGGATGGAGAGGGTCCCGTGGGTGAGGGCGGCCGAGTCGGTGGCCAAGGTACCGACCCCGTCGGGGTTCTCCACGGCGTCGGCGTATTCGGGGTTCTCGTCCAGGAAGGCCTCCAGGCTCTCCACGTCCTCCCCGACCTCGTAGAAGCCATCGTCGGTGATGATGACCTCCACGGAGGAGCTCTGTGCCCGATCGTCCTCGGCGACCGCGGCGGAGGGGGCGAGGAGGACCGAGGCGGTGGTCACGGCGGCGAACGCGGTGAGCCGGGACCAGGGTCCGCGGGCGGAGAGGAGGGTGGGCACGGGTGGGGGTCCTTCCGAGGGCGCCGGAGAGAGGCGGAGTGTGGAGCTGAGAACGTACCAACCGGTAGGTCGGGGGGCCAAGGTCTGAGGTCCCGGCGGTCGGGGCGGGGACAAATGCGGGCGTTCATCCGTTCCGGCGTTGGGGGCGGCCCGGACGTGTTAACGATGACCCGTCGATACCCCTTTCTCCTGCTGGGAGCCCCGATTGTCCACCCTGCTGCTGCTCGCCGCGCTTCTACTCGTCATGGTCGCCGGCGCCGTACTGATCTCCCGACGCCTCCAGGTCGACGACGAGTTCTCCGGCGGCGCCCTGGGCGCCACCATCGCTCCCTGCGTGCTCGCCCTCTACCTCGTGGCCGCGGCCATGGGCGCGGTGATCGCCTGGGAGAACTTCACCACCGCGGAGGACGGTGTCGTCGCCGAGGCCGGCGCGGCGCGATCCCTGTACTGGAGCACCACCGCCCTGCCCGAGGACGAGGCCGCCGTGGTGCGCGAGAACCTGCGCGCCTACCTGACGACCGTGGTGGAGGACGATTGGCCGCGCATGGTGACCGAGGGGGAACTCAGCGCGGAGGGGGACGAGGCCATGGCCGAACTGACCACGTCGGTGCGCACGCTCTCGGCGTCCGACTCCGGTGACGGGCTCGACCGGTTGACCGCGCGTCAGGAACTCGGCAATCTCAGCGACGCGCGTGTGGCCCGGTCGGACGCCGCGGGGGACGGTATTCCGACGCTGTTGCTGGTGTTGACCGCGGCGTCCGGTGCGGTGGTCGCGGTGATGCCGTTCGCGATGATCAAGCGCGGTGCCCGGGTGGCCTACCTGTGGGCCACCGTCAACCTGCTGTTCGTGTTCGCCACCATCGCGCTGCTCTTCTACATCGGTGACCCGTACGCGTCGGCGTTGAGGGCCGACGCAGAGGGGTTGTCGGCGGCACTGGTCGCGTTCGAACGTGTCGACTCGACGGC
>NZ_DYZD01000264.1 GCF_020741345.1 Nocardiopsis listeri
GGCCCCTGGGCCCGAACCGCACGGGCGCGCCCCCTGGCTTCGGGTGCCCCCCGGGCCAGTTCACCCTGTTCTTTGCGCTCCTGTTGATCTCCTGCGCCCCGCCCGCCGCGTTGACCGCTCTGGCGGTCTTCGTCGACGCCCCGAACCTGTTCCCGGTCGCGATCGCGGTGGGTGTGAGCGAAGGGGTGCCGCTCGGTTGGAGGCCGGGTGGCCCACCGCGGACCGGAGCGGCGGGGCCGGAACGGATCCTTCGCGTGAGGGTGAGAGCGGGGAGGAAGGGGGCTCACCCGCCTCGAACACGACCTGGGCCTCGGCCGGCGCCGGAGGCGTCGGTCAGGCGTCGCGAACCTGGTCGGGGCGATCGACCACCGGGGGCAGGACCGACCAGGGGAAGTTGATCCAGCGGTCGGTGTGCTTCCACACGTACTCGCACTTGATCAGCGACTGCGGCTTCTCGTAGATGACCGCGCTGCGGACCTCGGCGACGTGTTCGGAACAGAAGTCGT
Organism: Nocardiopsis listeri; assembly: GCF_020741345.1. Taxonomy (GTDB): domain Bacteria; phylum Actinomycetota; class Actinomycetes; order Streptosporangiales; family Streptosporangiaceae; genus Nocardiopsis; species Nocardiopsis listeri_A. Next base: position 507 of record NZ_DYZD01000264.1, read on the forward strand.
GCACGAGCTTGAGGGTCTTGCCGGTGTCGGCGACGTCGTCGGCCACCAGCACCTTCTTGTTGCTCAGGTCCACCACGTTGGGTACCGGGGGAAGCATGACCGGCATGTCGAGCGTGGTGCCGACCCCGGTGTAGAACTCCACGTTCATCACGTGCAGGTTCTTGACGTCCATGGCGTAGCCCAGACCCCCCGCGACGAACAGGCCGCCGCGAGCGATGGACAGGATGATGTCGGGCTCGTACCCGTCGTCGGCGATCGTCTGGGCCATCTCCCGGATGGCGGTGCCGAAGAGCTCGTAGGTCAGGTTCTCGCGCTCGTCGCTCACGGTCTGGTTCCCCCTGGTAGCCCTGGCGTTGTTCGATTCGCGGCGGCGTCTCGCAGGTCAGGCCGTCCGCCGCACCGGTACATGCTAACGACGCCCGGGCACCCGAACGGTGGCGCGGTGGGCCCGTCGGGTGTCGTTTCGGCGACGAGTCGCCGTAGGGACGAGTCGACAGGTCGACATGTGGGTCGAGGGTCACGCGACCCTGAGTCGTGGGCCACATGTCCACGGAGGTCGGTGTCCTGTGTCACAAGGTAGGACGTTTTGTCATTAAATGTGCCTGTCTCCATGACATTTTCTTGACTTCTCCTGGTTTGTAGCGAACAGATGGCCGGAAACAGCACCATGTCTGCGTACAGATCTTCCGCGCACCAGGAGGTTGCAGCATGGCTGAGCACCAGGGCCTACTCCCCTCCGAGCGGCCCCTACAGCTGCTCGACGAGACGGGGACCCCGGTCGACGGCTCCGGTCTAGTGATGCCCGACCACCGGCGTCTCCTGGAGGCGTACACCTCCCTGGTGATCGGCCGGAGGGTCAACGATCAGGCCGGTGCCCTCGTCCGCCAGGGCCGCCTCGCCGTCTACCCCTCCTCCCACGGCCAGGAGGCCTGCCAGACCGGCGCCGCGCTCGCACTGGCCGACGGCGACTGGCTCTTCCCCACCTACCGCGACACCGCCGCCGTCATCGCGCGCGGGGTCGACCCCGTCGAGGTCCTCACCCTCCTCAAGGGCGACTGGCACGCCGGTTACGACCCCTACGCGCACAAGGTCGCGCCACAGGCCACCCCGCTGGCAACCCAGCTCCTGCACGCCGTCGGAGTCGCCCACGCCGCCCGCCTTCGGGGGGAGGACACCGTCGTCATGGCGCTGTGCGGTGACGGCGCCACCAGCGAAGGCGACTTCCACGAAGCGCTGAACTTCGCGGCCGTGTTCAAGGCCCCGGTCGTGTTCTTCGTGCAGAACAACGAGTACGCCATCTCCGTGCCCCTGGCCCGGCAGAGCGCCGCCCCCTCGCTCGCCCACAAGGGCGTCGGCTACGGCGTTCCGGGCGAGCGGGTGGACGGCAACGACGCCGCCGCGGTCCTCGCCGTCCTGGAGCGCGCCGTGGAGTCGGCCCGTTCCGACGGGGGACCACGGCTGATCGAGGCGCACACCTACCGAATGCAGGCGCACACCAACGCCGACGACGACACCCGCTACCGAGACAGCGGCGAGGTCGACCCGTGGGTGGAGCGCGACCCGTTGTCGCGCATGGAGAAGTACCTCAAGCGCAAGCGGGTGCTCACCAAGGCCCGACAGGCCGAGATCGCCGAGACGGCCGAAACCGTCGCCGCCCACATGCGCGAGGGCGTCGCCGAGGACACCGACCCCGAGCCCGCCGAACTGTTCGCCCACGTGTTCGCCGTCCCCACCCCGCAGTTGAACGAGCAGTCCGCCTTCCTGGCCGACGAACTGAGCAGAGAGGGCAACTGACATGGCGACCGAGAAGCTCTCCATGGCGCAGGCGCTCAACCGGGCGCTGCGCGACTCCCTCTCCGAGGACCCCTCCGTGTACGTGTTCGGCGAGGACGTCGGCCCGCTCGGCGGCGTCTTTCGGATCACCGACGGGCTGACCGCCGAGTTCGGTGAGGACCGTTGCTTCGACACCCCGCTGGCCGAGTCCGGCATCGTCGGAATGGCCGTGGGCATGGCGATGAACGGCATGCGCCCGGTCGTGGAGATGCAGTTCGACGCGTTCGCCTACCCGGCCTTCGAGCAGATCGCCAGCCACGTGGCCAAGACCCGCAACCGCACCCGCGGCCGGGTCGGTCTGCCCATGGTCATCCGTGTGCCCTTCGCCGGCGGCATCGGCGGCGTGGAGCACCACTGCGACTCCTCCGAGGCCTACTACGCCCACACCCCCGGTCTGAAGGTCGTCACCCCGGCCACCCCCGAGGACGCCTACCACCTGCTGCGCGAGGCCATCGTCTCCCCGGACCCCGTCGTGTTCATGGAGCCCAAGAAGCTCTACTGGGCCAAGGAGGAGGTGGACTTCGACCGTCCCGTGCCCGCCATGGGCAAGGCCGTCGTCCGCCGTGAGGGCACCGACGCCACGCTCATCGCCTACGGGCCGTCCGTGCCCACCGCGTTGGAGGCCGCCGAGGCCGCCGCGCTGGAGGGGCGCAGCCTCCAGGTCGTGGACGTGCGCTCCCCCGTTCCCTTCGACGACGAGACCGTGTGCGCCGCCGTGCGCTCCACCGGACGCGCCGTCGTGATCGCCGAGGCGAGCGGCTACGCCAGTGTGGCCTCCGAGATCGTGGCCCGGGTCACCGAGCGCTGCTTCCACTCCCTGGCCGCCCCGGTCCGCCGGGTCACCGGCTTCGACATCCCCTTCCCCCCGCCCAAACTGGAGCGGTTCCAACTGCCCGGCGTGGACCGCATCCTCGACGCCGTCGACGACCTGCAGTGGGAGGACCAGTGACCGCCCGGAATTTCGACCTCCCCGACCTCGGTGAGGGCCTGACCGAGGCCGAAGTGGTCCGATGGCTGGTCGCCGTCGGCGACACCGTCGCCCTCGACCAGCCGATCGCCGAGGTCGAGACCGCCAAGTCGATCGTCGAGGTCCCCTCCCCCTACGCCGGGACGGTGACCGTCCTGCACGGGCGGGAGGGTGAGGTGATGGCGGTCGGTAAGCCGCTCATCACCGTGGACACCGGGGCGGACACGACCACGGCCGCCCCCGTCACGGTCTCCGACCCCGCGGGTGAGCGCTATCGCGAAGAGGAACGCGCCGGCTCGGGTTCGGGCAACGTTCTCATCGGTTACGGGACCCCCGAAGCGCAGGCCACGGGACGGCGCCGCAGGCCCCGTGACCGTCCGCCGGCGCACGGCACCCGCCCCACGACCCCGGCGCCGACCCGTCGGGTCCCGTTGGTGACCTCTCCCCTGGTCCGGCAGATGGCCCGGGAGGCCGGACTCCGTGTGGCCGACATCCAGGGCAGTGGCCCGGGCGGGCTCATCACCCGACGGGACGTACGCTCCGCGATCGAGGCGGCCGGTGCCTCCACCACCGCTCCGGCCCCGTCCGCCCCGATCGCGGTCCACTCCCCCGACCCCGCCCCGGCCCCTGTGTCCCAGGGAGACCTCGACGCCCGCACCGGCCTGGCCGAGTCCCGGCGGGTTCCGATGGGCACGTTCCGCAGGTCCGTGGCGGCGTCGCTCTCCCGCAGCCGGCGGGAGATCCCCGAAGCGACCGTGTGGGTGGACGTGGACGCCACCGAGCTGGTGCGCCTGCGCCGTTCCGACCCGGAGGGTCCCGGCCTGCTCGCCTACGTCGCCCGTTTCGCCCTGGCCGGTCTGCGAGCCCACCCGGAGCTCAACGGCCTGGTGGACACCGAACGCGAGGAGCTCGTCCAGTACGACGGGGTCAACCTGGGCCTGGCCGTCCAGACCGACCGAGGTCTGGTCGCCCCCGCCGTGATGGGCGCGCACCGGCTCACCACCGTCGAACTCGACGCCCGGATCAAGGAACTCGCGCGGCGGGCCCGCGAGGGCAAGGCCACCCCGGCCGAACTGACCGGCGGCACGTTCACCCTGAACAACTACGGGTCACTGCGGGTCGACGGCAGCGCCGCGATCATCAACCACCCCCAGGTGGCGATCCTCGGACTCGGGCGAGTCATCGACCGCCCGTGGGTGGTCGACGGGGAGTTGACGGTTCGCA
>NZ_DYZD01000265.1 GCF_020741345.1 Nocardiopsis listeri
ATCTCCAAGGTCGAGATCGAGCGCACCCGTGACCGTGTCCGCGTGGACGTCTACACCGCCCGGCCGGGCATCGTCATCGGCCGCCGCGGTGTGGAGGCCGACCGGATCCGTACGGACCTTGAGAAGCTGACCGGCAAGCAGGTGCAGCTGAACGTCTTCGAGGTGAAGAACCCGGAGATCGACGCGCAGCTCGTCGCCCAGGGCGTCGCCGAGCAGCTGAGCAGCCGCGTGGCGTTCCGCCGCGCGATGCGTAAGGCCATGCAGAGCGCGATGAAGAGCGGTGCCAAGGGCATCCGTATCCAGTGTGGTGGTCGTCTGGGTGGGGCTGAAATGTCCCGCTCGGAGTTCTACCGCGAGGGTCGGGTCCCGCTGCACACGCTTCGCGCCGACATCGACTACGGCTTCTTCGAGGCCCGGACGACGTTCGGTCGCATCGGTGTGAAGGTGTGGATCTACAAGGGCGACGCCCCTGTGACCCGCGCCGAGCGTGAGGCCGCCCAGGCCGCGCAGCGTACCGCCGGTGGCGGTCAGCGCCGCGAGCGTCCGCAGCGCCGCCGTCGTGGCGGCCCCGCGGGTGGCGGTCAGCAGAGCACCGAAGCCAAGGCCGGCGCTTCCGCCGAGGCCCCGAAGACCGAGGGGAGCTGACCAGTGCTTATTCCTCGTAAGGTCAAGTACCGCAAGCAGCACCACCCGGACCTTCGTGGCAAGGCCAAGGGCGGGACCCGGGTCACCTTCGGTGAGTACGGTATCCAGGCCCTTGAGTCCGCTTACGTGACGAACCGTCAGATCGAGTCCGCTCGTATCGCCATGACGCGTCACATCAAGCGTGGCGGCAAGGTGTGGATCAACATCTTCCCGGACCGTCCGCTGACCAAGAAGCCGGCCGAGGTCCGTATGGGCTCCGGTAAGGGCTCGCCCGAGTGGTGGGTCGCGCCGGTCAAGCCGGGTCGCGTGATGTTCGAGCTGTCGGGCGTGCCCGAGGCGGTGGCCAAGGAGGCCATGAGCCGTGCCATGCACAAGCTCCCGATGAAGTGCAAGTTTGTTAAGCGTGAGGGGGAGTGATGGCGAAGTCCGTGACTGCCCATGAGCTGCGCGACCAGTCCGTCGAGGACCTGGTCACCAAGCTCAAGGAAGCCAAGGAAGAGCTCTTCAACCTCCGCTTCCAGGCCGCCACCGGCCAGCTCGACAACCACAGCCGTCTTCGCACGGTCAAGCGCGAGATCGCGCGGATCTACACGGTCATGCGCGAGCACGAGCTGGGCATCGTCCCGCTGTCTGGTGAGTCGGCTGAGGAGACGAAGGAAGCAGCCGAATGACTGAGAACCAGACCGCGGCCCGTAACGACCGCAAGACGCGTGAAGGCCTCGTCGTCAGCGACAAGATGGACAAGACCGTCGTTGTCGAGGTCGAAGACCGTGTCACGCACGCCCTGTACGGCAAGGTCATCCGTCGGACGACCAAGTACAAGGCCCACGATGAGGCGAACTCCTGTGGCGTCGGTGACCGGGTCCTCATGATGGAGACCCGGCCGCTCTCCGCGACGAAGCGTTGGCGCGTCGTGGAGATCCTGGAGAAGGCTAAGTAACCCCGGCCTGTCGGCGGCCGACACCAGTTGTCGGCCGCCGTCGCGAGGGGTGAGACCACCTAGCCGTGCGGCAGTGGACCGCACGCATCAAATCAGGAGCAGACGTGATTCAGCAGGAGTCGCGACTCAAGGTCGCCGACAACACGGGTGCCAAGGAGATCCTTACCATCCGTGTTCTCGGTGGCTCGGGTCGGCGCTACGCCGGAATGGGCGACACCATCGTCGCCACGGTGAAGGACGCCCTGCCTGGCGCTGGAGTCAAGAAGGGCGACGTCGTCAAGGCCGTTATCGTGCGCACCGCCAAGGAGCGCCGCCGGCCCGACGGCTCCTACATCCGCTTCGATGAGAACGCTGCCGTGCTCATCAAGGACGGTGGGGACCCGCGAGGCACCCGCATCTTCGGCCCGGTGGGCCGTGAGCTGCGTGACAAGAAGTACATGCGCATCATTTCGCTGGCGCCGGAGGTGCTCTAAGCGATGAAGATCAAATCTGGCGACGAGGTCATCGTTCTCGCCGGCAAGGACAAGGGTGCCACGGGGAAGGTCGTCAAGGCCCTTCCCAAGGAAGACCGTGTCATCGTCGAGGGCGTCAACCTGGTCAAGAAGCACAGGAAGGCCAACCCCGCCGGTGGCGAGCAGGGAGAGGTCGTCACCAAGGAGGCCTCCATCCACGTGAGCAACGTTGCGCTCGCGGTGGAAGGCAAGGCCACCCGGGTCGGCTACCGCTTCGAGGAGGACGGAACCAAGGTTCGCGTCTCCCGCCGCACCGGTAAGGACATCTGATGACGGTTACCAACGACATCACCGCCCCTCCGATGCCGCGTCTGAAGGAGAAGTACCGCAACGAGATCGTTGCGGGCCTCAAGGACGAGTTCGGCATCGAGAACGTCATGCAGATCCCCGGTCTCACGAAGATCGTGGTGAACATGGGCGTCGGCGAGGCGGCTCGTGACGCGAAGCTCATTCAAGGCGCGATCGCCGACCTTTCGGCGATCACCGGGCAGAAGCCGAAGATCAACCGGGCCAAGAACTCCATCGCGCAGTTCAAGCTGCGCGAAGGTCAGCCGATCGGTGCCAGCGTGACGCTGCGCGGCGACCGGATGTGGGAGTTCCTCGACCGGCTGCTCTCCCTGGCCCTGCCCCGTATCCGGGACTTCCGTGGCCTTTCCCCCAAGCAGTTCGACGGGAACGGGAACTACACCTTCGGTCTGACCGAACAGGTCATGTTCCACGAGGTGAACCCGGACAAGGTCGACCGGCAGCGTGGGATGGACATCACTGTCGTCACCACCGCCACCATCGACGACCAGGGCCGCAGCCTGCTCAAGCGGCTCGGTTTCCCGTTCAAGGAAGCCTGAGGGGTTAAACATGGCTAAGAAGTCCCTGATCGCCAAGGCGAACCGGAAGCCGAAGTTCGGCGTTCGGGCATATACTCGATGCTCGCGGTGCGGTCGCCCGCGTGCCGTCTTCAAGAAGTTCGGCCTGTGCCGTATCTGCTTCCGCGAGATGGCGCACCGGGGCGAGCTGCCCGGCATCACCAAGTCGAGCTGGTAGTTTCCGGCCGGGCCGACCGCGCTCACGCGCCTGGTCGGCCCCCGGAGACGCCACCTTCCCGGTGGCTCGACGCAGGACCCGTCATCCTCCACCACGGAATTTGACGGGAAAGCGAAATTCATTCACCAGGGCACGGCAGTCCCACGGGGACAGCGGTGCCCACGACCACGCCGAAGGTCCGTTTGTGCACTTCACGGGGGAAACCTCGCGGAAGGCAGGCTCTGGGAAGGCCCGCACTCGGAAACCGCGGTGAGGAAGGGCCAGTCGGCCATGACAATGACCGACCCGATCGCAGACATGTTGACGCGTCTGCGTAACGCGAATTCGGCTTACCACGACACCGTGACGATGCCGTTTTCCAAGATCAAGGCGCACATCGCCGAGGTCCTCCAGCATGAGGGCTTCATTCAGGGGTGGCGGACCGAGGAGGCCACAGTCGGCCAGAGCCTCGTCCTGGAGCTGAAGTACGGCCCCACGCGTGAGCGCTCCATCGCGGGCATCCGCCGGGTGTCCAAGCCCGGTCTCCGCGTGTACGCGAAGAAGGACAACCTTCCTCGCGTTCTGGGTGGCCTCGGTGTGGCCATCATTTCGACGTCCGGCGGCCTGATGACTGACAAGCAGGCCAAGAAGCGTGGCGTGGGCGGCGAAGTCCTCGCTTACGTCTGGTAATAGGGAGAGACGAAAAGCATGTCGCGTATCGGTCGACTGCCGCTCTCGGTCCCCAAGGGCGTCGAGGTCACGATTAACGGGCAAGACGTCACTGTCAAGGGGCCGAAGGGCGAACTGAAGCACACGATCACCGAGCCCATCACCGCCTCCTTCGAGGATGGTGTGGTCACGGTGTCGCGTCCCGACGACAAGCCGGAGAACCGGTCGCTGCACGGTCTGAACCGTGCGATGATCGCGAACCTCGTCGAGGGTGTCTCCAAGGGCTACTCCAAGACTCTGGAAATCCACGGCGTGGGTTACCGGGTGCAGGCTCGCGGCTCCAACCTGGAGTTCTCGCTGGGCTACAGCCACCCCGTCGTGGTGGAGCCGCCGGAAGGCATCTCCTTCCGCGTGGAGAAGCCGACGATCCTTCACGTCGAGGGCATCGACAAGCAGCTGGTGGGCCAGGTCGCCGCGAACATCCGCGGTCTGCGCAGGCCTGACCCGTACAAGGCCAAGGGCGTGCGCTACCAGGGTGAGCACATCCGCCGCAAGGCCGGAAAGGCTGGTAAGTAGGCATGGGCATCACCGTGAGCCGCAAGCGCACCGCGAAGGCCACCACCGCTCGCAAGCGTCGCCAGTTCCGGGTGCGCAAGAAGGTCGTGGGCACCGCCGAGCGTCCCCGTCTGGCCGTCTTCCGCTCCTCCAAGCACATCGTCGCGCAGGTCATCGACGACACCAAGGGTCACACCCTGGTCGCCGCCTCCAGCGTCGAAGCGGATGTGCGTGGCGCCGATGGCACCAAGTCCGACAAGTCCGTGAAGGTCGGCGAGCTCGTCGCGCAGCGCGCGAAGGACGCCGGCATCACCAAGGTCGTCTTCGACCGTGCCGGTAACCGGTACGCCGGCCGCATCGTGAAGCTCGCCGAGGCGGCGCGCGAAGGCGGGCTGGAGTTCTGATGACCGTTGTACAGGCCGAGAACAACCACGAGAAGAGGAACCACTGATGGCTGCAGCACCGCGGCGCGGCGCCGGTGGCGAGCGGCGTGATCGCCGTGACGATCGCCGCGGCGGCGCCGCAGACAAGGGTGTCTCCTACATCGAGAAGGTCGTGACCATCAACCGGGTCGCGAAGGTCGTCAAGGGCGGCCGTCGCTTCTCCTTCACCGCGCTCGTCATCGTCGGTGACGGTAACGGCATGGTGGGTGTCGGTTACGGCAAGGCCAAGGAAGTCCCGGCCGCCATCGCCAAGGGTGTCGAGGAGGCGAAGAAGAACTTCTTCCGCGTCCCCCGCGTCCAGGGCACGATCACGCACCAGATCCAGGGTGAGGATGCCGCGGGTGTCGTCCTGCTGCGTCCGGCCGCCCCGGGTACCGGTGTGATCGCCGGTGGTCCGGTCCGCGCCGTCCTGGAGTGCGCCGGTATCCACGACGTCCTGAGCAAGTCGCTCGGTTCGTCCAACCCGCTCAACATCGTGCGCGCCACGGTGGCCGCTCTGAAGGGCCTCAACCAGCCCGAGGAGATCGCCGCCCGTCGTGGCCTGCCGATCGAGGACGTCGCCCCGGCCGCCATGCTGCGCGCTCGTGCTGAGGCGAAGGCAGGAGCCTGATCATGGCAAAGATCAAGATCACGCAGACCGGCTCCAAGATCGGCGGCAAGGAGAAGCAGCGCGCTGCTCTCCAGTCGCTGGGTCTGGGCCGGATCGGTAAGTCCACCGTCCGTGAGGACCGCCCTGAGGTTCGCGGGCAGATCACGATCGTCTCGCACCTCGTCACTGTCGAGGAGGTCGCAGAATGAGCGACTACAGCCCCGACGAGCCGCTCAAGCTCCACCACCTGCGTCCCGCCCCGGGTGCCAACAAGGCCAAGATCCGCAAGGGTCGTGGCGAGGCCTCCAAGGGTAAGACCGCCGGTCGCGGTACCAAGGGCACGAAGGCTCGTAACACCGTCCGGCCCGGTTTCGAGGGTGGGCAGATGCCCCTCATCCGCCGGGTCCCGAAGCTCAAGGGCTTCAGCAACTCCCTGTTCAAGACGACCTACCAGGTCGTCAACCTGGACAGGCTGAGCGAGCTCTACCCCGAGGGTGGCGAGGTCACCGTCGAGGGTCTGGTCGACAAGGGCGCGGTTCGCAAGAACCAGCCCGTCAAGGTGCTGGGCACCGGTGAGATCACCGTCGCCGTGCAGGTGAGCGTGAACGCGTTCTCCTCCTCGGCGAAGGAGAAGATCACCGCCGCCGGTGGCACCGTCACCGAGCTGTAGGGGTTTTCCCTACGATGCGCATTTGGGGGCGTCCGCCCGGCAGGATCCGCGAGGATCGGCTGGTCGGGCGCCCTCACGCATTGTGAGTGTTGATCGTTATGGCTCACGAACCCTGCTATTGGGTGATGGCTGTTACAGTGCCATCTGTTTGAGCTCCCCGCTTGACGTAATGTGAGTACTTCCGAGCAACGGGCGACGTGCCCGCTGCTGACGTTCTACGACGATTCAGGATCGGCCGCGATGTCTGGAACCCGTTCCGCCGCCGAAGCCGCGCAGGAGGAGACGTGCTAGGTGCGTTCGTTCGTGCATTCCGCACGCCCGACCTGCGCAATAAGCTGCTGTTCACACTGTTCATCCTGACGCTGTTCCGTCTGGGATCGGTGATCCCGGCCCCGGGCATCGACTCGGCGGCGATCAGGGAACAGATGGAGACCATCACCACCGCCGACCAGTCCGGCGTCTACGCCCTGGTCAACCTGTTCAGTGGTGGAGCGCTTCTGCAACTGGCGGTGTTCGCGCTCGGGGTCATGCCGTACATCACCGCGAGCATCATCATCAACCTGCTGACGGTGGTCATCCCCCGCCTGGAGTCCCTCAAGAAGGAGGGCCAGGCCGGTCAGGGCAAGATCACCCAGTACACCCGCTATCTCACGCTCATGCTGGCGGTGCTGCAGGCGACCAGCATCGTGGCCATGGCCCGCACCGGTGCGCTGTTCCAGAACGCCATCCCGGTCTCGTCCTACATGCCCAACCAGGACATCATGACGATGGTGACCATCGTCTTCACGATGACCGGCGGCACCGTGATCATCATGTGGATGGGCGAGCTCATCACCGAGCGCGGTGTCGGCAACGGCATGTCGCTGCTCATCTTCACCCAGGTCATCGCGGTCTTCCCGTCCTCGATCATGGGTCTGTACGAAGAGCGCTCCATCTGGATCTTCATCATCATCTGTATCGCCGCCCTGGCCCTGATCACCGCCGTGGTGTTCATGGAGCAGGCCCAGCGCCGTATCCCGGTGCAGTACGCGAAACGGATGGTGGGCCGTCGGATGTACGGGGGCAGTTCCACCTACATCCCGCTGAAGGTCAACCAGGCGGGCATCATCCCCGTGATCTTCGCCTCTTCTTTGCTGTACCTCCCGCAGCTGATCGTGGGTCTGATCGGTCAGGACTCCACCCATCCGGTGGCTCAGTTCTTCCAGACCTACTTCCTCACCGGCACTCACCCCGTCTACATGGCGACCTTCTTCGTCATGATCGTCGGCTTCGCGTTCTTCTACGTGGCGATTACCTTCAACCCCACCGAAGTCGCCGACAACATGAAGAAGTACGGTGGGTTCATCCCGGGTATCCGACCAGGGCGTCCGACCGCCGAGTATCTCGACTTCGTGCTCACTCGGCTCACGACTCCCGGCTCTCTGTACCTGGGTGTGATCGCTCTCCTGCCGATGGTCGCTCTCGGTGCCACCGGTGCCGACATGAACTTCCCCTTCGGCGGGACGAGCATCCTGATCATGGTCGGTGTCGGGCTGGACACGGTGAAGCAGATCGAGAGTCACCTCCAGCAGAGGAACTACGAAGGTTTTCTGCGATAAATGCGAGCTGTATTGGTGGGGCCGCCTGGGGCCGGTAAAGGCACCCAGGCCCAGATCCTCGCGGAAGAGCTGTCGATCCCGAAGGTGTCCACCGGTGACATCTTCCGGGCCAACGTCAGTGGTGGTACCGAACTCGGCAAGAAGGCCAAGGAGTTCATGGACCGTGGCGACCTCGTCCCCGACGAGATCACCAACGCCATGGTCAAGGACCGACTGGCCCAGGACGACGCCGCGGGGGGTTTCCTGCTCGACGGGTTCCCTCGTAACGTCCCCCAGGCGGAGACGCTCAAGGGGATGCTCGCCGACCTCGGCTCGAACCTGGACGTCGTCCTGGAGCTGAGGGTCGACGAGGAGGAGGTCGTCAAGCGCCTCTCCGGTCGTCGATCCTGCCCCGAGTGCGGTCGGGTGTACCACGTCGAATACGACGCCCCGAACGTGGCGGGCAAGTGCGACAACGAGGGTGCCGAGCTGTACCAGCGCGAGGACGACCGTGAGGAGACCATCCGGCACCGCCTGAAGGTCTACCGCGAGCAGACCGCGCCGCTGGTCGAGTACTACTCCGGTGAGGGCCTGCTGGCCACGATCTCGGCCACGGGCCCCGTGGCCGAGGTGACGTCGCGAGCCAAGTCGGCCATCGCCGAGAAGAGGTCGGCCGCCTGATGTTCGGCAAGGCCGATCCCGACGTGCAGATCAAGACGCCGGAGCAGATCGCCAAGATGAGGGCGGCGGGCCAGGTCGTGGCCGACGCCTTGGACACCCTCCGGGCCGCCGTGCGGCCCGGAGTGTCCACCCTCGAACTCGACTCGATCGCCGAGAAGGTGATCCGGGGCGCCGGGGCCATCCCGTCGTTCAAGGGCTACCACGGTTTCCCCGGGTCGATCTGTGCCTCGGTGAACGAGGAGGTCGTGCACGGCATCCCCAGTTCCGAGCGTGTGCTGGCCGACGGCGACATCATCTCCATCGACTGCGGTGCCATCCTCGACGGCTGGCACGGCGACTCCGCGGTCACCATCGCGGTGGGCGAGGCCCGCTCCGAGGACCTGGCCATGATGGACGTGTGCGAGGAGTCCATGTGGCGGGGGATCGCCGAGATGGTCCCGGGCAAGCGCCTCGGGGACATCGGTCACGCGATCGGCGGCTACATTTCGCAGAACGGTGGCTACGGCAACGTGCGCGAGTACGGTGGCCACGGCATCGGCACCCAGATGCACATGGACCCGCACGTGCTCAACTACGGCAAGCGCGGCAAGGGCATGCGGCTTCGCGAGGGCATGTGCCTGGCGATCGAGCCGATGACCACGCTGGGCAAGCACGACGTGGTGGAACTCGACGACGGTTGGACCGTCGTGACGAGGGACGGTCGTCGCGCGGCCCACTTCGAGCACACTGTGGCCATCACCGCCGAAGGTCCGATGGTGCTGACCGCACGCGAGTCCAACCGCGATAAAATCGACTCGATGGGGTTCGTCCAGCCGACCTGGTGACGGCGGGCCCACCCCCGCGTCCCGTCGGGATCCGGCGGCGATGGGGTGGTGACCACTCCCTGGTGTAAAGGCGAGGTACGAACAGTGTCCGACCCGGGGCCTTCCACACGAACCTCCGACTCCGAACGCGATCGGGTGGCGCGGCTGCTCCAGGAGCACTTCGCCCAGGGGCGGCTCGACCACGAGGAGTTCACCGAGCGTCTCGGCCAGGCGTACAAGGCCAAGACGACGGACGACCTCGCCAGGGTGACGGCGGACCTTCCCGAGAGGGATGTCGCGGACACCCGACACACGGGCGGCTTCGAGACGAGCGTGGCGGCGCCGCCGCTGCGCCTGCGGGATCCGGCCCTGATGGTCCCGTGGTGGCTCTACGGCGGCGTCAACATCCTCTGCTTCACCATCTGGCTCATCCTGTACCTGACCACCGACGCTTCGTATCCGTGGTTCCTGTGGGTCCTGGCGCCCTGGGGAATCCTGATGCTCGTGGTGACGTTCGGAGTCCTGGCCGCCCAAAAGGGCGGCCAGGACTCCGAACAGGGTTGAAGCGCCTGATCCGCTTCAGGGCGGGTGGTTTCGTTCGGTGAGGCGGAGCGTGTAGGCTGCTCTGCTCTCGTGTCGAGAGCACTTGCCGGAAGGGGATAGACTGTCACTGCCCATACGCGGGCTGTTGGGTCAGTCTGCCTTCTTTGTGCCACGTCTTCTTATCGACGTAAGCCTTGCAGTTGGCCTGGACTTCCAGTGTGTTCCGGCGTCGGTGGCGCGGTGTATCCGTGGCCGCCGGGGCCGTCGCGTCATGCGAGGGACCACTCAGGTCGCGTCGGGTCGTCCTGATCAACCAAATCGATGAGCGAGGCGTGGAGGACATGGCAAAGAAAGACGGCGCCATCGAGATCGAGGGTTCCGTTGTCGAGTCCCTACCCAACGCTATGTTCAAGGTAGAGCTCGATAACGGGCACCAGGTTCTTGCCCACATCAGCGGCAAGATGCGAATGAACTACATTCGTATTCTTCCCGACGACCGTGTCGTCGTGGAACTGAGCCCGTACGACCTCACGCGCGGGCGCATCGTTTACCGCTACAAGTAGCCCGTCCGGGGCCGCACGGCCCGTGACTGGTGATGTGATGAGTTCGGAGTCACCATGAAGGTCAAGCCGAGCGTGAAGAAGATCTGCGCGAAGTGCCGCGTGATTCGCCGTAACGGCCGGATCATGGTCATTTGCTCGGACCCGCGGCACAAGCAGCGCCAGGGCTGACCAAGCCCCGGTTCGCCGGCCGCGACTTCCGCGTCGCACCGGACCCGGGTAGGGGATTGGTTCCCCGGCCGGGCCCTTGAAACAACGAAAAACCTGTTCCGATCTCCCGCCCGTTGGCGGTGGGGGAGAACCCTCGGTCGGAGGCCGGGGCCTCGTCGATTGGGCGACGAGAGGATGGAACGGGTCAGACCTCCGCACATGCATGGATGGAGTCTCGCCCACATGGCACGTATTGCCGGCGTAGACCTCCCCCGCGACAAGCGGGTGGAGATTGCTCTCACGTACGTTTTCGGGGTTGGCCGCACTCGCGCCATCGAAACCCTGAAGAACACCGGTGTCGACGGGAACACGCGCGTCCACCAGCTGTCCGAAGAGGACCTGGTCAAGCTGCGCGACTGGATCGACGCCAACTACCAGGTCGAGGGTGACCTGCGACGCGAGGTCCAGGCCGACATCCGTCGCAAGATGGAGATCGGTAGCTACCAGGGCATCCGTCACCGTCGTGGTCTCCCGGTGCGTGGTCAGCGCACGCAGACCAACGCCCGTACCCGTAAGGGCAAGAAGAAGACCGTGGCCGGCAAGAAGAAGGCCAAGAAGTAGTCCGCCTCGGACCTGTCGACCGCGTCCGAGAAGTAATCAACGGACCGATGATCTCTGGGAGTTTCACGCATGCCGCCTAAGGGCCGTCAGGGTGCCGCGCGCAAGGTGCGCCGCAAGGAAAAGAAGAACATTGTCCACGGGCACGCTCACATCAAGAGCACGTTCAACAACACGGTCGTCAGCATCACCGACCCGACCGGTGCCGTGATCTCGTGGGCCAGCTCGGGTCAGGTCGGTTTCAAGGGGTCGCGTAAGTCCACCCCCTACGCCGCCCAGATGGCCGCCGAGGCCGCCGCTCGTCGTGCTCAGGAGCACGGTGTGCGCAAGGTCGACGTCTTCGTGAAGGGCCCGGGCTCGGGCCGCGAGACCGCCATCCGTTCGCTGCAGGCGACCGGGCTCGAGGTGGGCTCCATCCAGGACGTCACCCCGGTTCCGCACAACGGCTGCCGCCCGCCGAAGCGCCGCCGCGTCTGAGCCGGTACCGGCGCCCGCGTCTCCTACCCGCGGGCGCCTCGTGGTGCGGTCCGCCTCCACCCTGGTGGGGTGAGGGGCGGACCGGGTAGGAATCCGATCAGGGGACACCGCCGACCGGGCGGTGTCCATCCGGTGGCCGTCAAATAGCGGGCGGCCATGTGGAAGGGAAGACACGGACCATGTTGATCGCACAGCGTCCGACGCTCACTGAGGAGACCATCTCCGAGTGGCGTTCGAAGTTCGTCATCGAGCCGCTGGAGCCGGGTTTCGGTTACACCATCGGTAACTCGCTCCGGCGTACCCTGCTGTCCTCCATCCCCGGCGCGGCTGTCACCAGCATTCGCATCGAGGGCGTCGAGCACGAGTTCACCACCGTGCCCGGTGTCAAGGAGGACGTCACGGAGATGATCCTCAACCTCAAGGGCCTTGTCGTCAGCTCCGAGCACGACGAGCCGGTGCTGATGTACCTGCGCAAGCAGGGCCCGGGTGTGGTGACCGCCGCGGACATCGCTCCGCCGGCCGGTGTCGAGGTGCACAACCCCGACCTGCACATCGCCACGCTCAACGGCAAGGGCAAGCTGGAGATGGAGCTGACGGTCGAGCGCGGCCGCGGTTACGTCTCGGCGACGCAGAACAAGCAGCAGGGCCAGGAGATCGGTCGCATTCCGATCGACTCCATCTACTCGCCCGTGCTGCGTGTGACCTACAAGGTCGAGGCGACCCGTGTCGAGCAGCGCACAGACTTCGACCGCCTGATCGTCGACATCGAGACCAAGCCGGCCATCCGTCCCCGTGACGCCGTGGCCAGCGCGGGCAAGACCCTGGTCGAGCTGTTCGGTCTGGCGCGGGAGCTCAACGTCGACGCCGAGGGCATCGACATGGGCCCGTCGCCGACGGACGCGGCCCTGGCGGCCGACCTGGCGCTGCCGATCGAGGACCTCAACCTCACGGTTCGTTCCTACAACTGCCTCAAGCGCGAGGGCATCCACAGCGTTGGCGAGCTGGTTGCCCGTTCTGAGCAGGACCTTCTGGACATCCGGAACTTCGGTGCCAAGTCCATCGACGAGGTCAAGCAGAAGCTCGTCGACATGGGCCTGTCCCTGAAGGATTCCCCGCCCGGATTCGACCCCGGCACCGCGGCCGACTCCTTCGGCTCCGAGGACGACGAGGGTGAGTCCTTCGTCGAGACGGAGCAGTTCTAGACCTTCGTCGCCCAATGGTCCCCGGCCGAGTGCGGCCGCGGACCGCATCACTAGGAGAACGAAAACATGCCCACGCCTACCAAGGGCGCCCGTCTGGGTTCCGGGCCCGCGCACGAGCGGCACATCCTGGCGAACCTGGCCACCTCGCTGTTCCAGCACGGCCGTATCCGCACCACGGAGGCCAAGGCCAAGCGCCTGCGTCCGTACGCCGAGAAGCTCATCACCCTCGGCAAGCGCGGTGACCTGCACGCCCGTCGTCAGGTGCTCACCAAGATCACCGACAAGGCCGTCGTGCACGAGCTCTTCACCGAGATCGGCCCGCGCTTCGAGAACCGCCCCGGTGGTTACACCCGCATCACCAAGATCGGTCCGCGCAAGGGCGACAACGCCCCGATGGCTGTCATCGAGCTGGTCGAGGCGCTGAGCGCCCCCGCCGCTCCGGCCGCCGCTGCCGCCCCGGTCGAGGAGACCCCTGAGGCTCCCGCCGAGGAGACCGTCGAGGCCAAGACCGAGGAGGCCCCCGAGGCCGCCGAGGAGAGCGCCGAGAGCAAGTAGGGTGCCCGTGCGTGGCCGGCAGGTCCGCGCGAAGCCCTCGTGAGTGCCCGACCCTTGTGGGGGTCGGGCACTTCTCTTTTGTCCGGACCGGGGTGGCCGGCGAGGTGGAACGGATGGGGATGGACGAGAACGAGACCGTCCGGCTGCGGCTGGACATCGCCTACGACGGAACGGACTTCTCCGGTTGGGCGACCCAACCGACCCGTCGGACCGTGCAGGGTGAACTGGAGTCGGCTCTGGCCAAGGTGCTGCGTCTACCGCAGGTGTCGGTGACCTGTGCGGGGCGCACCGACGCGGGGGTGCACGCCCGCGGGCAGGTGGCACAGCTCGATGTGCCGGGCGAGACCTGGGAGAACGAGGGCGAGCGTGTGCTGCGCCGGTTGGCCGGGGTGCTGCCCAGGGACGTTCGGGTCAACGCCGTGCGTGTGGCCGCGCCCGGGTTCGACGCCAGGTTCTCGCCGCTGTTCCGCCGCTACGTGTACCGGGTGAGCGACGCTCCCTACGGTGTGGAGCCGCTGCGCCGCCGTGACGTGCTCTGGCACCGGCACCCGTTGGACGTGGACCGGATGAACGAGGCGGCGACCCTGCTCGTCGGGGAGCACGACTTCGCGGCCTTTTGCAAGAAGCGGGAGGGCGCCACCACGATCCGTGAGCTGCTGAGATTGTCGTGGGTGCGCGAGGACGAGTACGTACTGGCCGGAACCATCCAGGCCGACGCGTTCTGCCACAACATGGTCCGCGCGCTCGTGGGTGCGCTCCTGGCGGTCGGGGACGGCCGTCAGGACGTGGAGTGGCCTGGGCGGATCCTGGGCGCCGCCGTGCGCGATTCCTCGGTGCACGTTGTCGGTCCCC
>NZ_DYZD01000266.1 GCF_020741345.1 Nocardiopsis listeri
GATGGTGGCGATGACCATGCCCGGCAAGCCGCCGGCCGGCCCCAGTGCGATGGCGAGGGTGAGGCCCACCCAGAAGAGTCGGGTCCAGGCCTGGCGCAGGCGTTCGGACCGCAGGAGTTCGTCGCTCCGGGCGGCCGAGAGGTGCCGAGCGCCGGCGGCCCAACGGTAGGCGTCCTCGCGGGCGTCCTCTGGCAGGGCGGTGTCGACTACGGGGCGGGGCCGGCTGACGTCCTCACTCATGGGCGGTCCCTTGTGAGCGGTGGGGTCTGGGGAGGGGCTCCTCCTATAGATCCCCACCACCGGGGCGCCCTACTCCTCGCGGCCGTTCGCGGACACCAGCGGCCGTTCGCGGGTGGGGTTGGTGTCCAGCCACCGCAGCAACGACTCCGAGACGAGGTCGACGGCGATGCGTCCGGTGCGTCCGTCCAGGTCACGGAAGAGGCACTCGCCGTTGCCGAGGTTGCGCAGCACCGCCATGTGCTCCTCGTTGGTGTCCACGCCGAGCAGGTCCATGACGCTGGCGACCTCGTGCGCCTCGCTGGAGCGGAACGCGAACACCGAGGACAGACAGTTGGTGACCTGCTCGTTGAGCATGTCACCGGCGTTCTGGGAGACGAGGATGAGCGCGGTGTTGCGGGAGCGGCCCATGCGGGACACCTCCGGGACGAGCTTGGCGCCCTCGGGGGTGGAGGTGACCGCCCACGCCTCGTCCAGGAAGATCGCCTTGGGCAGGCGGCGGTCCAGGCCGTTCATGAGGCGGCGGGCGAACTGCGACACCAGGTAGAGCAGGGCCACGGACAGGCGCTGTTCGTAGGAGTAGTCATCGCGGTGGACGCCGGAGTCGGGCAGGGTGAGGCCGCCCAGGGTGAACACGGTGGTCCATCCCTCGGTGTCGATGCGCGCCTCGCCCTGGGGGTCGAAGCACAGGGAGGCCAGGCGCATCTCCGCCATGGACCCGAGCACCGCGCCGAGGTTGCGGGAGGCGGCGTCCTCGGAGGCGGTGAGGTGGTCGACCACCTTGGCCAGGGACGGCTGTGGTTGGTTGGCGACGGTGGCCACGGCCTGGATCATCGCGGACTCGCGCTCCTCGCTCATGCGGGGCAGGAGCAGGCGCAGCGTCTCGGTGGCCATGGTCTTCTTCGCGGCGAGGTCGTCGCCGAACGCGAAGGGGTCGAGCAGGCCGGGCTGGGCCGAGCCCAGCGACATGATCCTGGCCTTGCGGCCGCGGTGCTTGAGCAGCTCCACGAGGGATTCGGCGTCGCCCTTGGGGTCGATGGCGGCGACGGTGACCCCGCGCAGCGCGAGCTGGTAGATCATCAGCAGCGCCAGGGTGGTCTTGCCGCCGCCGGGTTCGCCGGTGATCGCGATGGCCGTGGGGCGGTTGCGGGCGGCGGCGACCATGGGGTCGAAGTGGACGATGGAACGCGCCCGGCCGGTGGTCTCGCCGACGTAGGGGCCGACCCATCCGCCGCCGGAGGCGTCCTCGCGGTCGCCGACGTCGACGGTGGCGGTGGGCATGCCGCCGGCGATGGTGCGCAGAGGCTGGCGCTGGGCGTAGGCGTTCAGGCGGATGCGGTCACCCGGCAGGGACTCGTTGAACAGGGAGAACTGGTCGCCGGTGGAGTTGATGACGTCGATGCCGATGTCGCGGTAGTGCTCCACGACGGCCTCCACCTGCTGCACCAGGAGACGTTCGGTGGGTGCGGACACCATGAGCCGGTGCCAGCCGTACACGAACGGCAGGCGTTCCTTGGTGATGCCGTGTTCGAGCATGCGGGCGGCGTCGATCTGTTCGGCCAGGGCGATGGGCGCCTCCACCCCGGCCTCGCGGATGTGCGCGTCCATGTCCCGCGCGTGCGCGAGTTTGCGGCCCACGTCCTTGGACGCCTTCGCCGGCGGGATGAGCTTCATCCGCAGGGACAGCTCGACGGGGAAGGGCAGCGCGTCGGCGTGGTGCAGCCAGGGTTCCCCGTCGGGGAAGGGCATGAGGTCGGGGAAGCGGGAGAAGGACAGGAACGCCACGTAGGTGGAGCCGGCCGGCTGTTCCAGGCGCAGCATGGAGCGGCCGTTGTGGACGACCCCGTCGACGAGCGCCTCGATCTCGCCGCGTCCCCAGGTGCGGCGGCCGGCGGCGGAGGGCCGGATCTCCTCGGCGGTGCCGGTGACGGCGTGCCGGATGAGCCAGGCGACCTCGTCGGCGGAGGCGTGACGGGCGTGCAGGGAGCTGGCGGCCAGGGCGCGCCCCAGACGCTCGGACTGGTCGGTCCAGCGGGCGAGTTCCTTGTCCTCGATGGCGTCGTCGTCGATGCCGAGGACCTGCTCGGTGCGCTGGTAGGCGCCGAACACCTGGGAGAACAGTCCCATCCCCACTCCGGCGTTGCGCAGCCCGAGGCGCACCCCGAGGTAGACCTCCTTGGTCCAAAAGTCCTTGGCCCACACGTGCCGGTACATCTCGTCGAGGTAGTCGTACCAACCGGGGCCACCGTCGGCGGTGCCGTCGAGTTCGGTGGCCCACTGGGCGGCCGGGTAGGTGCGATGGGCGACCCGCAGGTGCACTTCGGCGTCGTTCATGCGGATGGCGGCGAGCGCGATGGTGATGTTCGTGGCGAGGGCCTGGCGGTCCTCGGGCGTGGTGAACTCGTAGGAGACCGTCGGCAGTCGGAAGTAGGCCCACGCCTCGTTGTCGCTGAGGAGGACCCGGTCGTCGAAGTAGCGGACCGCGAGACGGGTCGCCCCACGAGTCCCCCTGGTACCGGTCATCGCGCGATCGCCCTGCCCTTCTGGTCGCTTACGGCGGAGGATGCCGATCCCATCATGAAGCATCGAAGCGGGGCCGTAGAAGCGGAAGGGGCCGCGCGTCATCCGAAACGCGCGGCCCCGACTCTCCAGAACCCCTTTAGCAGGAGCCGTCGAGGGTGCTCGACAGGGTCGACTCCTCGTCGGAGGTGATCGTGAGGTCGTACTCGTACTTCACGTTGATCCAGGACTTGACGTAGTCACAGTGGACGGTGGTGTTGTCCGGCATCCACTCCGAGGGGTCCTTGTCGCCCTTGGAGCCGTTGCTGGAGGGGGTGGCCAGCCACAGCTGGGACGATTCGACGTCGTTGGCGAAGTCGGCGCGCTCGGAGGTCGACCAGTCCGCGGCACCGGTCTTCCAGGCCTCGCTCAGCGGGATCAGGTGGTCGACGCTGATGTCACCGGGAACGTCGTAGACCCACTCGTCGTCGAAGGCGCTCCACCAGCTGCCGGCGGTGGGCTGGCAGTTGTCGTCGGTGACGACGTCGTGGCCGTCGCGCTGGAGCACGACCTGACGAGCGGTGCAGGGGCTGTCCACCACGTTCCAGTGCGGGAAGAGGCTTCGGTCGTAGCCGTCCTGGGGTCCCTTGGCGGCGACGGTGAGCGAGTCCAGCTGGGTCCGGGCCTCGGACTCACTGGGGATGTTCGGGGGCAGCGTGTGGTCCGCGGCGGCGGCGGGGGCGGACCAACCGAGCACCACCGCGAGGGTGAGCGCGGAGACCGCCGAGAAGGCGCGCGAGAGCGCGCGGGGGTAGGGGGACACGTGTTTCTCCTCAAGAGCGGGTCGAGGGTGAACAGGACGACCCTACTGTGGAGTAATCGAGGCCTTTACGCCAGCCCCTAAAGGGTGAATTCTTTGAACCATGCCGCACACCGAATACTTGTGAAATAGGTCACATGAAAACCCGGCCACCGGCTCGACGGGGGGCGCCATCAAAGCACCACAACCGGACGACCTGGGACGATGATCATCGGGCGACCGATCCATCACCCGAGCGACACAACGCAGGTAAGCCTGGACATACCTCGGTCGAACACAGGAAAAACCCGAAGGAATCCCCCTCGGGTTTTCATATTTCGCCCATATAGTATGGCTGTAATACCCAGACGGCCGCATTGTAAACAACCACGCGCGAATGCGCCACTCGTACCCGTCATGTGGATTTGTTAAGTTCGCGAGTCGTACGAAGAACCCGAAACGGAGAGGAGCGCCCCTCACCGAGGGGAACGGCATGACTCTGCAGATGGATCTTCCGACCGCGGACGACTACCCGACCCGTAAGGCACCCGAACCCTCCCTGCTCTACCGTCGCGACCCCGTCGCGTGGCCCGGCAGGGACAAGGGCCCCTTCGAACCCGACGAACTCAACGGCTACGAACAGCGCGGATACACGCAGGTCCGGTCCTTGGTCACCCCAGAAGAGGTGGAGACCTACATGGCCGAGCTGCGCCGGCTCAGCGAGGACCCGAAACTGCGCGCGGACGAGCGCGTCGTCGTCGAACCCACCTCCGACGAGGTGAGGTCCGTGTTCGAGGTGCACAAGATCAGTGAGGTCTTCTCCGACCTGGTCAACGACCCGCGTCTGGTCGACCGCGCCCGACAGATCCTCGGAACCGACGTGTACGTGCACCAGAGTCGCGTCAACTACAAACCCGGCTTCGGGGGCGGCTCGTTCTACTGGCACTCGGACTTCGAGACCTGGCACGCCGAGGACGGCATGCCGCGGATGCGCGCCGTCAGCTTCTCGGTGGCGCTCACCGACAACTACACGCACAACGGCGCCCTGATGATCATGCCGGGCTCGCACAAGACGTTCGTCTCGTGCGTCGGCGAGACCCCGGACAACCACTACAAGGCGTCGCTCAAGAGCCAGCACGTGGGCACCCCGGACCAGGGGTCGCTGTCCATGCTCGCCGAGCGGCACGGCATCGACGTCCTCACCGGTTCGGCGGGCGACGTCACCGTGTTCGACTCCAACTGCATGCACGGGTCCGGCGGCAACATCACGCCCTTCCCGCGGTCCAACGTGTTCATCGTGTTCAACAGCGTGGAGAACACCTGCACCAAACCGTTCAGCGCGGGTGCGGCCCGGCCCGAGTTCCTCGGTGCCACGGACACGACCCCGGTCGGGCGCCGAAGGGTGTCCTCCTGACGCCGCCACCGACGGTTCCGCTCCGGTTCGGGCGCCCCGGGTCCAAGCACCCCGACGGTGCCCGCGCCGGGCACCGGGCCGAACGACCGAACGCGTGAGGCCCGTCCCCGATCCGGGGGCGGGCCTCGCGCGTTGTGAACCTCAGGACTGCCGGGCCGGTTCCAGCGTGTTGACCAGGACCCCGGCCAACGCCCCGTGGGCGCGCTTGGTGGCCGGCTTCAGCGCCCCCACGTCGATCTTGGTGTAGGACGCGCCCAGGTGGTCGTCCCACGGGATTCGCACGATCGCGCGGCAGCGACCGCGGGCCACCCGCTCGGCGGCGTCGACGTCCGGCAGGCTGCGCTTGCTCACCCCGTTGACCACCAGGACCGAGTTGGCGCGCAGGGCCGAGTACCCGTTGCCGTCCAACCACTCGAACGTCATGGACACCGCCCGTTCGGCGTCGGCACTGGCCGGAGCGACCAGAACCAGCCCGTCGGCGACCGGCAGCGCCCGCGCCACCCCGGTGGCGGCCGGGTCCAGCAGGGTGATGCCGTAGAACGAACCCAGCAGATCGGTGAGCTGACCGTAGTCACGATCGTCCAGGGTCTGCACGTAGGGGTCGTCCAGCGTCTGCACGACCTCCAGACCCGTACGAGCCCGACCGGCGTAGGCGCGCATGCTCTCGTACTCGTCGATCGCGTCGGCGTTGGCCAGTAGGGCGGTGAGCGTCTCCGGGGCCTGGGCTCCCACACGCCGGGACAGACCGTTGGCGCCCGGGTTGACGTCGACCGCCACCACCCGGTCGTCTCGGTGCACCGCGAGGGTGTGCCCGACCATCAGCGCGGTCACCGTCTGTCCGGCGCCGCCGGTGCAGCCCAAAACGACCAGGGAACGCGGTTCGGCCAGCGGTGCGCGCAACCTTTCGACGTCGGCGGCGGGCAGGTCCGAGCGGATCGGGGCGCCACCGCCCGTGACGACCTTGGCGAGCCGGCGCCAGCCGCGGGTTCCGCCGGAGTCGCTCGCGGTCTCCTCCGTGGTGGGCTCGGGTTCGGTCAGGCGGTCCTGTTCACCGGTTCCGTGGTCGAGCTCCAGGCCGGGCCTGGCCGGCTCGGGTTCGGTGTCCGTGGGCCGGGGCGAGGCCGGTTCGGGCTCCTCGCCGGGGTCCGGCTGACCGAAGAGCCGGCCGATGCGGCGCGCGTTGTGCGCCACCCGATGGAACATCCCGTCGTGGGGATCGTGGTCCTCGTGAGCGTCGTGTCCGGTCTCGGTCCGCTCCTCGGCCGGTTCCTCCGACCGCTCCTCGGTGTGCGTCTCGGCCGGCTCTTCGGCCCGCTCCTCCGCCTTGTCGCGGCGCCGGGCCCGCAGAGCGGCCTCCTCGGCCTCGGCGAGTTCCGTCTCGGTGGGACGGACCGGCTCGGGCTCGGGATCACGCCGTGGTTCGGGCCGTGGCTTCGGCTCGGGCCTGGGCTCCGGCTCGGGCCTGGGCCCGGGTTCCTCGCGGACCTCGACGAAGCTGACGAGTTCACCGGTGCCGTGGTCCAGTTGGGTGGCGGGCTTGGTGGACTCGGCCTCCACCGCCTCCACCGCCTCCTCCTCGGCCCGCCGTGCCTTCGCCTCCTCCTGTCGTTCCCGCTTGCGCCGCTCCTCGCGGAGCTCGCTGACGGGGATCACCGGGTTGTCCTTGTCACCGACCTTGGGCTGGTCCGGGTGGCGGCGCTTACCGTCGTCGAACCACTCGGAGTGGTCGGTGGGCTCGGCCGGGCGTTCCTCCACCGGGACCGCGTCGGCGAACTTGGGACGCGGCGGCGCCGGGGTGTCGGCCTTGATCAGGTGCCGGTCGAGCACGGACATGTGGTTGTCCTGCTCTCCGGTGCCGTGGTCCAGCTCGGGAGCCTGCGGACGAGGGCGTGCCGCGTGGGAGACCTGGGGGCCGGCCTCGTTACGCCCGATGTGGTCCGGGGTCCCGGGGTCCTTCGGGGAGCTCTCGGTCTCCGGTCCGGTCTCCGACTTCTCGTGCGGCTTCTCCTCGACCTTCGCTTCGGTCTTCTCCTCGACCTTGTCCTCGGTCTTCTTCGGGGCGCCCGAAGCGGGCGGCAGCCACGGCGCCGGTGCGACCTCACGGGCCGCCGCAGGACGACCGGTCGCCTCGGCGTACCGGGCCGCGTAGTCCGACAGGTCCGGGTACTCGCCCCGACGTTCCTTCTTCTCCAGCTCCCACGGAGAGGCGTGCGGACGCCCCTTGCGGCGCGGCCCTTCCTTCCTCTCCGGGTCCTTCTCCTCGTTCGTGGCGGGCAGCGCGCGACCGCGTGCCTTCTCGGGTTCGGCCGGCGGGCGCGCCCTCTCGCGAGCGCGCTCGGGCGCGTCGCTCACCTCGGCGTGCTCGGTGATGTCGGTGGGCTCGACCTCACGTTCGCGACGGGCGTCCAGGTCACGAGCGACCTGGATCCCCTGCGCACGACCTCGCAGTCGACGCGAGGACGCCGTCGGGGGCGTGGAGACGGCCTCACCGAGTTCTTCGCTGCTCATCGCCCCGGTGTCACTGGAGGCGTAGGCGCTCTTGGAGGTCAGCCCCACGGGTGTCTCCCCGGAGGAGGCCTTCAGCCGGGCGAACCACTCGTCGCGGTCGCGCTGTTCGTCCTCCTCGGTGACGTAGAGCGGTTCGTCGAAGTCGACCTCGTCCTGCCCGTCTTCGGCGTTGGAGAACGCGCGGTGCTCCTGCGCCGGAGGCGGGGCGCCCGTGCCGTCGTCGCTGGCGGGCAGGCCGAACCCGAAGTAGTTGAGCATCCGGCGGCCAACCCCACGGCTCGGACGTTGGTCCTCCTCGTCCCGGCCAGGAGGTCGCGTGGTGGTCATAGCGACGGGCGCGTCGTCCTCCCGCTCGGCGATCTCCGCCCCTGCGCCGACGGTGACCGGGACCTTGCGGGCGGCGACCTGGTGGGCCGCGACCTCGGGAGCCGGGGTGTACTCGACCGCGTCGTCGACCGGTTCGGGCTCCGGCGCCGTGCGGGGGGCCGGTTCGGGCACCGGCACACCGCGCAGGGGCGGGGCGGCCTCGCGAGCGGCGCGCAGGGCCTGTTCCTCCTCGAAGGCCTCGGGGACCGGGGCCTCCTCGACGGGGGCCTCGTGTTCGGCGAGCGCGGTCTCCTCCTCCGCCCTGGTGCGTCGGCCGCCGCGGGGCAGGGGCAGGGGGCCGGCGTCCGGGTCCCGGTGCCACACGCGCACCGCGACCCGCACCTGCGCCGGTTCGTACTCAGGGGCCATCCGGGTGTACACACGCGCCTCGGTGAGGAAGCGTGCCTGCGAGATGAGCAGCTCGGTGAGGCGCTTGCCCTCGATCACCGGTCGCGTGGCCAACACGGTGATCACACCGGGCGGGACGACCCACATCACCAGGTGCCAGCCGTTGCCGAACTCGAACGGGGCCCGCACCAGGGTCAGCAGCACCACCCAGAGCGCGAAGATGCCCAGGGCGACACCGAAGGTACCGACCGGGAGCGGCATGGGCAGCCGGAAATCGTAGAGCTTGTACAGCCGCTTCTCGATACGCCAGATATTGGTGTACGTGGGCAGATCCACGGTTTCCGGCCTCCCTCGCCTATTCCGTCGGTACGCCCATCGCTCGGGCGATGGCCACCGCGATGACCTCGATGATGCCGGGGACGTAGAAGACGATCCCGATGAAGATCGCCAGGATCATGAACTGCGCGAATCGGGTGATCTCCCTGGTGAACAGGAAGAAGATCGCGACGATGGACACGATGACGAGGAAGAGCGGGCCGAAGAACCCGCGCAGGAACTCCGCGAGGCCACCGGTGTCGGGGGCGTTCTCCGCGGGGGTCTCGACCGCCAGGTGGAGGAGGTCCGTGCCACCGAGGGCCGTCATGGCGTCGGCGGTGGAGGCCAGTAGGGGGAGCATGTCAGGCGCCTCCCTCCGGTGTCGTTACTGGTGTGCGCATGGTCCTTCTCGTCTCCTTGCCTACAGGCCCCGTCATCCGCTGAACGAATGCGGGGCGCCCTGGATGTCACGCACGTACCACTCGTTGCCCGAGTTGACGACCGTGACCAGGTAGTTCTGCTCCATGGCCCCGGCCCCGGCGGCGCCCTCGTCCGGTTCGGTGGAGGGCAGGGACCAGGCCACGGTGGCCGACACCTGTCGTACGTCATCATCTCCGGTCGAGGACCGGGATGGCACGGTGATATCGGACAGTTCGTCGAATTCCAGGGTGTTCGCCGGAAGCGGGGCGATCGTGGCGCCGGGTTCCACGTACCGGTCGAGGTGACCGGCCTCCTCCGCGTAGACCTCGAAGAAACCGGAAAGGGTGTCGGCGAGCTGCTCGGCGGCCTGCTCGTCTGTGTCGTAGGACTGTGCCCGGGGCAGTTCGGCCTGGGCGGGGGCGGCCATGAGCGCGGGACGCCCGGAGAGCACCAGGGCGTCACCGTCGCTGTAGACGGGCACCTGCAGGCTCATGGGTTCGCCGTTGACGTCGGCGCGCACCACCACGCGGGCGTTGTGGTCGTCGAGGACGTCGACGGCGACCACGGTGAGGTTGTCGCCGCTGAGGCTGTCGGCGGGGAGGTTCATGCCGCCGGTCTCGCCTTCGGGGACGAACGCGGCCAGGGCGGCCTGGCGGGCCTCGGGGTCGGAGGTGTCGAGGTAGGTGCCGGCGAAGCGCAGGGCGAACGCCGCGGCGGAGGTCTCGGGGAAGGCCGCGGACTCGGAGGTCTCGGGTTCGGCGGCCGAGGAACCGGGAAGGGAGAATCCGTTGCGGATGGGGAACCAGATGCCGTTGAAGATGACGACGATGATGAAAGCCCACAGCAGAACGCGCCCCACACCGACCCACCAGCGACCGCCCGCGCCCGCGCGTGGAGTACGGGTGCGCGGGGCATCGAGATCGTGGTCGTCGTCGGCCCGGTCACGCACCTTGGCCATCCCCGCCTCCTGAACACGGTTACGCGCCGACGTTGTCGCCGACGCTTCGGTCATGCCCTTGTCTACCCCATCCCTATAGTGAGGCATTGTGCGGGTTGGGAGCGCCCATGAAGGGACCGTGTTTCCCCATCGAGGGCACATTGCACCCCAAGGAAGAACCACCCAAAGGGCCCAGAGTACGACAATTCTCCACAGAAACCTCTCTGAAGAGGTACAGGTGGGCGCATTTCTGGCCAGACCGTAAAGGGATTAGTCACCCGCTGGAGAGCAAGATGTGGCTTCCACGCACCGCTTTCGACACCGATCCGGGATCGAACAGGACGCCGGCCCCCGACGAACCATGCAGAAAAGGGACATTCATGCCTCGGTGACCTGCGTCACCCCTAAGATGTCCGGATGATCCCCTGTCGCACGCTTCCCCGCGTCCTCTTCCTCCTGTTCGCCGTACTCGCGGTGGCGCACCTGGTGATCCAGTTGCTCGGGATCGACGCCTGGGACCGACCGACCCAGGTCTTCCTCATGCCCGTCCTGCTGTTGGTGCTCGCCGGCTCCACCGGGCGACCACGCGGCCGACTGATCGTCCTGGCGATGGTCGCTCTGGTGTTCTCCTGGCTCGGTGACACCGCCCCGGCGTTCGCCTCCGGCGACACCGCGTTCCTGCTGATGGTCGGGTTCTTCCTGGTCGCGCAAGTGGTGTACGTGGTGGCGTTCCGGCCCTACAGGAACGACAGCGTTCTGACCCGACGCCGGTGGCTGCTCGTGCCCTACATCGGGTTCGTGGCGGTGCTGGTGTGGCTGTGCGCCCCGCACGCCGGCGGGCTCTTGGTCCCGGTGCTGCTGTACGGACTCGTGCTGGGCACGATGGCCGTCCTCTCCACCGGGCTGGGGCCGTGGGTGGCGGCCGGCGGGGCGCTGTTCCTGGTTTCGGATGCCCTGATCGCACTGCGCGCGTTCGCTCCCGGATGGGACTCTCTCCCCCAAGGCGGGTTCTGGGTGATGAGCACCTACATCGCCGCGCAGGTCCTCATCGTGCTGGGTCTGCTCTCCCGACCCCGTGCCCGAACCGGTGTCGAGACCGCGGCGTAGCGTGCACGGCGCCGAAGGCCTCCCCCGCGGCTACGCCCTGGACGAGGGCCGATCCCCGTTGGTGAACCAACGCAGCAGGTACTCCGCGGGGCCGTACCTGTGTCCGCGCAGCCACCAGGCGCTCAGCGCGACCTGGACCGCGAACACGCCGAAGGCCGTCAGCAGCAACAGGGGCGGGGACACCCGGCCGGCGAGTCCGAAGCCGACACCGGTGAACAGCACGACCCCGACCACCGACTGCGCCAGGTAGTTCGTCAGCGCAAGGCGTCCGACCGGCGCCAGGGCGCCGCCGACCCAAGCGGTCCGACGGCCGTGCACGACCCGCACCAGGGTCGCCGCGTACGCGGCTGCCAGGAACGGCGCCGTCGCCACGCTCACGGTGGTGGCGAGGGTGCTACCGGCACCGCCGAGGAACGCGTACGCCGCGCCGCCGGCGAGCCCCACGGGGAAGCCGACCAGCTGGATTCGGCTCAGGATCGGCTCGCCGCCGTCCAGCCCCGAGAACACGCGCCGGCGCGCGGCGACCATGCCCAGGAGGAACATCGCCAGCGCGGTCGGCCCCTGGAGCGAGACGGCCTGCAGGACGAGGAGACCGAGGCCGCCGAGGTGGTGCCCCACGATGTCGGCCGGTGTCCCCAGCATGGCCTGTGTCTGCGCGGCCGCGTTGGCCAAAGCCTCTTCCTCACCCGGCATGAACGCCGAGCCTCCGAGGAACAACGTGCTCCCCACGAGGGAGACCAGGACCACCGCGTAGATCACCCCGGCCGTTCTGAGCGCCGTGGTGTCACCGACGCGGTGCATGGCGAGAAGGACCAGCCCGACCGCCGCGTAGGTCGTCAGGACGTCCCCGCCGTAGAGGAGGACGATGTGGGCCGCGCCGATCACGAAGAGGCCGACGATCCGGCGGAGCATGCGTGGCGCGAACGCCCGCCCGGCACGCTGGGCGGCGTCCATCTGGAGCACGAAGCTGTAGCCGAACAGGAAGGAGAACAGCAGGTAGAACTTCATCGAGAACAGCGCCGAGACCATGAGGCGGACGGCGTCGTCGAGCGGTGAGGCGAACGAGGGGTCGGCGACCAGGTTGCCCGGATAGGCCGACGCCATGAACGTGATGTTGACGACGAAGATCCCGAGCAGCGCGAACCCGCGCAGGGCGTCGACGTCGTGGACACGGCCGCGCTCCGCGACCGAACGGATGCCTGTCTGACTCGTCATGCGAAATAGCGTATCACTTAAACTATATGTGACATAGTTTATTGCTGAGATACACTGCCGCCACCCGCTCCCACCAGGTCGAACCACCTGACGAACTTCGAGAAACCACCAGGATCGAGAGCATGAACGACGACGTGCCCGACTTCTTCCGCCGACTCTGGCGGCTGCCGACGACTCCGGCGCGCCTGGGGCGCAGGTCGAACCTGAACGTCGAGACGGTGGTCGCGACCGCGGTACGCCTCGCGGACGGTGGAGGCCTGGGCGCGGCGACGTTGCCGAAGGTGGCCGAGGAACTGGGGGTGACCCCCATGTCGCTCTACCGGTACGTCGGGTCCAAGCACGAACTGCTTCAGCTGATGCTGGACGCCGCGAGCGAACCCCACGCGGCTTCGGGAGAGTCCGCCGGGTGGCGCGAGGGGATGCGGCGCTGGGCGGTCGACTTCTGGGAGCTGACCCTGCGGAGGCCGTGGCTCCCCCGCGTGCCCATCTACCGATCACCCTCCGGCCCGAACCAGATCGCCTGGCTCGAACGGGGCTTCGAGCAACTGGCCGACACCGGGCTCGACTGGGGCGAGCAACTCAGGGTGCTCACCCTGCTGAGCGGCTACGTACGCCACTCCGCGCTGCTCGCTCAGGAACTCGAGGAGGGTCGCCCCCCGGGCGACTCGGTGGCGGAGGACAAGGACGGCTACGCACGCGCGTTGCGCGGACTCGTCACCCCCGACCACTTCCCGCGCACCGCGGAGATGCTCACCTCCGAGGCGCTCCGCGCCACGGATCGGCCGGCCGAATTCGCGGCCCGGGCGGACTTCGACGCCGGACTCGAACTGATCCTCGACGGCCTCGCCGCGCAGGTCTCCCGCACGGGTGGAGCGAAGCACCGATAACCCGTCCGAACGCGGGTTCGGCCACCGAAGGGAGCGAACGCGAACCCGCCCCGGGCGAGGAACGCGAAGGCCGGCATGGGGGCGGCGTCGCCGACCACGGGGCCCCACTCACCGCCGTGGAACCGCGAAAGGAGATCTCGGTTGTGCACTCCTGCAGCGGTATATAGCATCTCTACTACATTTGGAGGTAGAGATGAGATGGAGATGCCATGGCGGTTGATACGACCGCGATCGCGGTTTCGGACCTTCGCATGCGGTACGGGACGACGGACGTCCTGAACGGTGTGGAGTTCGAGGTCGCCACCGGGGAGGTACTCGCGATCCTCGGCCCCAACGGGGCCGGAAAGACCACGACCGTGGAGATCCTCGAAGGGTTCCGGGCCCGTTCCGGCGGTCGGGTCGAGGTCCTGGGGGTCGACCCCGCCCACGGGGACGACTCATGGCGGGCGCGGATCGGGATGGTCCTGCAGAACTGGAACGACCACGGCAAGTGGCGGGTACGGACCTTCCTGCGCCACATCGCCGACTACTACCGCCCCTACACCGTGCCCTGGCCGGTGGACGAACTACTGGCCCTGGTCGGGCTCGAGGACCAGGCCGACCAGCGCGTCCAAAGGCTGTCCGGTGGCCAACGACGCCGACTCGACGTCGCGGCCGGGGTGATCGGACGTCCCGGTCTGCTGTTCCTGGACGAACCGACCACCGGGTTCGACCCCCTGGCCCGGCGTGAGTTCCACGAGCTGATCCACCGGATGAGCGACCTGGAGGGGACCACGATCGTGCTCACCACCCACGACCTCGCCGAGGCGGAGAAGCTCGCCGGCCGGATCCTCATCCTCGCCGGTGGTCGGATCATCGCCGACGGGTCGCCCGACGCGCTCACCCGAGCGGCCGAAGCCACCGCCGAGGTGCGGTGGACGCAGGCCGGGCAGCGCCACGTCCATCCCGGTACCGACGCGACCTCCTTCGTCAGGGAACTCCTCAGCACCGACGATGGCACCGTCACCGACCTCGAGGTACGACGCGCAGGCCTGGAGGAGGCGTACCTGACCTTGGTGGAGCAGTTCGAGGCCGGCGAGACGTCGGCCGCCGTCACCCGCTTCACGGAGGCGACCCGATGACCACCAGAACCACGATCAACCCCACCTTGAACGCCTACCGGACCGGTCTGCGCCGAGGCCTGAGCAGTCTGCGGATCACGCTGACCACGGCCTCCGACGTCCTGGGGTCGGTTCTGCCCCTGGCCCTGGGCGTCGGGGTGCTGCTTTTCATGCGCAACTTCGGCTTCGGTGAGTCGGAGCTGTCGCTCGGTGCGATGAACCTGCCCAGCCTGATCGGCATGAACGTCGTCTTCAGCGGGGTCATGGGGATCCTCGGGGTCCTGGTGATGGACCGGACCAACGGCACCCTGCTGCGTGCCAAGTCGGTCCCGGGCGGCACCATCGGCTACCTGATCGGCGAGGTGCTCGCGGTCGCGATCATCACCGTCATCACCACCTTGGCGCTGCTGGTGGCCGGGCTCTTGCTGTTCGACGGGCTGGTCTTCGACTCACCGGTGCGGTGGCTCGGCTTCTTCGGGGTGATGTGCCTCGGCCTCGCCGCGACCCTGCCCCTCGGCGCGGTCCTGGGCGCGCTGATCGAGAACCCGCGCAACATGGGACTGGTGATGTTGCCGTTCATGGGACTGGTCGGGGTCTCCGGCGTCTTCTACCCGATCACGGCCCTTCCCGCCTGGCTCCAGGGGATCGGGCAGGCGTTCCCGATGTACTGGATGGGGCTCGGGATGCGCTCCACGCTGCTGCCCGACACAATGGTCGCGGTCGAGATCGGTGCGTCATGGCGGGTACCGGAGATGCTGCTGGTGCTTTCGGCCTGGACGATCGTCGGTCTGGTCCTGGCGCCGCGGCTCCTCAGCCGCATGGCCAGGCGCGAGTCCGGTTCGGCGGTGGACCGGCGGCGCGCCGAGCTGCGTCAGGATTGGGGAGGTTAGACCGGATGGCGGACGTGGTCCACAACCGCATTGCGATGCTGCGCGCCGAGCGCCAGGTGTCTCGGCGAGAGCTGGCGGACGCTCTCGGGGTGCACTACCAGACCATCGGTTACCTGGAGCGGGGCGAGTTCAGCCCGAGCCTGTACCTCGCCCTGCGCATCGCCCGGTACTTCGACGTCAGGGTCGAGGTGGTCTTCTCGACCGAACCGTTCCCGCGGTTGTCCTCCTGACCGATCCATCCCTTGCTCCACCGCCTTGCGTCCAAAGCGGTGACGGGGAGGGCTTCGCGGGGCTCCGTCCAGAGTCCGGCGCGGTCCTCCCACCACTGACGAGGGCGTGCGAGAGCGACGCCTACCGAGGTCGGACGACCTCGGAGGCGTCGCTCTCGTCTGGGCGCTGTTTCCGGGTTCCGGGCACTCCGATCGCCCTGCTCGTGCGCCCTCACCCGGACCGGTTCCGAGACCGCGACGTAGTGTGCACGTCATGGACCAACGACTCGACCTCATCACCCTGGGCGTACGCGACGTCGCCGCCGCAGCGGCCTTCTACGAATCCGTGGGCTTCGAACGTCGACACGACCTGGGCACGATCGTGTTCCTTCCCACCACCGGAACGGCCCTGGCCCTGTACGGGTGGGAGGCCCTGGCCGCGGACACGGGACTGCCCGCCCTCGGCGAGGGTTTCCGCGGGGTCACCCTGGCGATGAACCTGGACTCTGCCGCCGACGTCGATCGGACCTTCGCCGACTGGGTCGCGGCGGGGGCCACCGCGGTGCGCGCGCCGGAGGCCAAGGAGTGGGGTGGACACTCCGGGTACGTCGCCGACCCGGACGGGCACCTCTGGGAGATCGCGCACAACCCCTCGCGGGCGCTCATGCGCATCGACGAACACGGCCGCCTACGCCTGACGCCGCCGGTCACCCGGTGAAACGCGACCTCGCCGGGTCAGCCCGCCTCGGGAGTGGCGGGCGCCCGACCTCCGCGGGGGCGAAGGATCGCGCCGGTGAGCGCCATCGACGCGGGCCAGGCGACCATGGTCAGGGCGAAGGCGATGGGCCAGGCGATGATGAACTGCTTGGGCCAGGTGACCAGCCACTCCATGGACGGGCCACCGGAGAAGATCATGCCCAGGACGCCCGACATGGTCGAGGCCATGATGAAGGTCATGATGACCTGGGACAAAAGGATGCTCTTCTTGCTCATCGTCGTTCCTTTCGGGGCGACGATGCCATCGATGCAGACGGTGGCGCCGCCCCTTGGGTCAAGGGATAGGGCGCCTCGGGTTCGCACCGACGGGTGCGACTGCATCTCAAGAGAGTGAGGGCTGGAATAACCACACCAGCCAGGATCTTTCAGGCGTCTTCAGGATACCGGATCTCGGCGACGGCACCGGTGTGGTCGAACCCACCGGGCTCCGGACGGATTCCCTCGGTGGGTGTTCCCGCCTCCCCGAGCGGGTGGACTCAGAACCAGTTCTCGGCCAGCAGTCGGAGTGAGCGTTCGCGGACGGCCGGGTCGTAGGCGTAGGTGACGGTGATGAGCTCATCGGCGCCCGTGCGCTCGACGAACTCCCTCAGCCGCCGCACGACGGTCTCCGGGCCGCCGACGGCCTTGACGCTGAGCATCGGGTTGTTCATGCCGCGCGCCTCGGACGGGTCGATCGGCGGCTGGAGCTTACGGCGTCGGCCGGTCGCGATGTCGCCGAACATCTGGGCCAGGGTGGTGTACTCGCGTTCGGCCTCGGCGTCTCCGTCGGCCACCATGACGTTGATTCCGGCCATGACGTAGGGCTTGTCGATCTGCGCGGTCGGAGCGTCGGCGGTGAAGCTGCTCCGGTAGACCTCGATCGCGTCGTCGAGCTGGTCGGGCGCGAAGTGGGAGGCGACGGAGAACGGCAGCCCGAGCTGACCGGCGATGGAGGCACCGTTGACGGTCGAGCCGAGGACCCAGATGGGAACCTCGGTGCCCTTGGACACCGCCGAGGCGATCGGCGCGCTCCGGCCCGTGCCCTCGCTTCCGAACCAGCCCTGGAGATCGAAGATGTTCTCCGCGAACGCCTGCGGTTCGGCCGAGGAACGGCTCAGTGCCTGGGCCGTCATCATGTCGGTGCCCGGTGCCCGGCCCAGACCGAGGTCGATGCGGTTCCCGTGGATGTTGGCCAGCGTGCCGTACTGCTCGGCCACCATGAGCGGGGCGTGGTTCGGGAGCATCACGCCGCCCGATCCCACGCGGATCCGCTCGGTCACCGTGGCGGCCTGGTCGATGAGCAGCGCCGTGGCACTGGCGGCGAGGTTCACGGTGTTGTGGTGCTCGGCGAACCAGAGGCGCGTGTAGCCGAGACGGTCCGCCGATCGCGCCGCGGCCATCGACGCGGCGATGCCCTCGCGGGCCGTCGACCCCTCGGAGATGGAGACGAGGTCGAGAATACTCAGCGGGACTGGCACAGCGTTTCTCATCCTTTCCAGGAATATGGCCGGGTCGGCGAATTCGCCACCTCCTTCAACCTATCCGCTCCTCGTCACCGTGGTGGTGGGCCCATCGACCAGGTCATCGGCGGGGCGACTTCGACCACTTCTCCGAGCGCGTTCGCTCATGATTGAATCTCGTGGAGAATCCTGCCGATCGGGCCCCCGAACGACGATGCTCCAGCCTTGATGGACCACGGCCAACGGAAAGAAGAGCACTCAGGATGAGTCAGGTAGAGACCGCGACCGGCACGTTCACCGTCGCGGAGATGGTGCCCCAACCGTTCGAGGCGAGTGTGACCACGGGTCTGCCGAACGGGTATGCGCTGATGCGCAAGGAGTTCCGCGGGGCGATCAACGGCACCGCGCAGACTCAGTTCGTGTACGCGTTCGATGAGGAACGTGGCGGGACCTACGTGGCGTTGGAGTCCTTCGAGGGGACGATCGACGGCCGTGCCGGGGCCTGCAACATCACCCACAGCGCCACGACCTCCGGTTCGGACCGCTCGAACGAGATGTTGTTGATCGTGCCCGGCAGCGGCACCGGCGAGCTCTCCGGCATCACCGGAACCGGCGACATCGTCGTCGACGCGGACGGCACCCACCACCTGAACCTCGAATACCGGATCGCGCCGTAGCGAGACGGACCGACGGAAGGTTCATCGGGTCGATCCCCGGTGAACGTTCCGCCGCAGATGCGACCACCGCCACGAAGGTGCCACGACCCCGGTGTGTCCCCACCGATCCGCGGCAGAGTGAACGGCCGCCGATCCACGGCTCAGACGTTGAAGCGGAACTCCACCACGTCGCCGTCGGCCATCACGTATTCCTTGCCCTCCATGCGGACCTTGCCGGCGGCGCGGGCCGCGGCCATGTCGCCGTTCGCGACGAGGTCGTCGAAGGACACGATCTCGGCCTTGATGAAGCCGCGCTCGAAGTCGGTGTGGATGACACCGGCCGCCTCGGGGGCGGTCGCGCCCTTCTTGATCGTCCAGGCGCGCGCCTCCTTGGGGCCCGCGGTCAGGTACGTCTGCAGCCCGAGCGTGGCGAAGCCGACGCGGGCGAGCTGGGCCAGGCCCGACTCGGTCTGGCCGAGGGACTCCAAAAGCTCCTGGGCCTCGTCGTCCTCCAGCTCGGCCAGCTCCGACTCGATCTTGGCGTCGAGGAAGATCGCCTCGGCCGGGGAGACCAGCTCCTGCAGCTTGGTGCGCAGGGCCTCGTCGGCGAGCTCGTCGCTGTCGAGGTTGAACACGTAGATGAACGGCTTGACGGTGAGCAGGCTCAGCTCGCGCAGCCGGTCCAGGTCGATGCCCTTGGACTGGGACAGCGAGGTGCCCTCGTTCAGGACCTCCTGGGCGGCCTTGGCTGCCTCCAAGAGCTCCTGGGCGCCCTTGTCCTTGGCGTTGCGCTTGGCGTCCTTCTCCAGGCGCGGGATCGCCTTCTCCAGGGTCTGGAGGTCGGCCAGGATCAGCTCGGTGTTGATGGTCTCGATGTCGCGGGAGGGCTCGACGTCGCCGTCGACGTGGGTGACGTCGGCGTCCTCGAAGGCCCGGATCACCTGGCAGATCGCGTCGCTCTCACGGATGTTGGCGAGGAACTTGTTACCCAGGCCCTCACCGGTGGAGGCGCCGCGGACGATGCCCGCGATGTCCACGAAGTCCACCGTCGCCGGAAGGATCTTCGCGGAGCCGAAGATCTCGGCCAGCTTCCCGAGCCGGGCATCGGGAACACCAACGACCCCGACGTTGGGCTCGATGGTCGCGAACGGGTAGTTCGCGGCCAGAGCGTCGTTCTTGGTCAGCGCGTTGAAAAGGGTGGACTTGCC
>NZ_DYZD01000267.1 GCF_020741345.1 Nocardiopsis listeri
TCTCGGCCACCGCCGTCCCTCCACCGCAGCCCACGTCCAGGACGGTGTCGCCCGATCGGTAGCGGAGAAGTTCGCGTACCCGGGCCCGCAACGCGAGCGCGTCGGGCCGCCGTTCGGCCACGTCCAGGCGGGCGAGGAGCGCGGCGCCGTCGTTTCGGGGTGAGACGTCGGGCGCTGGGGTGTTCATGGGTCCCCATCCTCTCAGGTGGACCTTCGGGATCACCGGCCGGCATCGCCGAACTCGGCGACCACCCGGGGGGAAGGGCACTCTCACGGTCCTCCCACAGTGCCATTTCGAAGATCGCGTCTCCCAGATCGACGCGGCCCATGGTGGCCCCCTTACCGACGGGTTACCCGAACCACCCCGCCTTGCACGTGTGGGCGGTGGGGGTCCTGGGGAGTGTGGAGACAGGGATCGCGGACGCCCTCGCGGCCGTCCGCCACGGCCCGACAAGCGCTTGCTCGCCAGGGCGAGCACGCCACCACCGCGGCCTGTCACCACATGCACGAGGGACGAGACGATCTGATGACGAACGACTTTCCGGACGGTCCGGGTGGAGAACCCGGATCCTTCGACGAGTTCCTGGCAAGGTTCCTCGGCGCCCGCGGACCCGTCCGCCGCGTCGACCTTTCCAAGTTGATGAGCCCCGAGGCCCGGCAGGTCACCGACGCCGCCGCCCGTCGCGCGATGGAGAGCGGCGGCGCCGACGTCGACTCCGTCCACCTGTTGTGGGCGCTGCTGCACTACCCGCCCACCCGCAAGCTCGTGGAGCGCGCCGGCGCGGACGCCAAACCCCTGGAGGAGGTCATCGAACAGGCGGTCGCCCAGGCCCCGCGAGCGGTGCGCGGGTCGGCTCGGCTGACCCCGTCGGCCAAGCGGGCCCTGCTCGACTCCCTGCAGATCTCCCGGGCCACCCGGAGCCCGGCCATCATGCCCGAGCACGTCCTGTTCGCGTTGGCGGTCAACCCCGATCACCCGGTCGGGCAACTACTGCGCGACCAGGACGTCACCCCCGAGTCGCTACAGAAGGCGGCCGGGCCGGCGCCCTCCGCTGAGCAGCCCGAGGCCGAACCGTCGCAGACCCCGACGCTGGACGAGTTCGGTACCGACATGACCGCGCTCGCCCGCGAGGGACGCCTGGACCCCGTGGTCGGCCGCGACGACGAGGTCGAACAGTGCATCGAGGTGCTGGCCCGGCGACGCAAGAACAACCCGGTGCTCATCGGTGACCCCGGCGTGGGCAAGACCGCGATCGTGGAGGGCATCGCCCAGCGCATCTTCGACGACGACGTCCCCGACGTCCTGCGCGGTCGGCGCCTGGTCCAACTGGACCTGTCCGGGATCGTGGCGGGCACCCGCTACCGGGGCGACTTCGAGGAGCGGCTCAACGGCATCGTCGAGGAGATCCGCGCCCACTCCGAGGAACTGCTCATCTTCATCGACGAGATCCACACGATCGTCGGCGCCGGCGCATCGGAGGGGTCGACCAGCGCCGGGAACATGCTCAAACCCGCACTGGCCCGCGGTGAGCTGCACATCATCGGCGCCACGACGGTGGACGAGTACCGCAAGAACGTGGAGAAGGACGCGGCGCTGGAGCGTCGCTTCCAGCCCATCCTGGTGCCCGAACCGTCGGTGGAGGACACCGTCGGAATCCTGCGCGGGCTGCGCGACCGTTACGAGGCCCACCACCAGGTGCGGTTCAGCGACGAGAGCCTGGTGGCCGCCGCGGAGCTGTCCGACCGCTACGTCACCGACCGGTTCCTGCCCGACAAGGCGATCGACCTCGTCGACCAGGCCGGCGCGCGGGTCCGGCTGCGGTTGAAGACCTCCAGTACGGCGCTGCGCGAGATGGAGGGCCGACTCAAGGAGCTGGAGGAGCAGAAGGAGAGCGCGGTCCAGGACGAGGACTACGAGAAGGCGTCCCGGCTGCGCGACGAGATCCACTCCGCCAGGAGCAACATGCACCAGGCGCGCGGGACCGGTTCGGCCGTCCCCGAGGTGGAGCCGTCCGACATCGCCGAGGTGGTCTCACGCAGTACCGGCATCCCGGTGTCGCAGCTGACCCAGGAGGAACGGGAGCGGCTGGTCAACCTGGAGGAGGTGTTGCACGGCCGGGTGATCGGCCAGGACGAGGCGGTCACCGCGGTGTCGGAGGCGATCCGCCGCAACCGGGCCGGGCTCGGCGACCCGGATCGCCCGGTGGGCAGCTTCCTGTTCCTGGGGCCGACCGGCGTGGGCAAGACCGAACTGGCCCGGGCCCTGGCGGAGGCGCTGTTCGGCTCCGAGGAGGCCATGGTCCGGATCGACATGAGCGAGTTCCAGGAGCGGCACACCGCCAGCCGGCTCACCGGTGCCCCTCCCGGGTTCGTGGGCTACGAGGAGGCCGGTCAGCTCACCGAGGCTGTGCGCCGCCACCCCTACTCGGTCCTGCTGTTGGACGAGGTGGAAAAGGCCCACCCGGACGTGTTCAACCTGCTGTTGCAGCTGTTGGACGATGGTCGGCTCACCGACGGCCAGGGCCGGACCGTGGACTTTCGCAACACCGTGGTGATCATGACGAGCAACCTGGGGTCGGAGGTCATCACCGGCGGCGCGCCGATGGGGTTCACCGACGGCGGGCAGATGGACGCCGACACCGAGCGCCGGGTGATGCGCCGGCTCAAGGAGGAGTTCCGGCCCGAGTTCGTCAACCGGATCGACGAGGTCATCGTCTTCCAGCAGTTGGGCGAGGAGGAGATCGCGCAGATCACCCGCCTGATGCTCAAGCGGACCGAGGAGCGGCTGGCGGCGCAGGAGATGTCGATCCGCTTCACCGACGAGGCGGTGCGGTGGCTGGCGGAGAAGGGCTACCAGCCCGAGTTCGGCGCACGGCCGCT
This sequence comes from Nocardiopsis listeri, assembly GCF_020741345.1. Lineage (GTDB taxonomy): Bacteria > Actinomycetota > Actinomycetes > Streptosporangiales > Streptosporangiaceae > Nocardiopsis > Nocardiopsis listeri_A. The sequence goes on from NZ_DYZD01000267.1 coordinate 2,881, forward strand.
GGCGCGGACCATCCAGCGCAACATCGGCAACCGGCTGTCGCGGATGGTCCTGGACCGGCAGATCGGGGCGGGAGACCGGATCGTCGTGGACGTGGATCCCGCGGGCGAGTTGACCATCGCCACCGAATAGGACGGGGGCGGGCCCCGAGGACCGGTTCGGTTCCTCGGGGCCCATCGTGTGTCGGGTCAGGCGGACAGGCCGCTGGTGCGGATCTGGTCGCGGATCCACTCCCCGGCCGGCTTGAGCGCGTCGGTGCCGGTGAAGGGGCCGCCCGCGTCGCAGGTGCCGGGCTCGAAGACCGCGCCGGAGCGGGCGTCGTCCGAGTAGTTCCAGTTCACCCAGCTGATCTGTTCCCGATCCATGAGGTCGAGGTAGCGCTGGGCGGAGTCGAAGTCGTCGGCGCCGTCACCGGTGTGCTCCTGGGTACCGAACTCGGTGACGAACAGCGGCAGCTCCTGGGTGGCCTGCTCGAAGGTGTCGTAGTGACCGCCCCCGTGCGAGGCGGCGTAGAAGTGGTACACGTACATGATGTTGTCGGCCTCCACCGGGTCGGCGAGGATCTCGGTGTGGTCCGAGCCCTCGGACACTCCCAGTGACGACCAGGCACGGGTTCCGACGAGCACGAGCGCTTCGGGGTCGGCGTCCCGGATCACCGGGATGACCTGCTCGGAGTATCCCTTGATCGCGTCCCAGGAGACACCGTTGGGCTCGTTGGCGATCTCGTAGAGCAGGTTGTCCTTGTCGGCGTGGGTCGAGGCGATCTCGGCGAAGAAGTCGAGCGCGAGGTCGGTGTTGGCGTTCGGGTCGCCGGGGGTGAGCATGTGCCAGTCCACGATGACGTACAGGCCGCGTTCGGTGCCCTCCTCGATGAGTTCGTGCACCCGGTCGGTGAAGCCGCGCGGGTCGGTCTCGTAACCGTCCTCCTGGATGTACATGGACACGCGCAGGACGTCGGCGTTCCAGTCCTCGGACAGGGCGTCCAGGGAGGCGTCGGTGAGGCAGTGGTCGAACCACTGCAGACCGTGCGAGCTCATCCCGGTGAGTTGGACGGTCTCACCGTTCTCGTCGCAGAGCTTGATACCGCAGACCTGGAGTTGTCCGTGTTCTGCGACGGCGGTGGTCTCGGGGGTGGTGGAGGCGACGGGTTCGGCGCCCTCCGGCGCACCGTTGCCGAGCAGGGCGGCACCGAGTAGGAGCGCTCCCAGAACGGACAGGGAGAGGGTGCGGTAGGGGTGCCTGGGGGTGGGACGGTGACGCGCCAAGGTGTCCTCCGGCGGGGAGCGGATCGGACGCGGCGAGGGCCGCGAATCCGGAAGGAAGGTTTCCCGTTGAAGCTAGGCAGTGGTAGCGCAACCGTCAAGGGGGGTGACCCAGGGTATTCACATCTGCCCTATCAACCCCGTGGGGCGCACCCGGTCGGATGCGCCCCACGACGAGATCGGTGAAAGCCCGCCTCAGGCGGGTTCCGGTTCGGGTTCGGGCCCCGGTGGTTCCGGGACCGGTTGGGGTTCTGGCACCGGGTCCGGGCTCGGCTCCGGCGGGACCGGTTCGGGCGGCATCGGTGCCGGCGGGAACGGATCCGGTGGCATCGGGTCGGGCTGACGTAGGGCCCGTTCCTCCAGGTGCTCGCTCATCCGACTTCCTCCTCTCCTCCGGCCGTCTCGGTGGTTCGTGGTAGGTCCTGCCCGATCGAGGTGAGTTCCGTGTCAGGACCGGTCGCGAGGGTCGCGCTACTCGTCGGGCGCGGGGCCACCCTCGTCTTCGGGGACCCTCGATCCCGTCAGTTCCGGGTCATAGGCGGCGTCCGTGGCGCCCCCGGTCTGCGCGGTGCCGGTGTCACCGTCACGGGCCCCTCCGTCCCCCGCGCGCGAACGCTGGTTCATCCGGCGCCCCGCCCGCTCGTTGAGCACGGCGACGGTGTCGACCAGGCGACCGACCCGGGAGTCGGCGGCCTGCGAACCCAGACGCTCCATCGCCATGTCCGGGGCACCCGGCAGCAGCCGTCCGACCACTCTCAGGGCCCGCTGGGTGAACCCGGGGGCCACCCCGTGCACGGCCAGTCCGATCCGGGTCACCGGCGAGATGATGAGGAATCCGCGCCCGCTCGCGGTGGCGTGCACGATGCTTCGAGCGGCGCGTTCGGCGCTCACGCTCAGCAACGGCGACCCGGCGGCCAACGCGAACCAGGCGTACTCGCGTTCGGGGTCGCCGGAGAAGACCACACCCTTGTGCGAACCGGTGCGCATCAGGCCCGGCACCACGGTCAACACCCGCACCCCGGTGCCACCGGTCTCGGCGGCCAGCCCCTCCGAGAGCGCCGCCCAGGCGCGTTTGGCCACCGAGTACGGCAGCAGGTGCGGCACCGACAGGTAGGCGCCGATCGAGGTGACGTTGACGATGGTGCCGCCGGTACCGCGCATGCGTTCGGCGGCGGCGCGGGACAGGTGGAACGGCCCCCAGAACATGATGTCCATGGCCTGCGCGAAGTGCTCGTCGGACATCGTCTCCTGCGGACCCACCCGCATGGTGCCGGCGCTGTTGACCACCACGTCCAACCGACCGAAGCGTTCCACGGCCGCGTCCAGCAGCGCGTCGACCGCCTCCGGGTCGCCGACGTCGCAGGGCACACCGTGGGCGTCCACGCCCCGCCCGGTGAGTTCGGCGACCGCGCGGTCCAGACCCTCGCGGCCCCGGGCACAGATCACCACCGACGCGCCGGAGGCCCCGAACTCACGGGCCAGTTGCAGCCCCAGACCACGTGAGCCGCCGGTGACGAGCACGACCTTGCCGCGCATGCGTCGGGTCCGGCGACGTTCGGACAGAGCCGAGGCCCCCACGCCCAGGGCGGCCCCCGTGGCGCCCCAGGCGAGGAGCTCGGTGTTCTGTCGGATCGGCGACGGCGGCGGTTCGTGGCGGCGGCGGTACCGTTTCCACGCCCATCGGACACCGGCCAGCGCCAAGGCCCCCTTCCAGCGGCTCATCGGCGCCCCCGTTCCACGTGAGAGTGGTGGCGGGTGTGCGACATGTGTTCCCCTGTTCGGTCGGGTTCGCGGGAGGAGGTTGTGGATGCTGCGGTACCCGGCGGCATCGGTGGGAAAACCGTGACCGGCGAGAGTTGGACGAACCCGGGCATGGAGGCGAGCAGGCCTCAGGGCACCAGGCCGTGGACCGGGGGGAGATCATCGCCCCAGATCCCACCGTCGACGTAGGAGACGACGGCTCCGGGGGCCGCGACGAGGCTCTGGCGATTGCTCTCCTGCCCCAGGTCGGGGTCGAAGAGACGTTCACCGTCGAACCGGATCCAGCGCGGTGTCCCCGCCCGATCGGTGTCGGTGTCCTCCAGCGGTATCGCCAACACGGCGCGTTCACCCTCTTCGATCCCCGCGTCTTCGGCCTCGCTCGTCCTCGGCGCGTCGACGGCGGAGACCAGCGCACCCTCCAGCACGGCGGTGGGTCCATCGAGGTAGCGGCCGATGCCCCACTCGACCTCGAAACCGGAGACGACCTCGCCATCGGAGTCGGATTTCTTCAGCAGCCGAGGACCGAGCGCCTCCGGATCCTCCTGGGCGACCACGGCGCCCTCGGTGTCGGCCGCCAGGGTGCCGGGTGCCCTCTCGTACGGGTGGTACTCCTGCTCAGGGTGGTCGGGGACGACATCGACCGGTTCTCCGGTGTTCAGACCGAACAACCGTTCCCCGGCCACGACCACTGGGTCTCCATCACTCCACGTCCTGGGCCGAACGACGTCGGCGTCGTCCCACGCCAAACGTCGGGACGGCTCCACTTCCGCACGCCAGAGCTCATCACCGGTCGTGGT
>NZ_DYZD01000268.1 GCF_020741345.1 Nocardiopsis listeri
AGGCCCTCCTCCGCCCCTCGACGGCCTCGGCCTCAGCCCCTCGGTTCCGCCCTCGGGCCGCGCCACCACGAACGGCCCGCCCAGCCACCGAGCCCCAGGCCGAAGAGAATCACCCCCACGGTCATGATCCACTCGTTGGAGCCCTCCGGCCCATACACCCGGTTGGCCGAACCGACGTCGATCGCGGCCGCATCCTCGCCCACCGGGCAGGTCTGGCTCTTCCTACCGTAGAGATAGACGTCGGTGCGCTCGGGCCCACCGTCGTCGGGCCGGTAGGTGCCGTGACAGGTGCACGACTCGTGTCCGGGGTGTTGGACGCAGTCCACACTGGTGCCGGTGAAGGTCCCTGGTGTGCCGTCGGCCCGCGCGGCGCGCACGCTGCGTTCCACGTTGGAGATCCCCATGGAAACGATCAACACGGCGATCAGGAGCAGGACGACGGTGAACGCCGAGCCCTGCCGCCGCCCCGCGCTCATCCTCGCGCCCGGCCCGGCTCGCCGGCGCACGAGCAGGCCATCGCCTCGTGATCCGCCGCGTTCGGTCGTGCGTGAAGATACATCGCCACCACCATCGGGGCGAAGACGATGGTGTTGTAGAGCAGGTGGAGTTCCACACGCGGGATCAGTAACTGGATGAGGCTGGTCGGGGCGTCGTTTCCACCCAGATACGCACCGTTGACGGCCTGGACCAACAGGACCAGGTGCTCGAAGTGGTGCCAGACCTGGATCGCTAGCGCGATCGACCACCAGATCCTGGATCTTCCCACGAAGCCGGGAAGCAGGAGAAGGAAGCCGATCAGCATGATCAACGCGTATCCGTAGTGCATCGCCTCGGACTCCACCAGCCAGGGGAAGGGCATCCCGAGAACGCCCCGGGCCTGCTCGATCGGCCAGTCGAGCGCGTAGATCTGGGCTGCCTGGACGATGTGCTCGGCCCAGTGGGCGAGGACGATGACCAGGTAGAGCTGAAGGCTCAACCGGTGACGGTCCACGTTGAGCACGTCCATGGTCCGGCGGTAGCGCTCCGCGAGGCGGCTCCGCTCGACGCGCCGAGCGCCGGTATCGGTCTGCTGGGCAGTGGTCTGTTCTGTTCCGGACGTGTCGGCCATGGCCGACTCCCTTCTCTCGGGTTCGGTCACCGTCGGTCATCGCCTTGCGTCAGGGAGGGTTCGGGGCCGCCGGGGGGCGACGAGTCGGTGTCCTCACGGTCGAACATCGGCGAGACGAGCAGCACGATCCCCCGCAGGGCACAGGTGATGACCAGTGCGAAGAAGAGCCCGAACACGATGTTGAAGGTGACCAGGAGGCCGTAGACCATCGCCGTCGTGAATCCGAAAACCATCTGGTTGCGCGGTTTCGAGGGGGTCGTTCCCGGGTCGGTGATCATGTAGTTGGTGAAGAGGATGAAGGCCACACCGGTCATCGGCAGCAACGCCGCCACGAGCATGTGGTCCAGCAGGAGCCAACGCAGCACGGCCTGGAGCGCGAAGCCGCCCGCCCATGCCAGGATCAACGGCCATCGCTTGGTGAGGTTCACGTTCAGCATGGTCCCGGCCATGAGGATCCCGAGTGGGATCAGCCAGTCAACGGTGCCGTACGTGTTGTTCGTGAAGTGGTAGGGCGGGGCGATGCCCACCCAGGGGAACAGGACCAGCGTGGCCGCGATACCGAAGTTCGAGGGGTTGAGGAAGTGTTTGCGGCGACCCCGGACCGGGAGACGGAAGAGGTACTTGCTGCTCACCGCGATGGTGACCGCGAACAGGTACGGCCACAGCGAGGCGTTGCCCCACAACAGCATGGCGCACGCGAGCCCGGCGATGTGGGTGGGCAGTAGGTAGTCGATCGTCCGGGCGAACCCTCCGGCGTAGCCGGGCGCGCGCCCGGCTGCCCGGGCGTCCAGTGTCTCCAGGACCAGGTCGAGGGCGTAGCCGAACAGCACCGCCACGATGGGGGTGATCGGTGACTGTTCGAAACCCAAGAACAGGTGTCCCAGGATCGTGAAGACGGTGATCGACGTGGCGAACATGCGCAGCGCTTTGATACGTCGGTCCATCGCGGGCGGGGCCGTAACCTGCGGCGGCGTGGTCGTGGGTTCGCCCGTCGACCGTCCCGACCCTGCGGTGGTCTCGTTCTGGGATCCGGTCACGGTCATCGGACAACCGCCGTTCCGTCGTCGTCGAGGAGCACAGTGTGGGTGCCCGCTTCCACCACCAGTTCCGCGCGGTGGTCGGTCCCGGTACCGTCCCGCCAGGAAACCTCGATCGGAAGGTCTCCCTCGGGCGCGGCCAGGTGCACGATGGAGTCGGAGACCCCCACGTGCCCGTTGCCGTGGAAGAGCTCCCTGGCCTGGGGCGGATGGCCCTCGGTGTCCACGCGGACGGCGGCGCCGATCGCCGGTGTCAGGGCCTCCTCTCCCCCGGCCCCGGGCCGGACCAGTCGGAGCACCACACCGGGTCCCGCCTCGGAGGATTCGTTCAGCAACAGCCGGGAGTCCTCCCACTGGTTGGCCACCACCACGTCCAGCAGACCGTCGCCGTTGACGTCGCCGAAGGCGAAGGCCCTCGTGACGTCGTACTCGGCGATGCCCACGGCCTCGGCCAGGTCGTCGTATCGTCCCTCGGCCCCGCGCACCCAGAACGGGTTGGTCTCATGACCGGAGAGGTCGTCCCCCGACTCGAAGTTGGGCCAGGCCCAAGGGTTCTTCAACAACTGGTCGTTGCCCATCGCGATCTCCTGGAGTTCCGGCCAGCGCGTGGTCTCACCCTTGAGGAAGCCGGTGGCCTGGAACAGTTCGTCCGTGCCGTCGTTGTCGAAGTCGCCGGCCTTGACGTCCCAGGACCATCCGCTGCGGGCCAGTCCGAGTTCCTCACTGTTCTCGTCGTAGGGGACCGCGCCGTCGAGGAGTTGGGAGGCGTCCCCCTCGGGTACGAAGGCGAAGTTGCTCTCGTGGAGCGCGTAGGGGCTGGTGATGTTGCTGACCACGATCATCGGTAACCCTGCGCCGTCCGGATAGGTGAAGGCGACACCCATGCCCTTGAAGGACCCGTTACCCACGGTCTGGGACTTGGGGGTGGTCATGTTCCGGTCGCCCTTGAGCAGTTCCAGCCGTACGTCACCGGGGGTGGAGTGGTTGACCAGAAGACTGTCGTTGCCGAAGTCGTTGCCCAGGTAGATGTCGGGGACCCCGGTACCGGTGAGGTCCTGGAACCCGATGGCGAGCGTCCACGCTGTGGTCGCGCGTTCGGGGATGGCCGTGCTGGCGTCGGAGATGACGGGCGGGGTGTCGGCCTCACCGGTCGGCTCCGTGAGAAGCAGACGGTTGCGTCCCCCGTTGGTGGCCAGACCCATGCTCTGCTGCATCTCCATCCGGGTCTCGTCATCGGCCTCGGGGTCCAGGACCCGTGCTCCGTCGGGGAAGTAGTTACCGACCAGGATGTCGAGGCTTCCGGAACCGTCCACGTCGGCGACGTTCAACGAGGTGGTGTTCCAGATCTGCATCGGCTCGACCAATTCGTGGGCGGTGAAGTTCTCCGGGGCCGGAACGGCCTCCGGGCCGGCCGTGTTCATGTACAGGACCGGGGAGCGGCCCCAGTAGTAGACGATCACGTCGAGGTCGCCGTCCTCGTCCAGGTCGGCGGGCACGCACCCCATCGGTGCCATGGTGTGGTCGTAGGGCAGCCCCTCGGGCAGCAGCTCGACCACCGGGTAGTCGTCCTCACCGCTCCCGGGCGCGTTGCGCAGGGTGACACTGTCGTCTCGGGGGTCGACCAGGCAGACGTCCGCCGACTTGCCCAGCGAGCGCAGGTCCAGGAGCGCCCCGCCCGCGCCGACCGCGGATATCCACCCCCTGAAGTGGCCCAGGTCGGGGGCGACCTCCCGCTCGTAACGGGCGTCGTCGGGCTCGGAGTTGAGGGCGAGCGTCTCGAAGGCGAAGGGCGCGGCCCTTTCGGCCTGTTCGGTCTCGCCCGGTACGGGACGGATGGTCATGGCTCCCACCGCACCCACCATCGCGAGGGCCAACGCCACCGTCGCCAGGCGATACATCAACCGCATCGGGGCTCCTTGGTCACCGGAGAATAGGATTATCAGAATGATCCTCGAAGACCTTTAGAGCGAACTCAATATTCATAATTGCGGTCATGCTCCACCCTGTTAAAATACACTGGGAAAGTGAAATAAAGCAGAAGCTTACGGCGTTTGCGAGGATGAGCATGAAATAGGTAGACAACCAACGACACCCGAAGGCACCATTCCTCCTCGATCACCACCCGATGAGGAAATGGGATACAGAATGCACACGTTCGAAGGTCACCTGGCGGTCGGCGACCCGGAGGCGCCCGTACGAGTCGTCCTGTTCCCCTACGCCGGCGCCACCCCGTTGTCCCTGCTCCCGGTCGCACGTCACCTGCCGAACGAATGCTCCGTGCTCCTGCCCGGGCCGACCGGCACACGAAGGACCACGCCCCCCATGGTCTACGTAGAGGCGGTCGAGGGTCTGCTGCCGGTGGTGGAGGCGTGGGCGGACCGTCCGACCGTCCTGTACGGGCACAGCCTGGGGGCTCTGATCACGCACTCACTGCTCAGCCTCATGTCGGCCGTTCCCCTGCGGCGGATACGCGAAGTGGTGCTCTCGGGCCCTCCCTCCCCGAGCAGGGCCACCTCCCTCGCCGCGCACCCCGAACAACCCTTCACCACTCGATCCCCGGCGTCCCTGGAACATGAGCTCCGTTCCGGAGGCAGGTTGCCGGAGGAGACGACGAGACACTCCGTGGCCGTGGCCGAGGCGGTCACCCTCCTCGGTCTGGACCTCCACTTGTTCGACACCTACGTACGTCCCGAGAGGAGGTCGGGTTCCAGGGCACGACACCATCTGTGGTTCGGCCTCGACGACCCTCTGTCCCAGGACGAGGCCGGGTCGTGGGCGTCGGAACTCCCCTCACCTCCCATGATCAGGTCCTTTCCGGGAACCCACTTCTTCCCGCTGGAGGGAGAGGACGTGAGTCGGGAGTTGGGACGCCTGACGCGTCACCTGTCTTCGGGAGTCGAACAAGCCACGTAACAGACTTCGAAGCGAGTCAGGCAAAGCCGATCGGCGTATCGTGGGTACCATCGGTCACTCCGGTTTCCAGTTGTTCGGCCGCGAGGAGTCGAGTGTTGAGCGTGCAGGAGCACAGTCACGCGATACGACAGGCGGTTTCCGAGGCCCACCGCACGGAGTGGGCCTACGTCCTGGCCTCCACGACCCGCGTGACCCGCGACTTCGACCTCGCCGAGGAGTGCGTCCAGGACGCCTACATCCGTGCTCTGGACACCTGGGAGCAGGAGGGGATACCGGACCGGCCCGGCGCGTGGCTGACCACGGTCGCCAAGAGACGAGCCCTGGACCTCCTGCGGCGCGAACAGCACCTGCGGTCGAAACTGCCATTGCTGGTGGAGCCGGACCCCCCCGAACACAACGAGACCTCCCACAGCGTGTTCGACGACCGGCTGCGGCTGGTGTTCACCTGCTGTCACCCGGCGCTGGAGCGGGACGCGCAGATCGCCCTGACCCTACGGCTGGTCTGCGGAGTCAGCACCAGCGACATCGCCCAGGCGTTCCTGGTCGGTAAGACCACGATGGCGGCCCGTATCACTCGAGCCAAGAAGAAGATCAGCGCGGCCCGTATCACCTACAGGGTGCCGCCGGCCGAGGATCTTCCCGCCAGGCTCGACACGGTCCTGGACGTCATCCTGCTGCTCTTCACCAACGGTCACACAGCACCTTCGGGAAACGATCTCGTCCGGGTGGACTTCGTGGAGCGCGCCCTCGATCTCGCACGCATGCTCCGCCTGCTCATGCCGACGGAACCTGAGGTCATGGGCCTTCTCGCGCTCTTGCTCGTCACCGACGCACGTCGCCCCACCCGTGTCGGGGACAGAGGTGAGCCGGTGCCTATCGCGGAACAGGACCGCTCGGCCTGGAATCGGCCGGCGATCGAGGAGGGACACCAGCTGGTCGTGCGCGCACTACGGCTGAGCCCACCCGGAAGGTTCACCCTCCAGGCGGCGATCAGCTCCCTGCACGCCCAGGCCCCCAGCGTGGAGGAGACCGACTGGCCTCAGGTACTCACCTTGTACGACGAGCTCTGCAAGGTGTGGCCCTCCCCGGTGGTGGCCCTGAACCGCGCGGTGGCCCTGGCCCGGGTGGAGGGCCCCGAGGAGGCCATGAAACGGATCGGCGAGTTGGAGGACGAGGGCGAGCTATCCTCCTACCGGTACCTCCCCCTGGTGAAGGCCGACCTACTGTGCCGTCTGGGACGCCACGGTCAGGCCATGACCGCCTACCGTCATGCGCTCGATCTGAGCGACAACGAGGCCGAGCGTCATTTCCTGGAGGAGCGGTTGGCGGCCGAGCGCGACCACTGAGCCCTCCGTCCGGGTGGAGGTGGTACCCGCCGAACACCTCCTACAGGTCGGCGACCTCGGGTAACACGTACTCCGCGACACGGGCGACATGCCCGGCCGGGTCGTCCGCGGGGAGGATACCGATCGCGGTGGTGATCCCGGCTTCGGCCATTGCGCGCAAGAGTTCGATGGTCTCCTGGGCACCGGTGCCATCACGCTCGACACCGAATTCCATGATGCAGGTCTTCTCGATCTCTTCGTAGTCCCGACCCACCTCATCACACGCCCTGCGCAGGACGGCGAGCTTTTCGGGCAGGTCGGGTGAAGGGTACAGGTTGCACGCGTCGGCGTACCTGGCGACCAGCGGCAGCGTGCGCTGCTCGCCCTGCCCTCCGATCATGATCCGAGGGTGAGATCGGGACACCGGCAGCGGCCGTGACAAGGGCCGTTCCAGTCGATGGAACTCTCCCTCGTGAGGGCTTTGGTCGTCCCCTTCGGTCCACAGCCGCAGGCAGATCCGAAGGGTCTCCTCCACCATGTCGAAACGCCTGGCGAGGGAGGGGAAGGGGATTCCGAGCCCTCTTGCCTCCTCCTCATACCATCCGGCGCCCAGTCCGAGGACGGCACGCCCTCCGGAAAGGACGTCGAGGGTGGACACCATCTTGGCCAGGAGCGCGGGGGAACGGAAGTGCACACCGGCGACCACGGGCCCCAAGCGGCACCGTGTGGTGTGGGCCGCGATCATCGCCAAGGTCGTGAAGCATTCGAGTTGGGGTCGCTCCGGGCCACCCGCGTGCGGGGCCTGCCACAGGTGATCACCCACCCCGATCAGGGAGAAGCCCGAGGAGTCCGCCGTCTCGGCGATGTCGATCAACCGTTCCAGGGCCTTCCCGTCCTCGCCGACCCATGAGAAATCCGCGATCTCCACACCCAGTTGCACGATGTCGCCCTCCAGTACCGACGTTCCTTCACCACTCGATCATCCGGGGCGGGCCACGCGTCGGACGACTCCTGGCTTGCGCCGGTACACGGGCCACCAGGATCGCATCGCTGGAGAAGACAGCGATCCCACAAGGTACGCAGGCTTGTCCTGGCCGATGCTTCCGGCCTCACACCGCACACTCGCCGGACCAGGAAGGTTCATACGTGGAACACGACGCGATCTCCGCCGTGCCCAGGACAGCCGGTTTCTCCGCCATCCGGCCTGGCGACCCCCGCTACGAAAGTCTTCTCCGAGGCGCCAACCATCGATTCTCCGCGAGCCCGGAGGAGATCCACGTCATCACGACGGCCGAGCAGGCCGTGTCCGTCGTCGGCGCCGCGGCCCGGTCGGGGTCGGTGATCGCGGTGCGCAGCGGAGGACACGGGTTCGAGGACTTCGCGGCCGACCCCAGGGCCCGGGTCCTCTTGGACATGTCGGAGATGGATCATGTCGGCTACGACGAAGAACGTGACGCCTTCGTCGTGGAGGCGGGGTCGACCCTCGGCCACCTGTACCGCGTCCTGTTCAAGGGCTGGGGCGTGACCATCCCCGGTGGGGAGTGTCCGGAGGTCGGCGTGGGAGGCCATCTCATCGGTGGCGGATACGGGCCCCTGTCCCGACGGTACGGGTCGGTGGTCGACTTCCTGTACGGGGTCGAGGTCGTCGTCGTGGACGAGGACCGCAACGCCGAACTCGTGGTGGGCACTCGTGATCCGGACGATCCCCACCACGACCTGTGGTGGGCGCACACCGGTGGAGGGGGAGGCAACTTCGGCGTCGTCACCCGCTTTTGGCTGCGTTGCGCCGAACCCGGCAAGACCGGTCCAGGCGAGATCCTGCCCCCGGCCCCCAGGATGTGGCGTAGTCGGGCCGAGATGTGGCCCTGGGAGTCCCTGGACGAGGAGACCTTCGGGCGTCTGCTGTCCAACTTCGGTTCCTGGTTCGAGAACAACAGCTCTCCGGGCTCGCCTGGAACCGACATCACGGGCTTCCTGCACGCGTCCCCCCTGGGGGGCCATGGGTTGATGGTCGGCGCGATGGCCGACGACGACGTTCCCGGGGTGACCGAGGTCCTCGACGGCTTCTTCGACGGCGTTCGTTCCGGAGTCGATCCCTCACCGGCACGTGTCGAGTCCGTACGGCCCTGGTTGGAGTTCGCCGCCTATCCCGGCTGGGGCGACCCGGGAGACTCCGAGACCCGCAGGATCAAGATCAAGGCCGCCTACATGCGCCGCGGGTTCTCCGATCGACAGGTCTCCACTGTGCGCCGTCACCTGACCACCGACGAGCCGCACGAGTCACAGCTCATCCTGATCGGCTACGGGGGACGGGTCAACACGGTGGAGCCGCACCGGACCGCCACAGCCCAACGGGACTCGATCCTCAAGGCCGCCTACATGTCCGTCTGGGGTTCGGCCGCGGAGGACGAGCGGAACATCCGGCACCTGAGGGAGTTCTACCGGGACGTGTACGCGGCCACGGGTGGAGTCCCCGTGCCCGATGACTCCACCGACGGTTCGTACATCAACTACCCCGACAAGGACCTGGCCGACCCGGTCTGGAACCGGTCCGGTGTCCCCTGGACCGACCTCTACTACAAGGACAACTATCCCCGACTCCAGAGGGTGAAGGAACGCTACGACCCCGGGGACCTCTTTCGCCACTCGCTCTCGATCGGGCTCCCGGAGGAAAGTGGTGGGGAGCGAGACCATGGTGCCCGATGATCCCTGGGCCGTGCTGGTGCGCCGTGAGGACCCTTCCCGTACACGGACCGTCCGGGAGAACCCCCTCCCGTTGAGGCCGGAACAGGTCCGACTGCGGGTGGAGCGCTTCGGCCTGACGGCCAACAACGTGACCTATGCCCGTCTGGGTGACTCCGAGCTTCCCTTCTGGGACGCCTTTCCCGCCCCTGACGGTTGGGGCCGGGTACCGGTCTGGGGTTATTCCAGGGTCGTGGAATCACGACACCCGGAAGTGCCTGTCGGAAGACGTCACTTCGGCTACCTTCCCATGGGCAGCCACCACACGCTGACCGTGCGCTCCCGCACCGACCACCTCCTGGACGACTCACCACAACGCGCCTTCCTGCACCCGTGGTACCTGACCCACCGAAGGTGTCGGGGCCCCGGAGAGGAGGACGACCTACGCACCCTCCTGCGCCCCCTCTATCCGGCCTCCTACAACGTGGCCGCACTCGTGACCGAACTCTCCGGGAAGGGGGCACGTTCCCTGGTGGTCACCAGTGCCTCCTCCCGGACCGCCCTGGGCTTGGTCGACCTCCTCAAAGGAGGAGACGACCTGGTGACCCTGGGGTTGACGGCGCCCGAACGCAGGGACGTCCTACGGAGCATGGACGTCTACAACCGTGTCCTCGCCTACGAGGAACTCGACCGGGCCTTCCTGCCCGCGCCCACCGTGTTCGTGGATTTCAGTGGGGACGAGGAGCGTATCTCGAACGTCTACCGACGCTTGGGCGGCGACATCCTCCACACGGCGTTGGTCGGCTACACACACCCGCGGGCCCGGATCGAACCACCCGACCTGCACGACCCCCGGCCAGAGATCTTCTTCACCCCGGACAGGGAGGCCGAGCGTGAGGAACGGGAGGGCCCCGGAACCTACCGGAGGGCCTACGTGGAAGCGGAGGAACGGTTCGTCCGTGAGGCCCGCTCCTGGCTGAGGGTCCGTCACCGTAGGGGTCCCCGAGAGATCGTGACCGCGTGGAGCGATCTGCTGAACGAACCCGCCTCCCCTCTCACCGGAGACGTATGCGTCCCTGAACCGAGGCCGAGCGACCCTCCTGGAAACCGGAACGAGGAATAGAGAATGTTGCGTAACCCCTCACAGGTCGAGGACGGTTCCTCCTCACCCGGAGGATCGAAGGGACGAAAGGTCTCCGAGACCGTCTGGGTCACGTCGTTGGCCGTGATCGTGGCCCTCTACCTCGCGGTACAGATCCATCCCTACGTTCGGATGGACCCGTCCTATTCGAGGATCGAACTACAGTTCCCCCTCCACTACTGGTTGATCGTCGGCCACGTGGTCTCCGGGACCGTGGCGCTGGTGACCCTGGTCCTCCAGTCGTGGCCGTGGCTACGCAGGAACCATCCCGGGACGCACCGGTGGAGTGGCCGTCTGTACGTCTTCGCGGGAGCCCTTCCCTCGTCCCTGCTCGCGCTCGCCATGTTCCCCGTGGCCTTCCCTGCGGGCGGCATCGGCATGGCGACGTCCGCGCTGCTGTGGTCGGTGGCCGCCCTCATCGGCTGGAGACGCGCGGTCCAAGGCCGTTACGCCGAACACCGGCGTTGGATGACGTACAGTTTCGCGATCGTTTGGGGAGCGGTGATCTGGGGTTTCGCCATCGGTTGGGGATGGCTCCTGTTCTCCCCCTGGACCGTGGACTTCTCCTACGTCTCCGAGGCCGCGCGCTGGCTCGGTTGGGTGGTCAACGTCATCGTGGCGCAATGGTGGTTGGAACGCACCGCCGGCCGGGAGGTGGACCCCGTTCCTCGGCGTGCCACCTGAGTGATCGTCGAGTACGCGTGTGATCGGATCGGTCGCGCGCGAACGTGCAATCGACGACCAACCGGCGGGGCCACGGACGATCGGTCCGTGGCCCCGAGTCCCTTCCACTCCTCACGTGCCGACCATCGCCCATCGGGGGTCGCGGGGGCCGGGCGCCGTAACGGTCGCGTTGTACTCCTCCAGCGCCGCCTGGGCCCGGGCCTCGGCCTGACGGAACCTCCCGCGTGGCTCCACCCCGTGGGTGAGGACCTCACGCATCGCCTCCATCAGCGCGCTCTGGACGCCATGGGAGCCGGGGATGATCGGGGCGTGCGCACCACGAGGTCCTTCGCAGGCCCTGAGGCGATCTCGAACAAGCGCGTGGTGGGGTCGTTCCCGAAACCAACCCTCCGCCTCCAGGGACCGGAGCGCGGATCCGGTCGTGGGTGAGGAACCGGACGCCTTGTGCCACGTCATGACACCCTCGGGACGGGTGAGGTACATCGAGAGGGCCAGCGCCGCGTCGCGGGTACGCTCGTCCAGGCCGTCCGTCAACCAGAGTGCGTCGCCTCCGACCCAGTTGCCGACCGGGGGGCGCCCGTCCCTGTGCGGGAGAGGACCCACCTCGACCTCGAACCCCGCCTCGCGCCCGGCACGGACCACGTGTTCGGCCTCGAAGGAGGATCCGACCCGCATCGCGACCTCGCCCTTCGCGAAGGCCGTGATGACGCCCGGCCAGTCCTCCAGTGCCCCGGTGTGCAGGTAGTGCCCCTTGGCGTGCAGGTCACGCCACCAGGTGATCAACTCCTCCAACTCTCCGCCGCGCATGAGGACCCGCCCGGCCCGACCTCTCCTACCGTTGGCCCGATCTACGAGGTGGGCGCCCTCCTGTGTCAGCCACTGTTGAAAGAGCTTTCCGTCGTTGGGCCAGCTGACCCCGAACCGTGCCGACCTGGTCCGCTCGACGGCAGCGCATACCGACGAGACCTCCCCCCAGGTACGCGGCGCATCGGTCACGCCCGCCTCTGCCAACACCGTCCTGTTGGAGTAGAGCACCATGGTCGAGAGCCCCAGGGGCACCGCCATGAGTTCACCGCCGTAGGTGAGGAAGCCTCGTGCCGCGGCCACCGTGTCACCCGTGGTGACGGGTTCGTCCCACACGTGGGAACGACCGGCGAGTGCCCGTTCCACCGGGGTGAAGAGGGCGGCACCCTCCGAGTTCAGTGTGTCCATGGCCTGGCGGGAGGCGCCCGTGTAGTAACTCGCGAGTGCCGGAGGACTTCCCTTGGCGGCCTCCTCGGCCACCTGGGCGGGCAGCTCCTCGTACCCGACGGACCTGACCATGACCCGGACTCCCGGGTACCTCCGTTCGAACTCGGCGGCGCCCGCGCGCAGCGGGTCGAGGAATCCGGGAAACGGGTAGTCCGAGAGCAGTACGTCGACGACCACCTCACCGTCCGGTCCGACCACCCCGGCCCTCCCTCCGGCCCCGATGCCCTCGTTCGTGGAACGCATGACCCTCCTCCTGCCCTCCGTGGGGAACCAACGGACACGCACAGACATCGTCCCCGGGCCAGGGATCCCCGACGTCCTCAGTCTTGCTGAGTGGACCGGCCGTTCGACGTCGGCCTTCGACCGAAGAGCCCAAGCAACCCAGGAGACGCACCCATGACACGGACGGTGTGAGGCTTTCCACGCCCGGTGTGCCGGGGCCCGCCTCCCCACACCGCCATACCCCCGATTCGGAAGGCATGGGTCATGACCACCAGAACAGAGGGGTCGCTCACGGAACCGTCGGTGTTCGTCGAGAGGGCTCAGGCCATCGCGAACTCTCTCCACGAGCGCCAGGCCGAGACGGAGGAGCGGACCTACTACGCGCCCGACACGCATGAAGAGCTCCGGGACGCGGGACTCTATCGTCTGTTGGTCCCTCGTCGCCATGGTGGACACGAGGTCGACGTGGGCACCTTCTTCCAGGTAGTGCTCACCCTGACCAGGGCCTGCCCCTCGACCGGGTGGATGTACTGCCTGGGGGCCGCACACGCGCTTCCGGCAGCCACCCTGTTCGGCGAACGCGCGCAGCGGGAGATGTTCGCGGGAGGGGACTTCGTCTGCCCGAACACCGTCATGCCCTCGGGGGTCGCGAAACGGCTACCCCATGGAGGTTGGCGCATCGAGGGCACCTGGAAGTACTGCTCGGGAGCTCCCTACGCCACTCACTTCATGGGCCACGCCCTTTGGCATCCTCCCACGGGCGAGCAACCGGTGACCCTGCTCTTCGTCGCTCCCCGGGAAAGCTGGGTGCGGCTGGACGACTGGGGGGACCAACTCGGGCTGAGGGGCAGTGGCTCCCACAGCATCCGCATGGAGGGTGCCGATCTCCCCGAACACCTGGTCCTGAAGACCCACCTCAGTCAGGGCCGGGTCTCCACGGACACTCCGGGGAACCTTCTCCACGAGAACCCCCAGTACCGTGGGGGTCCGCTCAGCTTCATGTTGATCGAGAGCGCGGTCCTGGCCGTGGGGATGGCCCAGTCGGCCCTGGACGCGTACGAGGTCCTGATGCGGGAGCGCACCACCTCCTTCCCCCCCATCGTCCCCAGGTACCAGGACCCCGACCACCAGTACTGGTACGGGGAGGCCGCCGGAATGATCGCGGCGGCGGAGGCCGCCCTCTCCCATTCGATCACGCGCTGGCGGGAAGCGTGCGAACGCGGCCCCGGGACCTTCACCCAGGAGTTCGAGTGGCGCATCGCCACCATCTGCCGTGAGGTCGCGCGTGCGTCCTGGCGGGCCGTGCAATCCCATCTGTTCCCCAAGGCGGGTTCGAGCGCCGTCCGTCATGGGGAGCGCGTCGAGAGGGTGTGGCGGGACATGTCGACCATGCGCAGTCACGCGGGTTTCTCCACCGTCCTGGAATCCATGGCGAGCAGAGAGTTCACCCGTGCTCGTTTTCTCGGAGAAATCGATCACGAGAATGCTTGAGGGCATTTCAGAAGACGCAGAAAGAATCGACCCCTCCGAAGAATAAGGGATGGGAAGCGGTCCGGTTCGCAACACAGAAAAGTGGTGCAACGTCCCGAGCGCCATCCGAGTTCAGGGAGAGGTTTTCCATGGGTGATCAGAAAACGCGCGCCGTCGTCCTCGGCGGCAGTATCGCCGGGCTCTTCGCGGCCAGGGTCCTCGCGGACTCCTACGACGAGGTGCTCATCGTCGACCGTGACACGCTCGTGGGGGTCGACACCGTCCGTCGGGGTTGTCCTCAGGGCCGGCACATCAACGGCCTCCTCGCCCGGGGTCAGGAGGCGATGGAGGAACTGTACCCCGGTATCACCGAGGAGCTCTTCGCGGACGGGGTCCCCACCGGCGACCTCGCCGGTAACGTCCGTTGGTACTTCAGGGGCAGACCGGTCGTCCAGGAGAAGGCGGGGCTCGTGTGCGTCGCCGCCAGTCGACCGATGCTCGAACGTCACGTCCGCGAGCGCACCCAGGCGTTCTCGAACGTCTCCTTCGCGGAACGGCACGACATCCTCGGGCTGACCGCCACACCCGACAACAGCAGGATCACCGGGGTCCGCGTCCAGCGCGCCGGGTCGGAGCATGAGGAGGACATCACCGCGGACCTGGTGGTGGACGCCACCGGACGCGGCTCCCGGACACCCCTGTGGCTCACCGCCCTCGGATACCCCGAGGTCCAGGAGGATCGCAAGAGGATCGGTCTCGGATACGTGACCCAGCACTATCGGCTCACCAGGGACCCCTACGGCGATGACCTGTCCATCAACCCCGTGGCCTCCCCCGAACTACCGCGTGGGGCCATCTTCACCAAGACGGACGGAGACCGGGTGGAACTCACCACCTACGGGATCCTGGGCGACCACCCGCCCACCGATCAGCAGGGTCTGTACGACTGGTTGGGGACACTGTCCACCCAGGACATCAGGAAGGCCCTGGAACACGCCGAGCCCCTGGACGAGCCGGTGGCGTTCCGCTTCCCGACCACTCTTCGGCGCCGCTATGAGTCGATGTCACGTCTGCCCGACGGTCTCCTGGTCACGGGCGACGCCGTCTGCTGCTTCAACCCCGTGTACGCCCAGGGTATGACGGTGGCCGCGCTCGCCGCCCTGACGATGCGGGACCATCTGCACACCGGCGCGGCGCCACAGCCCCTCCAGTACTTCCGGGACCTGGCCGATGACGTGATCGACCCACCATGGGACATGACCCATGTCGTAGACCTCGGGTTCGAGGGGGTCGAGGGCGACCGTACTCCGGCCATCCGCGCCCAGCAGCTCTATCTCAAGTCGGTCCAGGTCGCCTCGGCCAAGGACGGCGTGGTGACCGCGAGCTACATGCGCGCCGCCGGCATGGTGGACCGGCCGGAGAGCCTCATGCGGCCCGCCCTGGTCCTTCGGGTCCTTTGGAACCTCCTCCGCCCCTACCCTCGGCGTGTTCCGCGTGGAAGACCCGCCTCCATCCCCACGCCCGCCCGGCGTGGTGTCACGGCGCGCTGACGGGGCCGACGGGATGATGATCCGCCCTTCGCGGTCCGACCTGGACACGGTGACCACCCCGGTGTCCTGGGCACAGGAACGTTCCTGGTCCCGTGCCCGAGCCGGGGCTCCCATGCTCCACCGCACCCTGACCCTGAGCGGAGCGGGCCCACTGAACCTCGACGTTGTGGCCCGCGCCTGGGAGGCCCTGCTCCACCGGCACGACGTGCTGAGGACCACGCTGACCGAGGTCCACGGTGGCCCCGCCCAGGTGATCGAACCGGTCGGCAACTGTGTCCGTGACCTACGCAACACCGGTGGGGGGCCCGGCACCGATCCTCCCGCCACCCTCGAAGCCGTGGAGCGAGGTGACGACCGGCACACCTTGGTTCTCAGACTCCACGACACGATCGCCGACGACCGGTCCGTGACCGTCCTCCTTCGGGAACTGGGACGAGCGTACGGGGCCGTTCTGGATGGGACCCCCCTGGACCTGGCGTTCCCTGCGCCCGCGCCCCGTTACGCCCGACAGGCTCAGCTGCAACGACGTTGGGAGGCAACGCGGGAGTGTCTCCGGCTACGCCGGTGGTGGGCCGCCTCACCGCACTCGTCCGGCGACTGTCTGCTGCCCGCAGACCGCGGTCGACCCCCCGTCCCCTCCCCCATGTTCGGGAGCGTTCCCTTCGACTGGAGCGGGACTTTCGACACGATGCTCCCGGCACAGGCCGATCGGGCGTCGTCGTCGACGCTCGTCCTGACCGCCCTTCACGTCCTCCTCGGCCGTTACTCGGGTTCGGAGAACGTCGTCGTGCACCTGCCGGTGGAGGGCCGTCCACCCCACGATCACACGGAGATGATCGGCCGTGTCGACGACGTCCTTCCCGTCCATGTCATGACGGCCGCGGCCCCGTCCTTCCGGGTCCTGACCCGTCGAGTGGACGAGGCCTGCCACGAGGTACGCCTACACGGCGCTCTTCCGTCCCAGATGCTCCCGGAGTCGGTGTCCCGGGCACCGGACACGTTCGTGTTCGTCCCGGAACGGGGACCGGAGCACTGCCTGGAACTCGGGGGGACGACCCTGTGGTCGCGGTCCGGCGTGGACGACCTCGCCCCCGAGGTGTCGGCGACAGCCGATCTCGCCTTGGTCCTGGATCCCGGCCGAAGGTTCCGGGGAAGTCTGTTCCACCGGTCCGACCGCTTCGACGGGAGTTCGGCGGAACGCGTCCTGGCACAGCTCCGCCATCTCCTGGCGTCCGCGCTGAGCGCACCGGACGCCCCCTTGTCCTCCCTACTTCTGGAGCCCCCCGAACACACCGTCGCCCGGCTTCGTGCGACGGACCGGACCACGGAGGTCCTCACGTCCCCCACCCCGGTACACCAGGCCATAGCGACGCGTGTCCGAGAACACCCGGGGGCACCCGCCGTCGTCCAGTCGGGGCGGACCCTCACCTACGAGGAGTTGGCCTGTGAGGCCTCGACGGTACGTGCGGCCCTGACCGACGCCGGCCCGGTGACCGGCACTCCGGTCGTGGTACGAGCCCCCTCGGGCCCGCGACAGGTGGCCGCGGTGCTCGGTGTGCTCGAGGCGGACGCCCACGTCGTCTGCCTCACCCGGCACGACATGGGTCGACACGGTGTCCAACTGTTGGAAGGTCTGCGTCCGAGCAGGTTGCTGCTGGGTTCGGGGGTGGAGGACGACGCCGGGACCCGTCTGCTGAGGGACGATCCGAACGTGGAGGTGGTGGACCTCGATGGCCCCGCCCCGGAGCGGGACCCACCCTTCGCGCGCGAGTGTCGGCCTCATCGGCCGATGGTCGATGGTGACGCCACCGCCTACGTGGCATACACCTCGGGGTCGTCCGGAACACCCAAGGGCATCCCTCAGTCCCACGCCGCGCTGTCACAGTTCTCCGCCTGGCTGGCACGAGAGTTCCGGCTGGGTCCAGGTTCACGGGTGGCTCAGTGGGCCCTCCCCGGATATGACGCCGCCCTGTGCGAGACGTTCGCCGCGCTGTGTTCGGGGGCGACCCTGTATCCCGTTCCCGAGGAACTCAGGACGCATCCCGAAGGCGTGGCCCGATGGCTGGCACTGGAGGGGATCACCCTCTTCCAAACGGTGCCCAGTTTCGCCAGGGCCCTGTCAAGCGCTCTGACGCATCGGGCACCGACCGACCCCCCACTGCGGCTGGAGTCCCTCTTGTTGGCGGGTGAAGCCCTGGATGGAGCACTGGTCACGGGTCTTCGCAATGCCCTGCCCCACAGCCGCATCGTCAACCTGTACGGGGCGACGGAGACGATCCTGTCCACCTACCACGAGGTCACCGGCGAGGTACACGGAGCGATCCCCATCGGTTCGCCCATCCCCGGCAGGCAGGTCGCGGTGCTGGACGAACAGGACAGGCCGTGTCCCGACGGCGTCGTCGGTCGCCTCGTCGTCCGCAGTCCCTACGTCACCCCCGGATACCTGGGCGTCGACGAAGGGTCGGCGGTGTTCGGATCCGTGGAGGCGTTGGCCGAGGACGCGCGTCCGGGGGACCGCTACCACCGCACCGGGGATCTGGCCCTTCGCCGCTGGGATGGTTCCCTCGAGTACCGCGGTAGGGAAGACGACCAGGTCAAGGTGGGTGGTGTGCGCTTTGAACCGGGAGAACTGGAGAACACCCTGGCCGAGTCGCCCTCGGTACGGGAGTGCGCGGTGCTCCCGGTACGGGAGGTGGACGGTTCCTCCACCCGGTTGATCGCTTACATCATCCCCAAAACCCCGCCCGGGCCCGAAGGCGTGTCCCGGGAGGAGAAACGGGCCTGGCGGAGCGCCCTCAGGCTCCGTTTCGGACACAGGACGCCGCCCATCACCTTCGAAGTGCTGGCGGTGATGCCACGCAACCTCGGCGGAAAGGTGGACCGGCGCGCCTTGGACAACAGAAGACGTACATCCGTCCCGGACAAGGACGAAAGCATGAGGGGGACGACATGACCCTGCGAGAGAAGACACGCCCGGTGCGCTTCGACGGGGAAGGTCTCGGTCTGAGCGACCTGGTGCGGATCGCCGGTGGAGGGGCATCGGCGGTCTTGGAGGCCGACACCCTGAAGAAGATCACCAGGATCAGAGGGATGTTCGAGGAGACCGTGCACTCGGGTGTTCCCGTGTACGGGGTGACCACGGGATACGGCGAGATGATCTACATGCTCGTCGGTACCTCCAAGGAGGTCGAACTCCAGACCAACCTGGTACGCAGCCACAGCGCCGGAGTGGGCCCCCTGTTCTCCGCCGAGGAGGCCCGGGCGATCGTCGCGGCCCGCCTCAACGCCCTCGCCAAGGGATATTCGGCGGTCCGGGCCGAGGTCGTCGAACGCCTCGCCCTCTACCTGAACCGGGATCTCGTCCCCGCGATCCCCCAGATGGGGTCCCTCGGTGCCAGCGGCGACCTGGCCCCGCTCGCCCACGTCGCCGCAACCCTCATCGGTGAGGGCTACCTGTTGGAGGACGATGAGCCCACCCCCACAGGGCCCCGGCTGAGGGAACTCGGCATCGAACCCTTGAAGCTGCGTTTCAAGGAGGGTCTGGCGCTCATCAACGGCACCTCGGCGATGACCGGCCTGGGAGGACTCGTCGTACAGCGGGCGCTGGACCAGATCCGCCAGGCGGAGATCATCTCCGGGCTGGTGGTGGAGGTCCTGCGGGCCTCCACCGGCCCCTTCCTGGCCCAGGGACACGAGATCGCCCGCCCGCACCGGGGCCAGATCGACACGGCCGCGAACATGCGGGCGCTCTTGGAGGGCAGTCGCCTCGCACTGCCCCACTCCCAACTGCGCAGACAGGCACAGTGCCAGGCGCGGGGCGACGTCAGCCGTAGTGACGTGTACATGCAGAAGGCCTACACCCTGCGTGCCGTTCCCCAGGTGCTGGGAGCGGTCAGGGACACACTGTACGAGGCCGGTCTGCGGGTCCGGACGGAACTGAACTCCGCCAACGACAACCCCCTCTTCTTCGAGGGGGAGGAGATCTTCCACGGTGCCAACTTCCATGGACAACCGGTGGCCTTCGCGATGGACTTCACCACGATCGCCTTGACCCAACTCGGTGTCTTCTCCGAGCGTCGCACCAACCGTCTGCTCAACCGTCACCTCAGCGAGGGCCTTCCGGAGTTCCTGGTCGCGGGCGACCCCGGTCTCAGCAGTGGTTTCGCCGGAGCCCAGTATCCGGCGACCGCCCTGGTCGCGGAGAACCGGACCATAGCGCCCGCCAGTACGCAGAGCATCCCTTCCAACGGCGACAACCAGGACGTGGTGAGCATGGGCCTCATCGCGGCCCGCAACGCCCGCCGTGTCCTCGACAACAACGACCGAGTCCTGGCGGTGGAACTTCTCGCGGCCGCCCAGGCTGTGGACGTCTCCCAGCGTGCAGGAGACCTCGGCCCGGCGGGACGAACGGCGTACACGGCGCTGCGATCCCTCGTTCCGGCGCTCGACCAGGATCGCTACATGTCGGACGACCTGGAGTCGGTGGCCACGTTCCTGCGCGAGGGGCTTCTGCTCGACGCGGTACGGCGTGGCGGCACCGAACTCCGATGAACGACCCTTCCAACCCCCCGCAGGAGGACCACTGTGACCCCCTCCCCTACACAGGCACCGACGGAGGGCCACCCCCAGGCCCTGCCCCTTTCTCTGAACCAACGGTTCCTCTCCATGTTCGATGGTGGTGAGGAAGAGGGGCCGTTCGGCCCGACCTACAACATCGCGTGCGCGTGGCGGCTCACCGGTCCCATCGACGAGGACAGGCTCGCGAGAGCGCTGGAACACCTCGTCGAACGGCACGAGTCCCTGCGCACCACCCTCGTACGGTCCGAGGGCGGGTACCAGGTGATCCATCCCCCGACCGCTCCCGAACTCTCCGTACTCCACCTGGCCCGATACCCGGTCGAGGAACGCGACACCCGGGCCGAGGAGTTGGTCCAGGGCTTCGAGCTGCGGCCACAGCGTGTCGACAGCCCTCCGCTCCTGCGTGCCGTGCTGGGCAGGTTCGACGCCGTGGACTCGGTCCTGGTCCTGGTCGCCCACCACACGGTCGCCGACGAGTGGTCCATGCAACTCCTCATCCGCGACCTTTCCGCCCTCTACGGGGCTCTCACAGCCGGGGGCACCTGGCCGGCGCCGGCCCCCCAGTACCGGGACTTCCTGGAGTGGGAGCTCAACCGGCCCCACGAGCGTCTGGAGCGGGCCCGGGAGTACTGGCGACGATCCCTGCGCGACGCGCGTCTCCTGCCGATGCCCACCGACCACCCGCGATCGGCCGGTCTGCCCAAGGCGACGGCCTGGCACCGCTTCACCATCGACGCGCAGGTCACGGAACAGGTGCTCGAACTCGCGCGGAGCCACCGGAGCTCGGCCTTCATGGTCCTCTTGACGGCCTACAACGTACTCCTGTACCGCCAGACGGCGAGCACGGACATCGTCGTGCCGACCTTCGCCTCCGGCCGCAACCAGGCCGAGTTCCACGAGACGGTGGGCGCGTTCTTCAACTTCGTCCCCCTGCGCACCGACATCGAAGGGTGTCTCAGCTACCGGGACGTCCTCGAACGGACCCGCCGTACCTGCCTCGATTCCTACAGGTACGAACTCCCGTTCCCAGAGGTCATGGCCGAGGCCCCGAACCTAATGGCCACCGCCTCGGGCGACCGGGCCGCGCCCTGCGCCTTCCAAGTGTTCCAGTCCGCGTTCGTCGCCGACGACCCCGAGGGTGCCGGGGGGCTGCGTTACCGCAAGATCCAGCGCAAGACGCTGTCCCAGGACTCCGGAACCGACATCCCCGACGGGGCGATGCTGCAGTTGGAGATCTCCGCCGACGGCGAGATGGTCGGCAACCTCGGCCACAACACCAACCTGTTCACCGCTCGTTCGGCGCGGGAGAGGGTCGACGGGTTCCGCCGCGCGTTGTCCGACGTCCTCCGACCCGACGCGCCTCTTCGGTGAACGTGGGCCTTCCACACCATGACCACTGGAAAGGAAACACGATGAGTATCAGGACGAACGATCCCGCCTCCGTGTCCCGGGCGGTCGAAACCATCTGGTACGAGGTCCTGGGCGGGGAGACCGGCCCGGCCGGGACCACCTTCTTCGAACTGGGCGGTGAGTCCATCAAGGCCGTGCGTCTGACCTCCAGGATCGCCGAGGAGATCGGTGTGGAGATCGAGGTCGGTGATCTCTTCGAAGAGGATCCCGATCTCACCCACCTGACCAGGAGTGTGTTCCAAGGCTTGGAGGGCTCCGGTGACGGCGCTCGGGCCGAGGGGCGGTGAAACAGGATGCGAGAACTGACCCGGTTCCGGCCCGATACCGATCTCGACCTCTTCGTCGCCGCGCTGGAGCGGGACGGTGGGGCGATCGTGGAGGACTTCGTCTCCCCCTCGACACTCGCCGGGCTCTGGGAGGACCTCGGTCCCTCCCTCGACGCCACCGACTACTGCGGTGACTGGTACAACGGCACGCGCACGCGACGCCTCTCCTCCCTCTTCGCCCGTACGCCCCACGTCCACCCCCTGGTGACCCAACCCCTCTACCTGGGCGCCGCCCGCGCCCTGATGCAGCGACCGCGGTCGATGTGGATAGGCAGGTCCCGGGTCGAGGTGACCCCCGGTATCCAGATCAGCGGCACACAGGTCATCCAGATCGGTCCCGGCCAGGGCAAACAACCCCTCCATCGAGACGACGCCCTCCACCTGCGCGGCCACCCGGGCCCGGTGAGCCGTCTCCAGCTGATGCTCGCCATGAGCGACTTCACCGAAGAGAACGGTGGCACACAGGTGATCCCGGGAAGTCACCACTGGGACGACGAGCGGGCACCCGAAACATCGGAGGCCATCCCCACCCGGATGCGCGCGGGTTCCGCGCTGATCTGGGAGGGCGGTGTCTACCACAACGGCGGACGCAACACCTCCGAGGAACCCAGGACCGGTCTGACGATAGCTCTCGACCTCGGCAACCTTCGCCAGGAGGAGAACCAGTACCTCGCCGTCCCACCTGGGATCGCCGCGGACCTGCCCGAGGAAATCCAGCGACTCCTGGGATACGACCGCTGTCCTCCAGGGCTCGGGTGGCTGGAGATGGACGACCCTCGCCTGATCCTGGACGACCGCCTCCCGGGCACCACCCCCATCTCCCGACAGGACCCCCACGAAAGGGCAGACCATGAGTGAGTTCCAAGACCGGACCGTCCTCGTCACCGGCGGAGGCAGTGGTATCGGCCTGGCCACCGCACGCCACGTCCTCGAAGAAGGTGGGCGTGTGGCCATCGTCGGACGTGACGCCGACCGGCTCGCCTCCGCCCGGAAGAGCCTCGATTCCGGGAAGCGCGTCCTCGCCGTCCCCGCGGACGTATCCAGCGTCTCCGACCTCGACAGCGCGGTCGAGCGCGTCCGGCGGGAATGGGGGACGCTCGACGGCGTGTTCGCCAACGCGGGGATCGGTCTCAACGCCTCCGTGTCCGACACCACCGAGAAGGACTTCGACCTCATCGTCGGAAGCAACCTGAAGGGCTCGTTCTTCACCGTCCAAAAGGCCCTGCCCCTGCTGAACGAGGGGTCCTCGGTCGTGCTCAACGCCTCCTGGCTCGTGCACAGGGGGATGTCGACCGGAGCGCTCTACGCGGCGAGTAAGGCCGCGGTGCTCAACCTCGCCCGTTCCATCGCTCCCGACCTGGCCGGGAGGGGCGTCCGGATCAACACGGTCACACCGGGGCACGTTCGGACCGAGATGTTCGAGTCGGTCACCGGAAGCGAGCAGGTACGAGACCTGTTCAAGGACCAGGTCCCGTTGGGCCGCGTCGGTGCTCCGGAGGACTTGGCCGAGGCCGTCGCGTTCCTCCTCTCCCCCAGGTCCGCCTACGTCACCGGACAGGAGCTGGTCGTGGACGGCGGGCTCACCTCCTCGGTCCCGGCTTGAGGAGGCGACGTGAGCCACCGAAGTTCGGAACAGGGGTATGAGGGTCTGCGGTCCAAGGTTCGCGAATTCGCCCGGGAGGAGGTCGCCCCCCTGGCAGCGGAGTCGAACCGACGAGGTGCTTTCCCCTACGCGTTGGTCGAGACGATGGGAGGGATGGGCCTGTTCGGTCTCCCCTTCCCGGAACGCCACGGGGGCGGCGGAGGCGATCACCTGTCGCTGTGCCTGGCCGTGGAGGAGCTGGCCCGAGTGGACTCGTCCGTGGCGGCCACGCTTTCCGCGGCGGTCAGCCTGGGAGCCTCACCCATCGCGATGTTCGGCGACTCCGAGCAGAAGGAACGGTGGTTGCCCGAGCTCTGCGCGGGGCGTGCCCTGGCCGCCTTCGGCCTCACCGAGCCACACGGCGGCTCTGACGCGGGCGCACCACGGACCCGGGCGGTGGAGGAGGGTACGGAGTGGGTGCTGGACGGGAACAAGTCCTTCATCACCAACTCGGGCACGGACATCACCCGACTCGTCACCGTCACCGCGGTCACGGGCGAACGTGCGGACGGAAGGCCGGAGATCTCGGCCATCATCGTCCCGTCCGCAACCCCCGGTCTGACGGTGAGGGAGGCGTACACGAAACTGGGGTGGCGCGCGTCGGACACCCACGCCCTCTCGCTCTCCGCGTGCAGGGTGCCCCGAGGGAACCTGCTGGGCCGCAGGGGCCGAGGGTTCTCGCAGTTCCTGGCCGTTCTGGACCGCAGCAGGATCACACTCGCCGCCCTGGGAACGGGGGTGGCCCAGGGGTGCGTGGACGAGGCCGTGCGCCACGCCAGGGAGCGTGAGGCCTTCGGAGCCAGGCTCGGGGCCCACCAGGCCGTGCGTTTCAGGATCGCCGACATGGAGGCCCGCGTCCACAACGCCCGTCTCTCCTATCAGCACGCGGCCTCACGGATGATGCGTGGTGAGCCCTTCACGAAGGAGGCGGCCATCGCGAAACTCACCGCGTCGGAGGCCGCCATGGACAACGCCAGGGACGCCGTCCAGGTCCTGGGCGGTCAGGGCTGCATGGACGACTCGGTGGTGGCACGCCACTACCGGGACGCCAAGATCCTGGAGATCGGTGAAGGTACCAGCGAGGTACAACGCATGGTGATCGCGCACCACCTGGACCTGCCCTGACGGTCCTCACGCGCAGAGGCGCCCGTGGACGGTAGGACCGTCCACGGGCGCCTCTGCGTCGACCGACCGTGTCATCGCCCACGGTCGGACGTTCTCCCTCGGTCGCGGCGGGAACCTACCGCCCGTCGAGTCCGAGAAGAGCCGCGGTCTCCTCTCGTAGGTCGACCTTGCGTACCTTCCCACTGGCGGTCATGGGGTAGGAGTCGACGATCCTGACGTATCGGGGAATCTTGAACCTGGCCAGGTGTCCATCGCAGAACCGACGCAGGTCCTCCTCGGACAGGGGTGCCGCATTCGGGGCCATGCGCAGGCACACCGCCAGCTCCTCACCGTAGTAGTGGTCGGGCACCCCGACCACCTGCGCGTCCAGCACGTCCGGGTGGGTGTGCAAAAACTCCTCGACCTCACGGGGAGAGATGTTCTCCCCGCCCCGGACGACCATGTCCTTGATCCGACCGATGACACTCACGTAGCCGTCCGCGTCCATGACGGTGAGGTCTCCGGTGCGCATCCACCGACCGGAGTCGATCACCTCATCGGTTTTCTCCGGTTCGTCCCAGTAACCGAGCATCACCGAGTAACCACGTGCTCGAAGCTCACCCGGTGTCCCTCGGGGCACCACGCGTCCTGTCCGCGGATCCACGATCTTGATCTCCACATGCGGTCCGACCCGCCCGACGGTGGAGACCCTGCGCCACACAGGATCGTCGGCCCGGGTCTGGGTCAGGACCGGAGAGGTCTCCGTCATCCCGTAACAGATGGCGATCTCGTGCACGCCCATACGCTCGACCACCCCGTTCATCACCTCGACGGGGCAGGGCGCGCCCGACATGATGCCGGTCCTGAGGGAAGAGAGGTCGCGTTCGTCGAACCCCGGATCCGCGAGTTCGGCGATGAACATGGTGGGGACCCCGTAGAGGGACGTACAGAGTTCCTCCTCCACCGTGTCCAGGACGAGCGAGGCTCCGAACCTGGGTCCGGGGATGACCACACAGGCCCCGTGTGTGAGGGCGGCGAGGTTGCCCATCACCATGCCGAAGCAGTGGAAGAAGGGGACGGGGAGGCAGATCCGGTCCTCCTCCGTGTAACGGAGCAGTTCCCCCACAGAGAAGCCGTTGTTGAGGATGTTGTGGTGGGAGAGGGTCGCTCCCTTGGGAAGGCCCGTCGTCCCGGAGGTGAACTGGATGTTCACCACGTCGTCCTGGTCGAGCCCGGCCCGGGCCCGGGCCAGGTCCGCGTGGGACACCGCGTGGCCCGCAGCCAGGAACCACGACCAGGCCTCGTCCAAGAGGACCACGTGTTCCAGGCAGGAAATGTCGTGGCGCATTCGCTCCCCCACGGCCACGTGGTCCGTCCCGCCCTCGGCGGTGGCCGTGAGGAGCACACGAGTGCCCGTGTGCTTCAGCACGTAGGAGAGTTCACCCATCGTGTAGACGGGGTTGACGTTGACGAGGACCGCCCCGACACCGGCGACGGCGTACTGGACCACGGCCCACTTCCAACTGTTGTGCGCCCACAACGCGACCCGGTCTCCTCGTTGCACCCCGATTCGGAGAAGGGCCTTGGAGACCGCGTCCACCTCTTCGGCGAGCCTGGAGTAGGTCAACCTGGTGCCCGAGGCACGGTCCACGAACGCTTCGCGGTCACCGTGGGCCCGGACCGCGCGGTCGAGCGCCTCACCGATCGTCCCCCCTACCAGGGAGCGGTCCGAGGCACCCGAGTCGTAACTGTGCTGTGCGCCGTTCCGCGAGTGATGCCCCATGCTCATCGTTCGACCACCATGACGCTCGGCTTGACCGTGGCCTGCCCCAACCGTTCCCTGAGACGCATGGCGGGGGCCTCGACGAGGAAGTAACTCACCGTGGCCGCGAGGACGCTGCCCACCAGAACGACGGACATCAGTTCGACGAAGCCCCCGGCGTCGAAGAGCCCTCCCGCGTAAAAGTAGATGATCGCGATGTGCCACAGGTAGACGCCGTACGAGATACGTCCGAAGTACGTCATCACCGGGTTGCTGAGGAAGGCCACCATGAACCTGGGTGAC
>NZ_DYZD01000269.1 GCF_020741345.1 Nocardiopsis listeri
TACTGCGTATCCGCGCCGAGCGCAGCAGGGAGCTGCGCCGTAACAGGGACGCCCTCCTGCGCGCCCTGCGCGAGCGGCTGCCCGACTGGCGGCCCAGCGTGCCCGGGGGAGGACTCGTGCTGTGGGCGACGCTGCCGCAGCCGGTGGCGAGCGCCCTGTCCACCACCGCGATCCGGCACGGGGTCCACCCGGCGGCCGGGCCGGTCTTCGGTGTGGACGGGACCCTGGAGCGGTACCTGCGTCTGGCCTACACCCGCCCGCCGGAGGTCATGGTCGACGCGGTGGATCGCCTGGCCGCGGCCTACGCCGAGATCCTGGCCCACCCCGCCCAACCACGCGGACGCCTGTACGTGTGAGGACCGGCCCTTCAAAAGGTCGGATCGGTCAGGGACCGGCCCCTTCCCGGGCGCCGTGCCCATCGTGAACCGCCACCCCCAGTTCCGTCAGCGCCCGCCACCCGATCCGAGCGACCTCGGCCTTCGGTACCGCGGCGAGCGTGACCGCCTTCACCAATCCGATCCCTCTGGCCCGTGCCTCCGTGGCCTCGTCGAGGCCACCGTAGGCCCGGTAGGCCTCGCCCACGGCGTCGCGCCGCAGCAGCAACCACAGGAAACCCAGGTCCACCGCGGGATCCCCTCGCGCGATGTCGGACCAGTCGATGATGCCGCCGAACCGGCCCTCGTCGGAGATCACGTTGAACGGGTGCAGATCGCCGTGGATCCAGACCCGCGGGGCGTCGTCGGGCACCGCGAGCGCCCGCCCCCACAGTTCCTCCACGGCGCCCGGGGCCACCATCGGCCCCCGCCCGGCCCCCACCGCGGGCAGGGTCCGCAAGAACCTTCGGAGCACGGGATCCCGCTCGGCGAGCCGAATGCTCTGCTCGACGTCGAACGGGGCGTCGGCGGGCGCGGGCCGGTGGATCTCGACCAGAGCCCGGCCCAGGTCCGGTGCCGCCGACGCGTCCAGGGGGTGTCGTGCCGCGATCCGGCCGGGAAGCCAGGACGTGACGGCCCAATTCCAGGGGAACACCTCACTCGGGACACCCGTTCGCACGATCCGCTGCGTGGGGAAGGTCCACCCTTCGCTCAGTTCCCTCACCCACCGCACCTCCACCGCCAACGAGGCGACCGCCTCCCGGTGGCGCGGTAGTCGGACCGCGAGATCCTCACCGAGTCGGAACACGGCCATGTCGAAGCCCTCGACCGGGTCGGTGATCTCGCGATCGGCCAGGTCCGGGTGCTGCTCGCGCAGCAGGGCGCGCACGACCTCCCGCGAGGTCGCCACCTCCGAGAGCGGCGGTGTGGGTGAGGGCATCGAGCGGCCGGACGATTCGTCGTGTCGCCCGGACTCCGACGGCGACGGTGGGATGGTCATGCGCCTCGGCTCCTCGGTGCGGGGTCAGGTCGTGAAGCGGTGGGCGAAGCGGATCACCTCGGCCAGGACCTCGTCACGGTCGGTCTCGTTGAACACCTCGTGACGGGCACCGGGGAAGATCCGCGCGGTGAAGTCCTCACCGGCGATCTTCTCGATCCCCACCCGGCTGTCGGAGACGGGGACCAGCGCGTCCTCGCTGCCGTGCACCCACAGGGTGGGCAACGAACCCACGGTTCCGGCCGCGTTTCCGCGTTCCAGTTCGGTGAGCAGCGCCTCGACAGTGGTGCGTTTGAACGGACCGTGCCAGACCAGTTCGTCGGCCACGTAGGCCCGCCCCACCTCGGGGTCGCGGGACAGCGTGGAGGGGTCGATGGGGTCGTCGGGGATCTCGGCCGCGGCGGCGAGCCGTTCGGCCGCGGTCCAACGGCCCAGTACCGGCCCGGACAGCACCAGCGCCTGCAACGACTCCGGGTACACCTGGGCGTAGCGGGCGGCGATCATGCCGCCCATGGAGTGGCCGATCAGGACCAGGGGGATGGTGCGGTAGGCGGTGCGCGCCTGGGTGACGACGCGGTGGACGTCCTCCACCACCCCGGCGTAGTCGTCGATCAGGACGCGCTCGCCGGAGGACCGTCCGTGCCCTCTGTGGTCGGCCCCGTAGACCACCGCGCCGGCCGCGCACAGGTCCTCGGCGACCTGGTCGTAGCGGCCCAGGTGTTCGCCGTAGCCGTGCACCAGGACGGCCAACCAGGTGGGTTCGCCCTCCGTGGGCGCCCAGGCCCGTGCCGCCAGCTTCGCCGAACCGTCGGGCCCGCCCGCCAGGGCCCACTCGCGTGTGCTGATCACCGTGTCCTGCCTCCTCGTTGCCGTGCGGCTCTGCGACGATCGAATCGTCGTCTTCGGTAGAGCATGGGGCATCGGGCCCGGCGATGCCATCATCGGTGGTCTCCGCCCGGCCGCCGAGAGGGCCCGCGGGGTGGTTCGCGGGAAACGTTCGGACAACGATTCGCGTCGTTCCTTGGGGTGAAGGTCCACACGCGGGCGGAGATCCTGGTGGTCACCGACGAAATACGGCAAAAGGTGTGATCGAGGCTACTCACCGTGAAAGTGGATCTTCTACGCTGGCAAGTGGGTATCCCTCGGGTGGGTGCAAAACGGCGTACCGCCTACTCGGCAATTCAGACTGGAGAGGGTGACCGCCTGTGCTGTCCGACTCCTATGGGCGCGTGGCGACCGACCTGAGGGTCTCGCTCACCGACCGCTGCAACCTCAGAT
Organism: Nocardiopsis listeri; assembly: GCF_020741345.1. Classification (GTDB taxonomy): domain Bacteria; phylum Actinomycetota; class Actinomycetes; order Streptosporangiales; family Streptosporangiaceae; genus Nocardiopsis; species Nocardiopsis listeri_A. The sequence continues at coordinate 2,650 of NZ_DYZD01000269.1, forward strand.
GCACCTACTGCATGCCTCCTGAGGGCCTGGAGTGGCTGCCCAAACCGGAATTGCTCACCGACGACGAGCTCCTGCGACTGATCCGTATCGGGACCACTCGCCTGGGCATCGACGAGGTCCGTTTCACCGGTGGCGAGCCCCTGCTGCGGCGCGGCCTGCCCGGCATCGTCGCCGGCGCCACCGAACTCGGCCCTCGCCCGCGCACCGCGTTGACCACCAACGGCATCGGGCTCGCCCGCATGGCCCCCGCACTCGCCGAGGCCGGGCTGGACCGGGTCAACGTCTCCCTCGACACGCTCGATCCCGTCGTGTTCGAAAAGCTCGCCCGGCGTCGTCGCCTGGACGACGTTCTGGAGGGGATGGCCGCCGCCGCGGAGGCCGGACTCACCCCCGTCAAGGTCAACACCGTGCTCATGCGCGACATCAACGACCACGAGGCGCCCGACCTGCTGCGTTTTTGCATCGAACGCGGCTACGAACTGCGCTTCATCGAGCAGATGCCGCTGGACGCCCAACACGGCTGGCGGCGCGACAACATGATCACCGCCGACGAGATCCTCGAGCGGCTGGAGGCCGAGTTCGACCTCGAAGCGGCCGACGCCGACACCCGAGGCAGTGCCCCGGCCGAGCTGTTCCACGTACGGGGTGTGGACTTCCCCGACGGCCGGACCGCCACCGTCGGCGTCATCGGATCGGTGACCCGGCCCTTCTGCGGGGCCTGTGACCGGGTGCGTCTGACCGCCGACGGTCAGATCCGCAACTGCCTGTTCGCCCGGGAGGAGTCGGACCTGCGCACACCCCTACGCGAAGGCGCCACCGACGACGAGATCGCCGAACGCTGGAAGGCGGCCGTGGCGAGCAAGCTGCCCGGCCACGGCATCAACGACCCCAGCTTCCTGCAGCCGGCCCGCCCCATGTCCGCGATCGGCGGCTGACCCGCCCGTCCCGGGCCCGGCCGGTGGCCGAGGATATTCGGTTGCCCACGGTCTCCCGTTCTGGCTTGATGTCCCGGGGGCGCTGACCTGCGCCCCCGGGGCCGACACGAAAGGGAGGTGGCCCCATGTCCTACACCGAAATTCCCGGCGACCGAGTGCCGATCCGTATGTGGGCCGACCCGGACGGGGTCGAGTCCGCCGCCATGGAGCAGCTGCGCAACGTCACCCGCATGCCCTGGACCCACGGCCTGGCCGTCATGCCCGACGTGCACTACGGCAAGGGCGCCACGGTGGGTTCGGTGATCGCGATGCGCGACGCCGTCAGCCCCGCCGCCGTCGGCGTCGACATCGGCTGCGGCATGACCGCGGTGCGCACCGGCCTGAACGCCGAACGCCTGCCCGACGACCTGCGTTCCCTGCGATCGGCGTTGGAGGCGACCATCCCGGTCGGATTCCACGCCCACGACGAACCCGTCGACCCCGCCGGTGTGCCCGGCCTGCGCAGCTCCGGCTGGGACACCTTCTGGGCCGGCTTCGACGACCTGGCCGAGGCCGTCCACCCCCGCAACGAGCGGGCCCGTCGCCAAATGGGCACCCTGGGCGGCGGCAACCACTTCCTCGAAGTGTGTCTGGACGACGACCAGACCGTGTGGCTGGTCCTGCACTCGGGGTCGCGCAACATCGGCAAGGAACTGGCCGACCACCACATCGGCCGGGCCCAGGCGCTGCCGCACAACCAGGACCTGCCCGACCGCGACCTGGCGGTGTTCCTGTCCGGCACCCCGGAGATGGACGCCTACCGGCGCGACCTGTTCTGGGCCCAGGACTACGCCCGCCGCAACCGCGACGTCATGATGGGCCTGGCCTGCCGGGTCCTGGCCGACCAGGTCCCCGGCACCACCTTCGAACAGTGGATCTCCTGCCACCACAACTACGTGGCGGAGGAGACCTACGACGGGGTGGACGTGCTCGTCACCCGCAAGGGCGCCATCCGCGCGGGTTCGGGCGAGTTCGGGATCATCCCCGGCAGCATGGCCACGGGCACCTACATCGTGAAGGGGCTGGGCAACCCGGCATCGTTCAACTCCGCCTCCCACGGGGCCGGTCGTCGGATGAGCCGCAACAAGGCACGCAAGACCTTCACCGAGGCCGACCTGGCCGAACAGACCAAGGGCGTGGAGTGCCGCAAGGACCGCGGCGTCGTGGACGAGATCCCCGCCGCCTACAAGGACCTCGAATCGGTGATCGAGGCCCAGACCGACCTCGTCCAGGTGGTCGCCCACCTGCGCCAGGTCGTCTGCGTCAAGGGCTGAACCACGCGGGCGCCGTCCTCACGGCGCCCGCGTACGGCATGCTGGGTGCGTGAGCGAACACCTGGACGCGGTGATCCTGGCAGGGGGAGCGGCGACCCGCATGGGCGGGCTCGACAAACCCGGCCTGACCGTCGCCGGACGCACCCTGTTGGAACACGTCGCCGTCACCGTGCGCGCGCACGACCCCGACGCCGGCGTCATCGTCGTCGGACCGGACCGGGACCGACCACGGGCCGTCTACGTCCGCGAGGACCCGCCGGGCGCGGGCCCGGTGCCCGCCCTGCGCGCCGGCCTGCCGAACGTGCGCGCACCCTGGTGCGCGCTGCTCGCCGCCGACCTGCCCTATCTGCGCCCCGACCACCTCGCCGCCCTGGCGCGTGCCGCGACCCCCACGAACGGTGCCGTGCTGGTGGACGTCTCGGGCCGCGAACAGTGGCTCACCGGACTGTGGCGCACCGAGGTGCTACGCGAGGCCCTGGCCGCCTACACGCGGCGGTCGCTCTACGGGCTGCTCGGCCCTTTGGACCCCGCGCACGTTCCGCTGCCCGGGGCCCCTGACACCTTCGACGTGGACACCCCCGAGGCCCTCACCCGAGCACGCGCGGACCTGGAGAAGCCCACCGACGCCTGAACCCGGCCCGGGTCGGCGGCCACGAAACCCCTTGCGGGCGGCGGTGCGACACTGCCAAGGTGAGCGCCATGCCCGAGGACACCCCCGACAACGGCCTCGCCCGGCGTCTCCTGGCCGACATCGCGCCGCTCACCGGACCCCGACGCATGCGCCACGCGGCCCTGTACGCCCGCGAGAACCGGTACGACCCGCGGTTGTCCGAGACGCTGGCGGACCTCGACGTCTTGGGCGAGGCCGAACTGGGCGCGCACATGGCCCTGGCCGCGCGCGACCCCGACCTCGTGGAGCGCTACCTGAACGGCCCCGACGAGGACCTGCGCCGCTTCGTTCTGGCCCGGACCCCGGGGTTGTCCCTACCGGACCGGATCTTCGAGGAGTTGCTCGACGACGCCTCCCACCGGTTGCGCCGCACCTTCTACTCCGTCCTGTACCGGGACCACCGGACCACCGTCGCCGACCGCGTCCTGCCGGTCGTCCGCGAACGCCACGGCGACCACGAGGCCGGCAGGTTGCTGGCCGCCTGCTCCACCTCGACGGTGGACGCCCACCTGGACGACCTCGCCCACCGGGTCGAGAGCTGGTCCGGGTTCGCCCGCCGCCACCCCGAGGCACTGCTGACCCGGTTGGAACGCGAGCGGGACACGGCCCGGAACCGGGAACGGATCTGGGACCGACCCTGGGCCCGGATGGCCGACGCACTGTCCGGTACCAACCCCGAACTCCTCGTTCCGTTCCTGCGCGGGCGCCCCGCCCCCGAAAGCTCCCCGCCGCCCTACGTCAAGGCCCACCGCCTCCTGCGAGCAGGAGGGGACCAGCAGCACTACCCGGCCCGCTACCCGGCCTACGCGCGTGGCCGGCGCGACGTGGGCGGCCTGGTCAAGGCCATGCACGACGCCGCCCCACGAACCCTGCCCGTCCTACGGGTGATGAGCTACGAGGACCGGACACCGATCATCGACCGGTTCGTCGCCGAGGGTGGCGGCGAGCGCGCCGCCCTGCTGCCCTACCTCTCGCTGCTGCCGAAGGAACGGGCGGTGGCCGAGGCCGGAAGGATCCTGGAGTACCTGGAACGCTCCCTGGCCGCGCACCCCGACCACACCCACCGGGACGTCGAGGCGCTGGCCCACCTGCCCTTCGAGGAGGCCGAACCCGCACTGTCCAAGGCCGCCGGAGACGCGGACCCGGTCCGCCGCGAACACGCCCTGTACTGGCTGGTCGTGGCCGCCGGGCGCGCGGGGGCCGACACCCTGGCCAGGGTGCTCACCGCCCGGACGGCGCGGTCCGCCGCCGACCGTGACCAGGTACGACGCTCCCTGCCTCTGGCCCTTGGGGTGCTGCCCCCGGACCTGCCGACCACCGACGCCCTGCCCGACCTGTACCGTCTGCTCGACGACGACCTCGCCGCGCCGGACACCACCCGCGACACTCGCTGGGCCCTGGGCCATCTGGGGATTCGTGTCCTGCGCCACCCCGGGGCCCGAGGTCGTACCGATCTGGTGGAGTGGGCGCTCACCGCCCTCGCGCGGCTGATCGAACAACACGGAGGGGACGGCGTCACCGGGTACGGGAGCGGCGCCTACGCGTCCTGGCACCGTCGGCCCACCCTGGGACGATGGTGGACCCTCGCTGAGGTCCTCACCCCCGTACGGGCACGCGAACTGTACGACCGCCTCGCCCCCGCGCTGTCCCGTGCCCGAGCCCGGGGCGACCACCACGGCACCGTGGTCCTGGCCCGTGCTCTTGGACCCCGCCTGTACGCGATCCCGCCCCTGCTCGACCACGACCTGCGCGAGGTCGTCCTCGCGGACCCGACCTCCCACACCGCCCACGAGGCGGCCGAGCTGCACCTGCGCGGTTCCGGTCCCGGCCGACGCGCAGAACGACTGTTCCGCGCGGCGCCGGCCACCATCCTGCTCCAACCGGTCTGGGAACGCCTGGCCCGCATGCGTCCCGCTCTGGTGCCCGAGGCCCTGGCCGAGGCCGACCGCCTGAGCACCGACGGCAAGGGCACGGCCCGCCGATCCGTGTGGATCCACCGTGGACTGACCAGGACCTGGTCGGTGTCCGAACACACGCACGCCGCCGAGTACCTGCGGGCCCTCGCCGCGGACACCGCCGACAAGCGCGCGGTCCGCGCCGAGGCGCTCGACGGCCTGAGCGTCCTGTCCGGTGCCCTGGACCACCTGTTGTCCCGGATCGACGACGACCCCTGGGCGAGGGAGACCGTTCTGGTCCGGTTGGCCCGCTGCGGAGAACCCGAACGCGCGCTCGGTGTGCTGCTGGACCACGTCGACGAGGGCACCTCTTCCCGAGCGGTCGTCGCGGTGCTCGACTCCTGCGCACGCCGCGTCCGCCCTTCCAACCTGACGGCCACCCTGGGCGGGGTCCTGGCCGCACCGGGCAGGGTCGGCGTGCGCAAGACCGCCGCCCGGGTCCTGGGGCGGGCGCGCCCACCCGGTGCGGTGGAACTCCTGGTGGACATACTCGACCAGGACGCCCTGCACCGCGACGTGCGCGCGGCGGTGCTGGGGGCGCTGATGGCCGCGAGCGACCACCCGGCGGTCCTGCCCGCGTTGGAGGCGCGCGTGGACACCTTCGGCGACTCCGCGGCCCGTTCCGCCTTGTCGGCCCACTCTCCCTGGGACCTGCGACCGAACCTGCGCGCCCGGGCGGCCCGCCTCATGGCGTCCCTGCCCGAGACGGGGGATCCCGCCATCGACGAACGCCTCGACGTGTGCCGATGGATCGCGGGTTGGGCCTTGTGGGACGCCGAACTCGCCGACGGGCTGGTCGCGGACCTGCACGACCTGTCCCGGTCCGACGAACGTGTGCTGCGCACCTTCGAGGGCCTGCTCCGGGAACCGCGTTACGAGGATCGGTTGCCCGCCCTGGTGGCCGAACTCGCGGACCTGTGCCCGACCACCGACCAGGAGGTCCCCCTACGGCCGCCCGAAGTGGACCGTGCACCCTCTCTGCCTCGAAGGACGGTCGGCCTCGTACGGATGCTCGCCGGCCGGGTCCGGTCGCGTCAGGACATGACGCGGCCCGTGCCCGACCTGGACACGGCCGTGGAACGCCTGGCGGCCCACACGGGACTGTCCGGTGAGGCGCTGATCCTACGCCTGGCCGACCTGCCCGCGCTCACCCGGAACCGGGTCGTTCCCGCGCGGGTGTTCGCCGCCCGCGTCCTGGCCTGGGCCGATCTCGCCGCCCACCACCCCGGCGACCCCTCGGCCGCACCGAAGGCCGCGCTCGCGGCCCTGGTCCCCGGCCGGATCGGTCATGGAGTGGGCTCCCTCGGCCTCGCCGCGCTGCTGCACCACCTGGCCGACCTGGCCCTGCGGGACACGACCGCGGCGGGTCGGCCGGTCGGTCTGCTGGCCGTCGCACTGGTCGAACAGGAGGGTCGCCGCCAGGGCTGGACCGGGCCTTGGGCGAGGATCATCGCCGATTTGGGTGGTTCACCCCACGAGGACGTTCGTGTGGCCGCTTGGCGGGCCGCGATCCTGTAGCAGACCGGACCTTCCCACCGGGGCGTGGGTCCCTTGCGCCATGACGATCAGGAAGGGCGGATGCCACCCGGGCCGTTGAGCCCACCACGCCGTCGTTCGGATCGGCCATCGCACTCGTTCAGCCCGTAGGCCCCTCCCGTCTCAGGGGGAGCGCACCCGAGGACACCGTGTTCGACGCGCGACGTGACCGGGTCCGTGAACTGTTCAGGGCGGCCGAGACCTGGTGCGATCCCTGGCCTCGGCGGTTGACGGAGGCCGGCCGGCTCGCTCACCCGGAGGTCCGTGCCGCCGCCCGGCGGGTCGCGATGTGCTGAATCGGGTGACGAACAGGGGTGATCGGCTCGTGGGGACACGGGTTCGGACACCCCGGCCTCAACCCTCGAACTCGTCCATGGGGACGGTCTCGCGCAGGAAACCGCGCATGCCCAGGAAGTTCGCCAGGTACTCTCGATGCTCGTCGCAGGCCACCCACACCTTGCGGCGGTCGGGGGTGTGCAGCTTGGGGTTGTTCCACACCAGGGCCCAGTCGGCGGGGGCGCGGCAGCCCCTTCGAGAGCAGTGCGCGTTCGTCGCGGTCTCACTCAATTCCGACCCCCAGGAGACGAAGTGGATCTGATGGTCAAACCATGGCCACGGGCGGGTATTCACCACCCACCCGGGTGTGGACAAAGGGCGACGCCGGGTGGTTACGGGGGCAAACCACCCGGCGTCGCATGCGATGTTCCAACGGGGGCTCGGAACATCGCTCCGCGCTCCGACGGGGGACCGAAGCGCTAGAACCCAATGTACACCGCCGCCCCCCGGGGTACGTCAAGAGTCAGTTACGACGTTGTCTCGGGAGAGTCCCGTCGACGTAGAGTCCTAAGTCCCAGGTCAGGACTAATCTGACACTTCGCCCCCACTTGTGTCCCCATGTCCCCCCGGGTCACCGTGGTCACCCGGGTCAATCCGGACCCATCTGGGACCAAGGTCCTCAGAAAGCGGTGGCAAAGGTCGAGGATTATCGGTTTCGGAAAGGGATTCGGGGCGAATCGGTCACCTCGCGCGGCCACGTGTGACCACGGGGGATCGGGGGGACGCAGGGGACGGGGGCCGCGTCCGCGCCGCCCCCGCAACCGACTACGCAGGGGGCCCACCGATGACCGACCACACCTATCGCGTCACCGAGATCGTCGGCACTTCGCCGGACGGGATCGACCAGGCCATTCGCAACGGTGTCCAACGGGCCTCGACCACGCTTCGCGGACTCGACTGGTTCGAGGTCACCCAGGTTCGCGGGCACATCGAGGACGGACAGGTCGCCCACTTCCAGGTGGGCCTCAAGCTCGGTTTCCGACTGGAGGACTGAAGGGTCCGACCCGAGCCGACGAGAAGGGCCCGAACCGATCGGTCCGGGCCCTTCCCCGTGTCCTCCTCGACTCCTCCCACCGAGGATCAGGCCTCGTCGGGATCCGGGCCGCGCAGCACGTCCACGTGCACGTGGTCCAGGTGGCGCAGGATCTCGTTGTCGGGGTCGGCCTCGTAGTGGCGCCACCCCAGCGACGGGTAGCGGGTGCTCCAGATCTTGTCGTCGAAGATGATCACGTCGATCTGGAAGTCGGGGGCGTGCGCGATGAGCCAGTGGGCCATCATCCACCCCTGGCGACGGTTGTCCTCGGTGACCGGCCGGTGGAAGATGTCGAGCGCGCGCCCCTCGTAGTGCGCCGACCCCTCGCCGTGTCCGCTGTCGTACCCGCCGGGCACGTATCCGCCGATGCTGGTGTCGGAGAAGTGTTCCTCCACGCCCGCCTTGAGGGTCTCGGTGCGCGGGGTCATACCGGAGGGCCTCTCCTCCTCGAACTCGACCTCCTCGCCACCGTAGCGGCAGGTCAGTGAGGGTCCGGCGTCACCTTCCGGCCCCTCGACGAGCGCACGCATCACCTCGTCCGGGATGTCCTCCACGTCGGGCCGTTCGAGGGGGGCGTCGTCGCCCTGGGCGATGACCGCCGCCGCAGTGGTGGCCCGCTTCGCCTGGTCGCGGTCGAGCCGGACCTGGTCGTCGCCGATCCAGACCGAACAGTCCGGCCCCCACGGAGTCGAGACGGGGAAGATCTCCTCCTGGTTGTTCACCACCCACCGGGCTCCCAGCACGGCGACCACGGCCAGCGCGGCCAGGATCGCCGTCGACAGGATCACCCCGTGCCAGCGGCGTCCGGGTGCGGCGGCTCTGTGCGTCATGGACTCTGCCCCTCCACGCCGAGGGCGGGCGACCGGGCGGTCGCCTTCTCGTCCCTGGCGCACATGTCTCATGGCCTCGAAGAGGAGGCACCTCGTCTATTGGACAAAGCGACCGTTACGGTCATTCCCGACTGTGGCCTGGATCAAAGTCCGCAACCGGCACGGGACCGCTCGCGGTCACAGCACCGACCACAGGACGAAGGCCCCGCCCAGGACCAGGGTGAGCGCCCAGATCCGGTCCATGGTCACGCCCTTCCACCGCAGGGCGTGCACCCCCAGGAAGTCGTAGGCGATGAGCGCCGCCACCCCCGCGGCCACGAACATCGCCAGGGTGTGCACTCCGGTCGCGGCCAAACCGAGCAGGGTGGCGTCCCACAGGCTCCAGGAGCCCTCGACCACCTCCGCCGCGCCGGCCGTCCCGGTCTCGGCCGCCCCCGGATCCACCGGCCCGGCCCCCTCGGACACCGACGTCGCACCGTGCCCGCCATGGTCGCCGTGGCCACCGCCGTCCACGTGGGCGTGGGAGAGCCCGCCCGCCAGCACCGGCATCAACATCAGACCCGCGCCGTGCGCCGAGGACATCAGGAACGACCAGGCTGTCAGCTGCCACAGCGGAAGCCGCACCTCGCGCCGGTGGAAGTGCCGCCTGGACAGCAACATCCCCAACCCCACGAGCACGATCACCGCGCCGCCCAACACCGGGAAGAGCACCGAGGCCGTCACCGAACCGGTCACCGTGATCGCCACCGCGGCCACCGCCACACTGCCGGCGTGGCCCACCGCGATCGCCGGCAACGCGCGCAACACCTGGGCGCGCCCACCCTCCTGCAGGCCACGACCGACCGCGAGCAACCAGCCCATGCCGGGGTGCAGTCCGTGGAAGGCGCCGAGGGCTACGAGGGTCCAAAGCTGCGCTGCGGTCACGGCGACAGCGTCACACGGGGTCGAGACCGTGGCAACGCTCGGTGCGGGACCGGCCGGGACCGGCCACCGCACCGAAGGGGGTTTGGAACCTCACATCAGGGGCAGAGCGCGTCGAGGTCGCTGGCCTCCGCGCCGACCTGGCGGCCCGGGTCGGCCGGGGACTCCTCGTCCAGCCCGGTGTACTCCTGCCACTCGGTCCGCTCGTCCTCGGACTCCTGCTCCGACTCCTCATCCTCGGCGGCCTCCTCCGAGGGCTCGTCCGGCAGGTCGTCGCCTTCGGAGCCGCCGACGATGGCCTCCTGGACCAGCTCCTGGACCTCCTCCCAGTCCGGGGCGGCCGTGTTGACCTGCGGCGGCGAGAGCTGGAAGGCGCTCATGGCACCCTCGTCGGTGACCAGGTCGGCCAGTTCGATGAAGGCGGGCACCTTGGACTGGGGGATGTCGGTGGTCAGGGTGCGCTTCGTCGCACCGGCCAGGCGACGGTAACTGGTGAGGACGGTGGAGGGCTCCACCTGCTCGGCGACGTACTTGATCAGGCAGCCCTGGCGGCCCATCCGCCCGTAGTCGTCGCTGTTGACCCGGGAACGGCCGTACCAGAGGGCGTCGTGACCGTCCAGCCGCCGCAGGCCCGGCTCCAGCACACCGCCGTGCACGCCGTAGGGGATGGGCTCGTCGATGCGCACCTGGATGCCGCCGACGGCGTCGATCAGGTCCCGAAAGCCCATCATGTCGACCATGGCGTAGTAGTCCACCTGCAGGTCCAGGTTGTAGGCGATCACCTTCTTGAGGGTGTCCGCGGCCGGGTCCGGGGCGATGGGGTTGAGCGCGAGCTCGTCGGGCTCCTCGGCGACCGTCTGGTAGACGTCGTTGAGCAGCAGGTCGAATCCGTAGGGTTCGGGGTAGCGCTCGGCCAGGGCGCTGTCCTCGGGGAAGTGGATGTCCTCCAGGTTGCGCGGCATGCCCACGAGCACCGTGTCACCGCTGTGGGTGTCCACGCTCGCCACCATCATCGTGTCGGTGCGCGTGCCGTAGCGGTTGTCGCCCGAGTCCGCGCCGATCAGCAGCACGTTGATCCGCTCGGCCCCGTACCAGGGATCGGCCGCGTCGTGCGGGGGCAGGTCCTCGCGTTCGGGCGAGCCGAACACCGACCCCAACGTCTCGTAGGCGGTGTACCCGGCGTGCAGCGCCCATGCGGAGGGCGCGGCCACGGTCAGGCACAGCAGCAGCACGGTCACGGCACCGATCAGCCGCCGGCCCCGGCCCCTGCCCTCGGGACGGGTGATCACCCAGGAATGGACGATCACGCTCATCCACAGGACCGCGACGGCGAACACCGCGCCCATCGCTCCCAGCAACCACACGTCCTGCACGGCCATCCCGGCCAGCACCGTCATGGCGCCCGACTCGTGCGCGCCCAGGAGGTAGGCCCCCAGCCCCAGGGCGACGATCCCCAGGAGGTAGAGGCCCAGGATCAAAACGCCCGCCTTACGTCGGCCCATACGCAGATGAGCCGCTCCGGGGAGGGGAACCGACGCGGCGGTCCACAGCAGCGCCCCACCCGTGCCCGGGCGCCCGCTCTGGCGCTCGGGCGCCTCATCCCGCCGCTCGTCCTCCGCTGCCACCGGCATTCCTCTCACACCAAGGGGCGGTCGGGTCCGCCCCGTACTGGTTCATGTGCCCACACCACGGTTCCGGGTGGCGGTCACCTTCGGTTGTGCCTCTTACGGGTCTTACGTTCGTGAACGTCCCCACGGTTCCGACCTCTCACGCCGAAGTCACCGTGCCGGAGTCCCATGGTCCCCGTGCGTCCTCGAGGGCCTCACCCGGGCCCGCAAGTTCAGTGTGGCGCTTTGCGGAGGTTGTATGCACTGCGTACCCGTCTCGAGGGATGTTCTATACAAGTCTGTTATGTGGTCGAGAGGTATCCGATGGGGTTTTGGCAGCCCGTGTCGGGCCGGTCAAAGGGGTGAATGAGCCGATTTCTTTGGCGATCTGTAGTACGAGAGGCTCCACAACTGCGATGATCTGGCCGGAGGAGGGGGCGTCGTTCGGGGGAATGGACGACGACATGGGAACGAAAGGCAGGCATCGTGCTCGATGCGGTTGACGCGGCGCTCATGCGCGCGTTGCAGGGGGACGGCAGAGCGACCTTCCAGGCACTGGCCGACGGCGTCGGTCTGTCACGGACCGCGGTGCGCGCCCGCGTGCGGCAACTCGTCCAGTCGGGGGCGATCCGGATCGTCGGCG
>NZ_DYZD01000270.1 GCF_020741345.1 Nocardiopsis listeri
CGCGACAGGATCTGCTTCGACAGAGGCGGCCGGTCGTAGGGCGCGTAGGGTTCGTCGCCGACGAGGGTGAGGTCTCCTTCGAACCCCTCCCGGCGCAGGGTCTCGGCGGCGGCCAGCCCCGCCGCCGAGGCCCCGACCACGACGACGCGGTTCATTCCCGCACCAGTCGCAGCGCGGCCGCCGGGCAGATCGCCACGGCCTCGCTCACCTCGTCGTGCAGTTCCTCGGGCGGGTGGGGGTCGAGTACGACCGCGACCCCGTCCTCATCGCGTTGGTCGAAGACGTCGGGTGCTTCCACGACGCACTGCCCCGACGCCACGCACTTGGGTTCGTCCAGTTCCACTCGCATGGAGGTCTCGCTTTCTCGTTGTTCGGTGGGGTCGTGTGTCACCAGGTGACGGGCAGGGAGCGCAGGCCGTAGGCCACGCCCTCGAAGGCGAAGTCGACCTCCTCGAACGGCACCGCCGGGCTCAGGGTGGGGATACGCCGGAACAGGGTGCCGAAGACGGCCTGGAGTTCGACGCGGGCCAGTGTCTGGCCCAGACACTGGTGGGCCCCGTAACCGAAGGCGTGGTGCTTGCGGGCCGGCCGGGAGAGGTCGAGTGCGTCGGGTTCCGGGAACGCCTCGGCGTCCCAGTTGGCGGTGGCCAGTTCGAAGATGACGCCGTCCCCGGCCGGAATGACCTGTCCGCCGACCTCGATGTCCTCCAGCGCGACCCGACGGATCCCCGTGTGCACGATCGTCAGGTACCGCAGCAGCTCCTCGACCGCGCCGGCCACGACCTTGGGGTCCTCGGTGGTGCGCAGCACCTCCAGCTGTCCCGGGTTCTGCAGCAGCAGGAGTGTGCCCAGCGAGATCATGTTGGCGCTGGTCTCGTGTCCGGCGATGAGGATGGCCGACCCCATGATCACGGCCTCCTCACGGGTCATCCGGCCCTCGTCGACGTGGCCCGCCATCTCCGAGAGCACGTCGTCCGACGGATCCGTCCTCTTCTTGTCCAACAGCTCGCCCAGGTACCCGGACAGGGCCGCGTTGGAGGCCCGCACCTCCTCGGGGGTGGAGGTGTGGCTGACCCCGACGGTGCTGTGACGGTGGAAGAACTCGTGGTCGGCGTAGGGCACACCGAGGAGTGTGGTGATGACCATGGTCGGGACCGGAAGGCCGATCGTGGTGACCAGGTCGGCGGGCTTGGGGCCGGACAACAGGTCGTCGATCAGGTCGTCGAGCAGCCGCTGGATGGTCGGGCGCAGCGCCTCGACACGTTTGACCGTGAAGGGCAGGTTGACCAGGCGGCGCAGGCGGGTGTGCTCCGGGGCGTCGGTATTGGTGATCAGCTGCGGTAGGTGGGGCGCGATCTCGGCACGACCTCGGGTCATGTGCGGGTAGTTCGGGAGTTTCTCGTCGATGCTCAGCCGGGGATCGGTGAGCAGGGCGCGCTGGTCGGCGTGCCGGGTCACCAGCCACGGGGTGCTCCCGTCCCAGATCCGGACCTTGGTCACCGGTTCCTGCTCGGTCAGCCTGCGCAGCTGAGGGGCGGGGCTGAACGGACACCCCTCCTGCCTGGTCGCCGGGTACCCGGTCACCGATCGCGCGGATGCATCGCCCTGCGGGGTGGCGGTGTCGGTCATGCGTCTCCTCTGATCGCTCTTGGACGCGGGCCGTGCGGGAACGACCCTCGTCGAGGCAACCAAGGCGGGCTGACACCGCGCGGACACGAACCTGACAGGAGGCTGACGTGAGGTGGATCACCCTCGGGTGCGAACGTGCGGGGTGGGGATCAGCGGTCCCGACCTTCGAGCGCGTAGCCGAAGCCCCGGTGCGTGCGGATCAGGTTCGGCCCGTCCCCCTCCACCTTCCGGCGCAGCCGTGAGATGAGCCGTTCGATCGCGTTGTCGGCGCGGAGTTCGCCCCACAGGTGGTCGGCGATGTGCTCCTTGGACAGCACCCTGCCGGAGTTGACCAGCAGGTAGCGCAGGAGTCGGTACTCGGCGGGGGTCAGGTCCAGTTCGCGCCCTCCTCGACGGGCCCGACACGAGGTGTCGTCCAGGGTCAGGTCGCCGTAGCGGAGCAGGGGCTCGGAGCGGCGCGCGCCCCGTCCACGGATCAGCAGCCACACACGCGCGAGGAGTTCGGGGACCCGGACGGGCTCGGCGACGTAGTCCTCGCCGCTCAGCCCGACCTCGGGCAGCACTGTGTCGAGGAACTCCCCGTTCACCATGAACAACACCGGTGGTCCGCCGACGCCACGGCGTCGCCGCGGGATCTCCGACAGGTCGGGAAGCGTCGTGTCCACGAGGATGAGGTCCAGACCGCCGCGTCCCATGCGATCGATGGCGGCCTCGCCGGTCGCGGTGACGTCCACCCCGTATCCGGCCAGTTCGAGTGTCGGGCACAGGACGTCCACGACCTCCGGGTCGCGTGCGACCACAAGGATGAGCTCACCGTTGCCACGGCGCATGTACCGCCCCCGCGTGAGGAGATTCGGGAAGGAAGGATCACGAAAGACCATAGCGAGCACCGTGTCCTCATGCGGTCACTTACGGTCGCGGACGCCCTTCGGGTGGAGCGTCATTCGGTGTCCTCCATCAGCGCGATCTGCTCGCTGACCGCGCGGAAGCCCTGTTCCAGGGCGCGCAGATCCTCGACCCGGAGTCGGGTGAGGATGTCGGAACGGAAGGGGCGGGCCACCAGCAGACGGCGCACGACCGAGACGCCCAGGGGGGTGGCGTGCACCCGGCGGACCCGGTGGTCGTCGGGGTCCAGGGTGCGCGCGGCCACGCCCTGGGAGGCGAGCCGGTCGAGCATGGTGGACATCGACGCCATCGATACGCCGAAGGTGGCGGCCAGGTCTCTTCCGCTCGCACCCTTCTCGGAGGTGACCAGGAGCATCAGTACCCGAAGCTGCGGGATGGTCAGGCTCATCTTGGTCAGGTACTGCAGGAGGGCGGCCAGCACGGCCTCCTCCATCTGCCCGTTCAGGCGCTCGATCTCGCGCAGGAGGTGGTCCCGCTCGTGTTCGTCCAGTTCAACACCCTCATGCGGCATGTCGCAATGATAGGACGACCGGCGCGGACGACGTTCGACACGGATGATACTTAGCATCATGCTAACCTTCTTCGCGCACAGATTCTCCACACGTAGTGACAGTGAGTGACAAATCCCTGCGGCACATCCGCCATCGGCGACGTGTTCGCGCACCCACGGTGACACGTCGACCATCGAATGAGGACGGCCATGAGCGCACCCTCCGAAGCGGCGCAGAGCCAGGAAACCCCCGCCCCGGACGTCGATCTGGAATCCCTCCGCGAACGGTACGCCCTGGAGCGGGACCGCCGGATCCGCCCCGAAGGAACCGCCCAGTACCGGCCCACCACGGGCGACTTCGGCTACTACGCCACCGACCCCTACACCCCCCGCGTCGAACGCGAACCCCTCAACGACACGGTGGACGTGCTCGTGATCGGCGGTGGCTTCGGCGGCCTCACCACCGGGGCCCGGCTCAGGCAGGTCGGCGTCGAGTCGATCCGGATGATGGACGAGGCCGGAGACTTCGGCGGCACCTGGTACTGGAACCGCTACCCCGGCATCCACTGCGACATCGAGTCCTACTCCTACATGCCCCTGTTGGAGGAGGTCGGCTACGTCCCGAAGTGGCGCTACGCCCCCGGCGAGGAGATCCGTCGGCACGCCGTCGCCATCGCCGAGACCTTCGGCCTGTACCGGGACGCGCTGTTCCACACTCGAGCGACCTCGATGGACTGGATCGAGGACGAGGGCGTGTGGGAGGTGGCCACCGACCGGGGCGACCACATGCGCGCCCGCTACGTCATCACCTCCTCCGGCACCCTCAGCCGCCCCAAACTTCCCGGGATCCCGGGCATCGAGAACTTCCGGGGCCACACCTTCCACACCAGCCGCTGGGACTACGGCTACACCGGGGGAGACCCGGACGGCGGCCTCGTCGGCCTCGCCGACAGGAAGGTCGCGGTGGTGGGCACCGGGGCGACCGGTGTGCAGGTCATCCCGCACCTGGGACGCGACGCGGAGCACCTGTACGTCTTCCAGCGCACCCCTTCCTCGGTGGACGTGCGCGACAACCGCCCCACCGACCCACGGTGGTCGGCGTCCCTGCGGTCGGGTTGGCAGCGCGAGCGCATGGAGAACTTCCTCTCGATCGTCTCCGGTGAACCGGTCGAGACCGACCTGACCAAGGACGGCTGGACCGCGACGGCCCGGCTCCAGCGCAAGATGATCACCGGTGCGTTGGACACGTCCGTCTCGCCGGAGGAGCGCGAGCGCCTGGACGAGATCGCCGACGCGCGCACCATGAACCGGATCCGCGCCCGTGTGGACGAGGTCGTCCAGGATCCGGCCACGGCCGAGAAGCTCAAGCCCTGGTATCGCTACATGTGCAAGCGGCCCTGCTTCAGCGACCACTACCTCCAGACGTTCAACCGGCCCGACGTCACCCTGGTGGACACCGCCGACCACGGCGGCATCACCCGTATGACCGAGGACGCGATCGTGGTCGGCGACACCACCTACCCGGTCGACTGTGTCGTCTTCGCCACCGGGTTCGAGGTGGGCGTTTCCGGGGTGCTGTCCGGGGCCCTGCCGGTACGTGGACGGAACGGCCAGGACCTCCTCGCCACGTGGAGCCGAGGACCCAAGACCCTGCACGGCTTCTACGGCCCCGGGTTCCCGAACCTCTTCCACCTCGGGTCGCTGCAGAACGCCAACTCGGTCAACTTCGCGCACATCCTCCTTGAACAGGCCGAACACATCGCGGCCGTCATCGAACGGGCGCGCGAGGTCGGGGCCGAGGCGGTCGAACCCTCCGCGGAGGCGGCCGAGGAATGGGGGCGAGTGGTGTGGGAGAGCGCCCACGACAACTCCGACTTCCAGGCCCGGTGCACGCCCGGTTACTACAACCGCGAGGGTGCCGGCACGGGCAGGAGCAACTCCTTCGGCCCGGGACCGGTGGCCTTCCACCGGATCCTGCGCGAGTGGCGGAACACCCGCATGGACGAGGTCCTGGTCCCGCGGTCGAAGGTGGGCGACCGATGAGTGCGGCCACGCCCCGCGTGTTCGCCGCGCTCCTTTTGGTGGGAACGGCGGCGGGGTGCTCGGATCCGCAACCGCAGGCGACCGAACAGGAGGCCGCGGGGGAGGGGGAGGTCACCGCCGAACTCCTGACGCAGGTGACCTCGGTGCACGAGGAGACCGGTATGACGCTCCTGGAAGGGCCGGTCTTGGCCCCCGACGGGAGCCTGCTCGTCGTCGACGTTCCCACGCCCGCGGGGGCACCCAAGGTGCTGCGGGTGGACACCGACACCGAGGAGGTGTCCACGGTCTTCACCGACGACGCCGGCGCCTACACCTCCGCCCAGTTCGGTCCGCTCGACGACCGCCTGTACCTGACGGACTTCGCCGGGGGCGGGATCGTCTCCATCACCGCGGAGGGGGAGGACCCCGAGGTCTTCTTCTCCGGTGACGTCGACGGCGAACCGATGAACCCGGACGACCTCACCTTCGACGAGGCCGGGAACATGTACGTCAGCGACTCCGCCGGCTTCGACGCCCCCGCCTGGGAGGAACAGGGCAGGGTGGTCCGGATCGACGGGGAGACGGCCGAGGCGACCGTGCTGGCGGAGGACCTGCCCGCGCCCAACGGGATCGCCTTCACCCCGGACTACTCGGGTCTGTGGGTGGGGCTGTACGGGGCCAACCGGGTCGACCACTACGAGCTGAACGAGGACGGTACGGAGGTGCTGACCTCCCACACGGCGCTTCATTTCGACGGTGGCACCAGCCGGATCGACTCCATCGCGGTGGACGCCGACGGCAACCTCTACCAGGCCGTCCACGGACAGCCCCGGATCTTCGTGTACTCCTCGACCGGCGAGCACCTGACCACGGTGAACGTGCCCGAGGACGCCGCATCCGGGCTGGACACGGCCACCAACGTGGCCATCGAACCCGGGACGACCGACGCCTACATGACGGTGAGCGGTGAGGACGGCGGGTTCGTCTACGCCTTCGACGCGCTCGCCGAAGGCATACGCCAGTCCAACGGCGGCTGACCCCGCGTCCGGACGCCCCTCGATCCGGTAACGCCTGAAAGAATCATCGGCGTTACCGGATCGAGGTGGTTCAGGGCACGACGTCCAGGACCTGCTTTTGGGCCCCGTTGGAGTACGCCTCGTGCTCCACCAGGGAGAGCTCGGTCAGATCCCGGTCGGTGTCGCTGAACAGACGCCTGCCCGCGCCCAGCAGGACCGGAAAGACCAACAGGTGGTATCGGTCGACCAGACCGGCGTCGGCCAGGGACCGGCCCAGCGTCGCGCTCCCGTGCACCGGGATCGGTGCGCCCTCACCCTCCTTGAGTTCGGCGACCTCCTCGACCGAGGGAAGGATCGTGGCCGGCCAACGCTCGTCCTCCTCGGTGAGCGTCATGGACACCGCGTACCGGGGCATCACGTTGTACCCGGCGAACTCCCGGGTCATCGACGGCCACACCGGAGCGAAGGCCTCGTAGCCGCGGCGCCCCAAC
>NZ_DYZD01000271.1 GCF_020741345.1 Nocardiopsis listeri
GATCGCGGCCGCCTCCCCACGGTTGGAGAGCCTCGTCTACGGACCCGCCGACTTCATGGTCTCCCTCAACATGAAGGGCCTCGTGGTCGGCGAGCAGCCGCCGGGATACGACACCGGCGACGCCTACCACCACGTCCTCATGCGCATCCTGGTGGCCGCTCGGGCCAACGGGATCCAGGCCGTCGACGGCCCCTACCTGCAGATCCGGGACGTGGAGGCGTTCCGTCGCGCGGCCGGACGCACCTCCGCGCTCGGCTTCGACGGCAAGTGGGTGCTGCACCCGCTCCAGGTGACGGCCGCCAACGAGGTGTTCGCCCCCTCCCAGGAGGACTACGACCACGCCGAACTCATCCTCGACGCCTACGAGCACGCCACCACCGTGGACCGGCGCGGCGCCGTCATGCTGGGCGAGGAGATGCTCGACGAGGCCTCCCGGAAGATGGCGCTGGTGGTGGCCGGCAAGGGCCGTGCCGCCGGGCTGGAGCGCACCCGCACCTTCGACCCGAACGCCTGATTCGAACGCACGTCCAGGACGCCACACCCCGTTCCCGACGACTTCTTACCGCTCTCTCACCCTGGTGAGAGAGCATGGGCACATGGAAAGCACCGCCACCGTCCTGGTCGCCGACGACGACCGTGCCATCAGGGAGTCCCTGGAACGCGCCCTCCAACTGGAGGGGTACACGGTGCGCACCGTCGCCGACGGCGTCCAGGCCCTGGCGGCGGTCCACGCCGAACCCGTCGACCTGCTGGTCCTGGACGTCATGATGCCCGGCGTCGACGGACTCGGGGTGGCCCGGGTGCTGCGGGCCTAGCACGACCGCACCCCCATCCTGATGCTCACCGCGCGGGTCGAGACGCCCGACCGGGTCGCCGGGCTGGACGCCGGCGCCGACGACTACCTCGCCAAACCCTTCGAGCTCGACGAACTCCTCGCGCGGCTGCGCGCCCTGCTGCGCCGCGCCGCCCCCGTGCCGGAGGGTGCCGACGAGGAGGCGCCCCTGCGGGTGGGCGAACTGCGCCTGGACGCCCGTGCCCGGCGCGTGTGGCGCGGCGAACGCGAGGTGGAACTGTCCAAGACCGAGTTCGACCTGCTCGAACTGCTCATGCGCAACTCCGGCATCGTCCTGGACCACGCCACCATCTACGACCGCATCTGGGGTTACGACTTCGGCCCGGAGTCGAAGAACCTGGCGGTCTACATCAGCTATCTGCGACGCAAGTTGGAGGATGGCGGACCACCGCTGATCCAGACGGTTCGAGGCGTCGGGTACACGCTGCGTCAGGGGTGATTCGAGGGTGTCCGTTCCCCACAGGGAGTCCGTTCCGGAGTCACGAGTCCAGGAGGCGAAGCGGCACAGCGTCCTGCTCAACCCGGGCGACTGGCGACTCGGAACCCGCTTCGCGGTGATGTTCGCCGCGGTCGCCGCCGTCACCATCGCCCTGATCGGCATGCTCGCCTACGGCACCGCCGCCTCGCTCATCCGCGCCGACGCCGAGGACGAGTTCGACGGCGCGGTGCAGAACCTGTCCCGTCAGCTCATCGTGTCCGCGCAGGAAAGCCAGGACGTGCAGGAGAACCGGCTCTCCTTCCTGGCCCCGGGCAGCCTGGACGCGCAGATCCTGGGCCCCGACGGAAGCTGGGCGCGGCTGCTCGCCAACCAGCACGAGATCTCCTCCTTCCACCCCACCTCAGAGGACCTGGAGGTGGCTCGGGCCGACGACCCCGGAGTGATCAGCCAGCGAGAGCTTCAGGTCCACGACCAGGCGTATCGGGTGGGCACGGTCTCGTTGGGCGAGGGACGCGGCGCCGTCCAACTGCTCCAACAACTCTCACCGATCGAACAAATGATCGGCCGGTTGGCCACGCAGATCCTGTGGGTGGGCCTGTTCGCCGCCCTGTGCGCGGCCTCGGTCGGCTGGTTGGCGGGGCACCGCATCACCGGCCGGCTGGTCCGTCTGACCGAGGCCGCCGAGTACGTCAGCTCCACCGGCCGCCTCGACCCGGTCACCACCACGCGCAACGGTCGCGGTAACGGGGGGACCCCCGAGGGCGGTGCCGGTGGTCCGGGTGTGGGCCCCGAGGAACCCGGACACGACGAGGTCGGCCGGCTCACCAGCGCCTTCAACGGCATGCTCGCCCGGTTGGCCCGTTCCAAGGACGAACAGCGCCGTCTGGTGCAGGACGCCGCGCACGAGCTGCGCACCCCGCTCACCAGCCTGCGCACCAACGTGCAGGTCCTGGGCCGGGTGGAACGGCTCGGTCCGGACGCGCGGCAGCGGCTCTTCGACGACCTCCAGGGCGAGACCAAGGAGCTCACCGCCCTGGTCAACGAACTGGTCGGGTTGGCCACCGGCGACCACGAGGACGAGACCCGCAGCGCGGTGGCGCTCGCGGGCATCGCCGAACGCGTCGCCGCACGGGCCCGACGCCGGACCGGCCGCGAGATCCTCGTCGACGCCGACGACGGCCTCGTGTGGGGCCGTCCCGGTGCCCTGGAACGGGCGATGTCCAACCCCGTGGAGAACTCCGCCAAGTTCGACCCCGACGGCAACGGACCCATCGAGATCCGTGTCCGCGAGGGCGTGGTGGAGGTCCTGGACCGGGGCCCGGGCGTGGACCCCGAGGAGATCCGCCACCTCTTCGAACGCTTCTACCGGGCCACCGTCGCCCGTGGCCTGCCCGGCTCCGGGTTGGGCCTGTCCATGGTGCACGAGATCGCCCGCGACCACGGGGGAGAGGTCTTCGCCCGGAACCGGGAGGGCGGCGGCACCGTCATCGGGTTCGCCCTGCCGCTCTATCGGCCACCGGAGAACGAGGCGAGCGCCCCGACCGACGCGTCCACGTAGATGTGCTCGAAGCGCTCCAGCGAATCCTCCAACCGGTGCCGTGACGCCATGAGCCGGCTGTGCGCGCCCATACGCGGCCGTTCCCGCTCGGTGGTCAACACGGACTCCACCCTGTCGGCGAGAGCGCCGGGGTCGCCCGGCTCGTACAAGTACCCGTTGCGGCCCTCCTCCACCAGGTGGGGCAGGGCCATCGCGTCGGCGGCCACCACGGGCAGCCCGCTGGCCATGGCCTCCAACGTGGCGATGCTCTGCAACTCGGCGATGCCCGCGATGGTGAACACGTCCGCGCACCGGTAGACGTCCGGGAGGTCCCCGTGCGCCACGAAGCCGAGGAATCGGACCCGGTCGGCGACCCCTTCGCTCCGGGCCAGTTCCTCCGCCCTCTCGCGGTGCGCGCCCTGGCCGGCCAACACCAGCTGTACGTCGGAGGTGCGGGCCACCGCGCGCACCAGTTCGTCGACGCGCTTCTCCTCGTCAAGACGCCCCACGAACAGCATCGTCGGACGGTCGGGCAACCCGAACCGCGCGCGCAGCCTCAGACGCTCGGCGACGACGGAACCCTCCGGTGGCGGTCGGAATCGGTCCAGGTCGATCCCGCAGGAGACCGCCTCCACCGGATGGATGAAACCCTGTTCGCGCAGCAGCCGGGCGGCGGTCGGCGTGGGCGTGGTCACGTGCTCGACCCGGCCCAGGATCCGGTTCAGGTCCCACCAGGCCAGACGGGCGGCGTACGGGCGCAGGGACCACGGCATCCGCAGGTGGTCGAAGAGGTTCTCGGGCATGAAGTGGTTGGTGGCGACCACCGGCACACCGTGGTCGTGCGCGGCGCCGGCCAGCATCCGGCCGACGAGGAAGTGGTTCTGGATGTGCACGGCGTCCGGACGCAACCGGTCCAAGAGGCGGTTCAGGTGGCCGCGTACACCCGCGGGCAGGGCCAGTCGGACACTCTCATGCGCCAAGGAGGGCATGGACCGAAGCCGGTGCTCCACCACCCCGTCCCGCTCCACCACGTGGGGGCGCCCGGTGGGCGATGGGCACAGCAGGTGCACCTCGACACCGCGTTCGGTCAGCCCCCGCGCGAGCCGCGCGGTGAAATAGGCGGCGCCGTTGACGTCCGGGGGGTAGGTGTCGGTACCGATCAGGACCCTGGTCCGGCGGCGTCCGCCCTGGGAAGGGGCCGGACGTGTCGCCGTGGGCGGGTGGGGTGCGAAGGACGTGGACATACCGGATTCTCCTGGGGCTTCGCGCGGCCTGCCGTGGTGATCACGAGTGTGGGCCATCCGAATGGCCCGTCGCCGACCTTGCGGTGAACACGGGGACGACCCTGATAGTGGCACACGGTTCACGGAACAATACTCTCCGTGTTCGCTTCTGTCTCTCAGTTCTCAGGCGTGTGTTCAGGTCGTGGCCCGTACCCGACGGCGCGGCCGGCGGCGTCCAGGGTCGCCGTGACCACGAAGGGGCGGCCCGGCAAGTGCCGGACCGCCCCTTCGCTCGCAGGGTCGGTTTCCCGTCGACCCATGATCCCGCCGGAGCGACGCCCCCGTCGGCCTCTGGCAGGACCAAGACCTTCTCTAGTCCTCTTCTTCCTCGACCTCCTCGGTCGCGGCCGCGGCGCTCTGCTCGCCCAGGGTGACCTTCACGTCCTCCGGGGAGCTCTCGCCCTTGGACACCACGCCCAGGGTCACCTCGTCTCCGGGCTCATGGGCCCGGATCTGCGCGATGAGCTGGTCGGGGGAGTCGACGGACTCACCGTCCAACGACACCACCACGTCGCCGGTGGACAGGCCGGCGTCGGCGGCGGCCCCGCCGTCGGTGACCTCCATGATCTCCGCGCCGCCGCTACGGCTCGGGGCGATGGTGGCCTGGATGGCCGGGTAGCTGGCGCTGCCCTCCTCCACCAGT